>CAZBYX010000068.1:0-10609 GCA_964496055.1 uncultured Saprospiraceae bacterium
CAAGCGCAGCCTCGTAGTAGTGTCGGCGTGACTTCGAGTCACGCCGACACTATTTCCATTTGTCTCCACCTATTTCAATTTGTTTCTATATCTAATCCTCCCTTCGATTTCACGGTTTTACAGTTTTACGATTTTACCATTTCGGGGGTTTACCCCCGCCGCGGATGGTACTTATCCTTCGTCTTCGAAAACGAGGAGCTCTTTGCGGAAGGGGTCGAGGGTAAGGAAGAGGAGGTCGAAGAAGGCTTCCCCGTAGCGGGTGAAGAGGGAGAGGAAATTCTCGCGGCGTTCCTGCAGGCCGTTGCCGGGGAAGAGCTTTTCTTTCAGGTTGCGCAGTTGATTCAGGGCGGTTTCGTGGCGTTGTTTTTCGGCGCGCACCAGCTTGGTTTCCAGGTGTTCGAGGCTTTTGAGCTGGCGGGCGTGTTCGGCCCACACTCCTTTTTCGAGGCCGGTGTCCAGGGCGGCGGCTTTGCGGGCGATGGCTTCGAAGAGGCGTCGGAGCTCGGCTTTTTCTTCAGCCAGGGAGATTTCGTGTACGGCGTGACGGGCCAAGTACTGCTTGACGAGGGTTTCGGTGTCGAGCAGGAGGTCGCGGGGCGTCAGGCCCAGTTTGCGCATGCGGCGATGTTGGGTGCGGTCGATCCAGAGGAGGGAATTGCGCCGCACCAGCATGGGGAAGTTCACCCCGAAGTGTTCGAACTGGCGTTTGCGTTCCATCCAGTAAGCCAGCTCGCCCCCGCCGCCGATGTAGGCCAGGTTGGGCAATGCGAACTCCTGGTAGATGGGGCGCATGACGACGTTGGGGCTGAAGCGTTCGGGGTGGGCGGCGATTTCGGCTTTCATTTCCGCGGGGCTGAAGCGCAGCTCGGTGTTGAGAACGTGAAAGGTGCCGTTTTCCTCCACGATGCGTTCGCGGCGGCCGTCGGGCAGGTAGAAGAAGTTGATTTCCCGCGGATGGGCTTGCTCTTGAAACCCGGCCGCTTCCAGTTCCCGCACCGTCGATTCGATGAGGCGGTGGGAGGGCTGTTGGAAAATTTCTTCCTCGATGAGCGGCGCGAAAGCGGCTTTGAGCTTCGGGTGGCTCATGTCCAGCACGACGAGCCCGAAATCCTTGAAAAGGCTGTGGACGAAGGCCTGCACGGCGCGGCCGTAGGTGGGGTGGGCGGTGTGGGTGTGGGCGATGCGCTGGAAGATGCGTTGGGCAGACTCGCTCTGGCCCAGAATTTCCTCCAGCTGTTGCAGGACCCCCTTCAGGGTGTGGGTGGGCAGCTTGCCGACGGGGCCGCCGGCGGGGGCTTCCCATCGCAGCTCCTTGCCGAAGACATAGGCGTGGTTGATTTCCTCGAAGTCGTGGTCTTCCGAACCGCTGACGAAAACGGGTACGAAGCGGTAGTCGGGGTAGTGCCGTTGCAGGGCGGCCGCCAGGTGCAGGGTCGAAAAAATTTTCACCACGTAGTACAGCGGGCCCGTGAACAGGCAGGGCTGATGTGCGGTGACCACCGTGAAGGTGCGCCCTTCCTTCAGCAGCTGAACGTTCGCCGCTACGGCCGGGGCTTCTTCCAGCCCCTTGAGTTGCTCCAGGAGCACCTCGACGAGGAGCTCCCGATTGACGGGCTGCCGCTTCTTGTCCTCGATGGCCTGGGCGAAAGCTTCCAGCTCGAAGGGGTACTTGTAGAAGGGCCGCAGGGCGGGGTCTCCACTCACGTAGGCGCGGTCGCGTTTGGAAAACTGGGGCACTTCCTCGAAAGGGATGCCTCGAACCTGCACGGCCGGAAGGGGGGGGGCGTCGGTGCCGGCTTCTTTCATGGGTTTGGCGTTTCGTACGGAGAATGAAAATACCCTCCAATAACCCGCAAAGAAGCAAAAAGATGCGCGTTTGAGCCGACACGCCGCCCATTCTTTTCCCCTTCGCGCCATTCCGGGAGGGGGAGCATTCGGGCCGCACGGACATCTTTTTATTTTTAGCGCCGCCGAATAACGAGCGGTCCAATCACCTTTCAAGACAAGACACATGAAACCCAGCTACATCCTCGCCCTGGACCAGGGCACCACCTCCTCCCGGGCCATCCTTTTCGACCGGGAAGGCAACCTGTTCGCCGTGGAGCAACAGGAATTCCGGCAGATTTTCCCCAAACCCGGGTGGGTGGAACACGACCCCCTGGAAATTTGGGAATCCCAATTGCGGGTGGCGCAGGCCGTATTGCACAACAACGGCATCGACGCCCGGCAGGTGGCCGCCATCGGCATCACCAACCAGCGGGAGACCACCGTCGTGTGGGAAAAGGACACGGGCCGCCCCATCCACAACGCCATCGTCTGGCAGGACCGGCGCACCGCCTCCATCTGCGACGAGCTCAAAGCCGAAGGCTACGAGCACTACGTCCGCGTGAACACCGGCCTGGTCATCGACGCCTATTTTTCGGGCACCAAAGTCAAATGGCTGCTCGACCAGGTGGAAGGGGCCCGGGAACGTGCCCGGCGCGGTGAGCTGTTGTTCGGCACCATCGATTCCTGGCTGGTGTGGAAGCTCACGGGGGGGCGCGTCCACGTCACGGACCATTCGAATGCCTCGCGGACCATGCTCTACAACATCCGCACACTGACCTGGGACAGCCACCTGCTGCAAACCCTGGGCATTCCTCATGCCATGCTGCCCGACGTACAGCCTTCCAGCGCGGTTTACGGGCACACCACCGCCGACTTGTTCGGAGCGGAAATCCCCATCGCCGGCATGGCGGGCGACCAGCAGGCGGCCCTCTTCGGCCAGGCCTGCCTCGAACCCGGCATGGCCAAAAACACCTATGGCACCGGCTGTTTCATGCTGCTGAACACCGGCACCGAACCCGTGACCTCCGAGGCCGGCCTGGTAACCACCATCGCCTGGGGGCTGGACGGCGAGGTGCACTACGCCCTCGAGGGCAGCGTCTTCATCGCCGGGGCTGCCATCCAGTGGCTGCGCGACGGGCTGAAAATCATCGACGAATCCCCCGACTCGGAGTTCTACGCCATGAAGGTGCCCGACACGGGCGGGGTGTACGTGGTGCCCGCCTTCGCCGGCCTCGGCGCCCCCCACTGGGATATGTACGCCCGGGGCGCCATCTTCGGCCTGACGCGCGGCACCACCAAAGCCCACCTGGTGCGCGCCACCCTCGAATCCCTGGCCTACCAAACCCGCGACGTGCTCGATGCCATGAAGAAAGACGCCGGCGTGCCCCTCCAATCCCTCCGGGTGGACGGCGGCGCCTGTGCCAACAACCTCCTGATGCAATTCCAGGCCGACATCCTCGACACCCCCGTCGAACGCCCCCAAATCATCGAAACCACCGCCCTGGGGGCCGCTTACCTGGCGGGTTTGGGCACGGGGTTCTGGTCTCGCGAAGACATTGCAGGCAACTGGAAAATCGACCAGACCTTCCTGCCTCAAATGGACGCCGAGCGCCGCAACCAACTCTACGGGGGCTGGAAAAAAGCCGTCGAAAGAACCAAAGGCTGGGAAGTGGATGCGTGAGCGGGTGATGGGAAGGTGTAAAATTGTAAAATCGTCAAATCGTTAAATCGTGACGACGTGACGACGTGACGTTGATCGTTGTTCGTTGTTGGTTGTTCGTTGGGTGGGGGGGGTGGGGGCGCGGGTTCTGTTTCCTCAGTTTGTACTCTGTTTACACTGCGGTTCAAACAAACTCACACGTCAAACCCCACACCCTCCCTTCGATTTCACAGTTTTACAGTTTTACGATTTTACGATTTGCCGGTTTGCCGTTTTTCCTATCTGGAAATTTCAGGGGTGCCGGATGATGATGTCCCCGAAGGAGATTTTGATGGAGATGGAGCCGTTCATCATGCGGGAGCTGAAGATGGCTTTCTTCACCTGCTGGGTGTTTTCGAGGAAGTTGAATTTCAGGTCGTTGGGAACGGTGATGTTGCCGTAATGGGCGGTGAGCATGTAGCCGTAGGCGTTGGGGCGGGGGTCGAAGAAATAGACGTCGGCTTTTTGGGCGTCGATGTTGAGGCTGACGAGGTTTTCGTTGGGGTCGGTGAAGAGTTTGATGAGGCCGTAATGGGCAGTGATGTTCCAGCGGCCGCGGATTTCGTGCAGGGTGATGTTGGAGCGGCGGGTGTTGAGGGTGACGTCGCCGTCGATGAAGCGCCCTTCGATGTCTCCGAAGCGGCTGTTGACGCCGATGGTGCCGCGCAGGTTCTCCAGCCAGATTTTGCTGAATTCCCCCTGAACGCGCAGGGCATTGGTGAGGTTTGAGACGTTGGTCACGCCGAAGTGGTTTTTCAGATAGACGGGGCAGTCGGCCGGCAGGGTGATGGTGTAGAGCGCCTTGAGGTCGGATTCGGGTTGGGGCTGCCCTTCCGGGGCACGGATGTAGTTGCGAAAGTAGAGGTTGCGCCCGTGCTGGTCGGAGGAAAAAACCATGGCCTCGAGGTCTTTTTCGGCGCGGCGGCGTTCGGGGTGGCGGGCGATGATTTCCACCTGAACGCGGACTTCGTCCTTGTCCCAGGTTTGGACCTGGATTTCGGCTTTCTCCCCTTCGATGTTGACCTCGTAGCCCGATTGATAGGGGAAGGTCTTTTCGATGGTTTTGCTGACCACCTGAAGGGTGAGCTGAGCCCTGGCATTGGGGAACGACATCACCAGGAAGGCGGTCAGCAGGCAGAGCGATGCGGTTGTTTTCATGAGCGAATGCGATTTAGAAGCGGTCATCGGGGCTCAGATGAGTTTTTCGATGATTTCTTTCAGGACTTCGGTGCGCTGCAATTCGATGTGGCGCATCTGGGCGATGAGTTGCAGGTCGGTCCCGTATTGCCCGAGGGCTTGGCGCAAGGCCCGGCGGGCTTCTTCGAGCTCCTGCAGTTCGTTTTGCAGCTCGAGTACTTCGGGTTGTCGGCAGGTGGCGAGTTTTTCGCGGCACAGGGCTTTCCAGGCTTCGAAGGCTTCCTGGTCCTCTTCCCAGTCGAGTTGGAGCAGGGCCGGGTCCACCGTTTCGGTGGCGTAGTGGAGTTCGGGGGTGTTCCTGGAGGGCAGGTAGGGCATCAGAGCCCAAACCCCCAGGATGAGCAAGGCCGCCGCCGCGGCAACGCGGAGGCGGGCCCCGGAAAGCCACCGGCGGCGGGGGCGTTCGTCCAGGCGGCGTTGGATGGAATCCCAAACCCGCTCGGGCGGTTCGTATTCCGGGAGCTCCTGCAGGGCCTGGCGCAGGGGGGCTTCCCGGCTCTCGCGCTCCAACTCCCCCTCGATGCGCGCCCAAACCCTTTCCCCGGGTTCGTAGCCGGGCAGGCGGCGCAGGGCATCTTTCAGGGTTTGGCGGTTTTTTTCTTTCATCTTTCGAAGTTTGGCATTCAACGAATCCCCCGGAGCATTTCCCGCAGGCGCCGTTTGGCGTAAAAGAGCTGCGACTTGGAGGTGCCCACCGAAATGCCGAGAGCTTCGGCCACCTCCTGGTGGGAATACCCTTCCACTTCGATGAGCACGAACACGGTGCGGTAGCCGTCGGGCAGGCTCAGGATGGCTTTTTCCAAATACTCGGCCTGCAGGAAATCGCCCCAGTCGAGGAGTTGTTCGGGGTCGGCGTTTTCGATGGGTTCGAACCAGATTTTGTTCTTCCGCAGGCGGCTGTAGGCGGTGCGCACCACGATGGTTTTGATCCAGGCGCCCAGGGTCGAATCCCCCCGGAAGGAGGGCAGGCCGCGGAAGACTTTCAAAAAGGCCTCCTGCAAGACGTCTTCGGCCTCCTCGAACTGCCCCGTGATGCGGTAAGCCAGGGTGTACATGGCTTTCTTGTAGCGGTCGTAAAGCAGGCGCTGTGCCAGGCGGTCGTTTTCGAGGCAGGCCTGAACGAGTTCGGTTTCCGTCATTTTCGCTTTGGATATCATGCAGGAGCACTTTCAGAAACTAAGGTGGCGCGAGGGTGGGGTGGGGGTTGTATGCCGACGGGAAAGGGGCATCTTCGCAATTGGCTTAACTTTGGAGCCGGGGGGCATCTCTCGATTCGTCCGAAATCAACGATTCCTCCCCCTTCATCCCTTCAGGAACAGCGAATGTACGTCTCGGAGGCCAAATTCGTCGGCAGTTTCCCTTCGGAGGAGCGTTGCCCTGCGCCCCGGCTGCCGGAGTATGCCTTCATCGGGCGCTCCAACGTGGGCAAATCCAGCCTGATCAACATGCTGACGGGGCGGAAGGATTTGGCGAAGGTTTCCCAGAAACCGGGCAAGACGCAGATGCTCAACTTCTTTCTGGTGGAAGAGGCCTGGTACCTGGTGGACTTGCCGGGCTACGGCTACGCCCGCATTTCGAAGAAGGCCCGCCTGAGCTGGCAGCGCATGATTTGGAGCTACCTGGAGCAACGCCCCACCCTCCAGTGTGCTTTCGTGCTCATCGATGCCAATGTGCCGCCCCAGGAAAGCGACATCCTGTTCATCAACCGACTGGGTGAACTGCAGATTCCCTTCGTGTTGGCCTACACCAAGACGGACCGCCTGAAAAAACACCAACTGGAACAGAACGTCGCCCGCTTCCGGGAGGAACTGTTGCGCTATTGGTCGGCTTTGCCCCGGGAATTCATCACCTCCGCCACGACGAAGGCCGGCCGGGAGGAAGTCCTTAACTTTATCCGGGAGGTGAACGCCACCTTTCAGCCCGTGCCCCGCAAGAAGTGAACCTCCATTGGAGGCCGGGTTTGATATCAAGTAACGACTCATGGGAGAAAGCTCGAAAATATACCCCCACGTCATCCCGAACATCGAGGATTGGCCCATCTACAAGCTGCACCAACAACGTTCCCGGTTCATCCAGGAAATCGATGCCTTCACCTGCCGGCGCCTGTTGAACAAACACGGCGAGGATCTGGAAGACCTGCTGGCCAAAACCATCTACCTGGAGCGCATCCGCATCCGGGAGGAGCCCTGGAAAGTGGACCCCCCGAACGAACGCCTCTATTGGCGCCGCATCCGCAAGAAACTCGTGTCCTATGATCTGGACGACCCCCCCGAAAAAGTGCGCGCCTTGCACGAGGGGTTGTTGCAACAAATCGTGCACCGCTACTCGGAGGAAATCGTGGGCACCTTCCGCATTCCCACCTTTTTGTTCGCGCGGCGCTTCCTGACGATGTTCTTCAACCGCCTGCTGAACACGGCGGCCGGGCGCAACCTGAAGCGCATTTACGGCACGCGCTATCACGTGTACGAGCGCCTGCTGACGCGCGGCGAAATCGAATTGGTGCGCAGCCTCATCACCAAAGGGACGGTGGTCATCGTCCCCACCCACTTCAGCAACCTTGATTCCATCCTCATCGGCTACGCCCTCGACCGCATCGTGGGGCTGCCCTCCTTCCTCTACGGCGCCGGGCTCAACCTCTACAACACGGGCTACACCGCCTACTTCATGAACCGCCTCGGCGCCTATCGGGTGGACCGCCGCAAGAAAAACCCCATCTACCTGGAGACCCTCAAAACCATGTCCAACCTGGCCATCCAAAAGGGGACGAACAGCCTGTTCTTCCCCGGAGGCACTCGCTCGCGCTCCGGTGCTCTGGAAACGAAGCTGAAACTGGGCCTGCTGGGCACCACCGTGGAAGCCCAGCGCGAATTGTACCAGAAAGGGGAGGACCGCAAGGTGTTCATCGTGCCGCTCATCATCAGCTATCACGTGGTGCTGGAGGCGCAATTCCTCATCGAGCAGCACCTGCGCCGCATCGGCAAGGAGCGCTACCTCAAAGTGCGCGACGAATTCTACAGCTTCCGCAAGCTGATGAAATTCGCCTGGAACTTCTTCTCCCAGCCCAGCGAAATCACCCTCTCCTTCGGCAAGCCCATGGACGTCCTGGGCAACTTCGTCGATGCGGAAGGCCGAAGCTACGACCGCTTCGGGCGGCCCCTCGAAGTGCGCGAATACTTCATGAGCCGGGGCGAAATCACCACCGACCTGCAGCGCGAAGCGGAATACACCCGCTTGCTGGCCAAACGCATCGTCGAGCGCTACCACAAGGAAAACATCGTGCTGACCAGCCACCTGGTGGCCTTCGCCGCATTCAACATCCTGAAATTTCAACATCCCCGCCTCGACATCTTCGGCGTGCTGCGCCTGCCCCCCGAAGACTACGTCTTCCCCATGGAGCTGATGCGGGAGGTGGTGGCTCAACTGAAAGCCAAACTGCTGGAAATGGAAAGCCGCGGCCGCATCAAGCTGTCGCGCCAAATTCACTTTGAGGTGGACCTGCTCATCAAGAACGGTGTACGCAACCTCGGCGTCTATCATCCCGAAAAACCGCTCATCTTCACCCCCAAAGGAGAGCTGGTCAGCGAGAACTTCAAGCTGCTCTACTTCTACCACAACCGCCTGGAAAATTACGGGCTCGACAAGTGCATCCATTGGCCGGAGCACCTGCGCCCGGGCAGGCCCAAAACCCACCTCCGACCCGAACCCAGCCCCCTCACCGAATAAACCGTTCCCCAACCATGTTCCGACGGTTCTTCCTCAATGAAATGAACATGATGGCGGCCATCGCCCTGAACGCCGTCATCATTTTCCTGCTTTACTTTCCCTCGCTGGAGAACAATACTTTCCTGGCCCTGGTGGAGGAGTCTTTCATCCTGCTCTATCTGGTGGAGGCGGTGGTCAAAATCCGGGCTTTGGGCAGGCAGGGTTACTTTTCCGACCCCTGGAACCGATTCGATTTCGTCATCGTGGCTGCCAGCGTTCCCTCACTGTTTTTGCACCTGTTGCCCCTGCCCGATACCTCCATGGTGGTGTTGTTGCGGCTCTTCCGCCTCGTCCGCCTGATTCGGTTCCTGCGCTTCGTGCCGCACGTGGCCAAGATTTTGGAGGGGTTGGGGCGCGCCCTGAAAGCCTCGCTGTTCGTCCTGCTGGCGCTGTTTTTTTTGAACTTCGTTCTGGCCTTGTTCACCTGCCATTTCTTTCGGGACGTGGTGCCCGAATACTTCGGCAACCCCCTGCTGGCTTCGTATTCAATCTTTCAGATGTTCACCATCGAGGGCTGGAACGAAATACCGCTGGCCATCGCCCGCAACACGGACAGCGACTGGCTGGCCGCCTTTGCGCGCGTGTACTTCATCGCCATCGTCCTGTTGGGGGGCATCTTCGGCATGTCCCTTGCCAATGCCATCTTCGTGGACGAAATGACCGTGGACAACAACCGCGGCCTGGAACGGCAGGTCGAAGCCCTGCACCGCGAAATCGCCGAGTTGAAAAAACTTGTGGAACGATTGCAGCGTTAAGTCTGCACCGTTCCGCGCAGCAACCCGACCCATGAATTTCATCATCCTGGATATCGAAGCAACCTGTTGGGAGGGCAAGCCCCCGAATATGACTCAGGAAACCATCGAAATCGGAGCGGTCAAGATGACGCGATTCGGCGAAGTGCTGGGGGAGTTCAACCGCCTCATTCGACCCACTCTGCACCCTTTCCTTTCGCTCTACTGCCGCCAACTGACCAACATCCGCCAGGAAGACCTCGACCGCAGCGCCAGATTCCCCGCCGTCATCGAAGCTTTCAAGGAATGGGCCGGCGTGTACGACGAAGAGTACTGGCTCTGCTCCTGGGGCAGCTTCGACCAGCGTATCCTGCGCCAGGATTGCCACCTCCACGACCTCGACGATGCCTGGCTCGATCCCTTCCTCAATCTCAAACAGCAATACCACGAACTCCGACGCCTGCGCAAACGCCGCGGCCTGCGCTACGCCGTCGAAGCCGAAGGCTTCGACTTCTCCGGCGAACACCACCGCGGCATGCCCGATGCCCAAAACCTCTCCAAAATCTTCGTCAAATTCCTCGACGAGTGGCGATACTGAGCCCCCAAACCCCAAACTCCCACCCTTCACCCTCAAACCTCAAACCTCAAACCCCTACCCAACTCTACACTCTCGACTCTCGACTCTCGACTCTCAACTCTCAATTTCAATCCAAATCAACATGAGTTTCCTTCGAAAATTTTTCCTTGCCCTGGCTGTCCTTTTGTTGGCGGGCCAAGTTTCCTGGGCGCAGAAGAAGATCACCAAAGGGGTGGTCAAGTATGAAATCACCGACATCGACAGCGAGTCGCCGGAGGTGGCCATGCTCAAGGGCAGCGAGCTGGAGCTCTATTTCCTGGACGACCTTTCCCGAATGGTGTTCAGCCTGATGGGCGGGCTGGTTCAGGTGCAAACCATTACCAATGCTGCGGACCCGAAGAATCCGGCCCTTTTGCTCGACCTCATGGGGCAGAAAATCCAGTTGACGGGCTTGGGCGACAATTTGCCTTCCCCCATGAGTTTCGCCCAGGGCAACCTGGCGGAGCAGTCCAAGCTTCAGGTGACCTACCACAAGAAGGACAAGAAGAAAATTGCGGGCTACAAGTGCTGCAAGGCGGTCGTTCGCCCGGAAAACGGGGTGGAGCTGGCCTTTTACGTGACCAAGAAAATCAAGCCCAAGAACAACCTCTTCGCCCAAAGCATCGAAGGCTTCGAGGGCTTCCCCCTGGAGTACATCATCGAGACGCCCTTCGGCATCAGCGTGACCCTGACCGCCACGGAGGTCTTGGCTTCCGTCCAGTCCTCCGATTTCGACGTGCCGAAAGGATACCGCCAAATGACCCTGGAGGAGTTCCA
>CAZBYX010000068.1:10709-14821 GCA_964496055.1 uncultured Saprospiraceae bacterium
AACGAAAAAGCCCCCGGATTCCGGGGGCTTTTTCGTTAGCGGAACTTGCGTTTCTTGCGCAGGCCTTTACGTTGGATGCGGCTGAGTTTTTTGCCGGCCGTTGCGGTGCTGCCGGCCTGGGCGGCCTCCATCTTGCTGATTTTGTGCATCATCTTGCGCATCTGGTCGAACTGCTTGATGAACATGTTGATTTGATGGAGGTCTTGGCCGCAGCCGCGGGCGATGCGCTTTTTGCGGCTCATGTTCAGGATTTCGGGGTGGGCGCGCTCTTCGGGGGTCATGGAGTAGATGATGGCTTCCACCCGGCCGAGGTGCTTTTCGTCGAAGTCCAGGTTCTTCATCATTTTTCCCACGCCGGGAATCATACTGACGAGGCTTTTCAAGTCCCCCATTTTTTTAATCTGGCGGATTTGCCCCAGGAAATCGTTGAAGTCGAACTTGTTTTTGCGGATTTTCTTTTCCAGGCGCTTGGCTTCGGCTTCGTCGAACTGTTCCTGGGCTTTTTCCACCAGGCTGACGATGTCGCCCATGCCGAGGATGCGCTGGGCCATGCGGTCGGGGTAGAAGACGTCGAGGGTGTCCATCTTTTCGCCCATGCTGACGAACTTGATGGGCTTGCCGACGGTGTATTTGATGGACAGGGCGGCCCCGCCGCGGGTGTCCCCGTCGAGTTTGGTGAGCACCACGCCGTCGTAGTCGATGACTTCGTTGAAGGCTTGAGCGGTGTTGACGGCGTCTTGCCCGGTCATGGAGTCCACCACGAAGAGGGTTTCGTTGGGCTGGACGGCCTGTTTGATGTTTCGGATTTCGGTCATCATCTCCTCGTCGATGGCGAGGCGTCCGGCGGTGTCCACGATGACGACGTCGAAGCCGTGGTCCTGGGCATGGGCGATGGCGCGCAGGGCGATTTCGACGGGGTTTTTGTTCTCGGGCTCTTTGTAAACGGGCACCTTGATTTGCTCGCCCAGCACGGTCAGCTGATCGATGGCGGCGGGGCGGTACACGTCGCAGGCGACCAGGAGGGGCTGTTTTTTGCGCTTGGTCTTCAGGTGGTGAGCCAGTTTGGCGCTGAAGGTGGTTTTACCGGAACCCTGCAGCCCCGCGATGAGCACGACGGAGGGATTGCCCGACAGGTCGATGCCGACCTGCTGACCGCCCATGAGGCTGGTCAATTCGTCTTGCACGATTTTCACCATCAGCTCGCCGGGGCGCACGGCCTTGAGCACGTTTTCGGTGCCCAGGGCTTTTTCCTTGACTTTCTCGGTGAATTCTTTGGCGATGGCATAGTTCACGTCGGCGGAGACGAGGGCCCGGCGAATCTCTTTGATGGATTCGGCGATGTTGAGCTCGGTGAGGCGTCGGTTTCCCTTGAGGCTCATGAAGGCCTTGTCCAGCCTGTCGGTCAGGGTATCGAACATGCGGGTCGGATTTTGATTACCGGGCTATGGCCCGAAAAGGGCAGCAAATATACGCAACTCGGCGCCCTTGGGCGGGGCGGGTTTGGGTTCGGGCTTTCAGCTTTTCCATTCGTCGAGGGCTTTCAGCAGGGCGGTGTTCTCCTCCGAGGTGCCCACCGTGATGCGCAGGCAGCCCGCGCAGTGAAGCTGCCGCGAGCGATTCCGTACCACGATGCCCCGCTCCAGTAGGTGGGCGTAAAGCCCGTCGGCATCGCGTACGCGCACCAGCAGGAAGTTCGCATCGGAGGGGAATACCTTTTCGACGAATGGGTAATGCCCCAGCGCATCGCGCAGGCGTGCCCGCTCCCGCAGGAGGGTTTGGATGTTTTGCCGAACGATTTGAGGCCGGCGCAACGCCTCGAGAGCCGCCTGCTGGGTCAGGCGGTTGACGTTGTAGGGGGGCTTCACTTTGTTCAGCAATGCGATGAGGGGCTCGCCGGCGAAAGCCATGCCCAGACGGATGCCCGCCAAGCCCCAGGCTTTGGAAAAAGTTTGCAGGACGACCAGGTTGGGGTATCGTTCCAGCCAGTGGATGCAGGAGGGACGGTCGGAGAAGTCGATGTAGGCTTCGTCCACCACCACGATGCCCGGAAAGGTGCCCAGCAATTGCCGCAGGGCGTCTTCCTGCAGGTCGTTGCCGCTGGGGTTGTTGGGACTGCACAGGAAGAGGAGCTTGGCCCGTTCATCGGCGGCTCCGAGAATCGCCTCCACCTGGGGCTGGAAATCCGGGCGGAGGGGGACTTCCAGCACTTCCACCCCCGCCACCCCCGCACACACCCCGTACATGCCATAGGTCGGCGGCAGAACGATGGCGCGGTCTTGTCCGGGCTCGCAAAAGATGCGGAACAGCAGGTCAATGACCTCGTCGCTTCCATTGCCCAGGAAGATGCGTTCGGGGGGTACCCCCTTGAGGTGGGCGATGGCTTCTTTCAGCTCGCGTTGCAGGGGGTCGGGGTAGCGGTTCAGCCCTGTGCCGAAGGGGCTTTCGTTGGCGTCGAGGAAAACGCGCCCCGGGCCGCTGAACTCATCCCGGGCCGAGCGGTAGGGCTGGAGCTTCCGAATGTTGGGGCGAACCAAGTCATCGAGTTGGCGCATCGTCGTCGGTTTGCAGGGCGGCTTGGCCCTCTCGTTCGAGGAAGGCCCGCCGAACGCGCACGGCTTCGGCATGGCCCTGGAGGTTTTCGGCTTCGGCCATGACTTCCACCACGGAGGCGATGTTTTGCAAGCCCTCGGCACTGAGCTGTTGGAAGGTGATTTTGCGGACGAAATCGTCCACCGACAGCCCCGAATAAGCGCGGGCAAAACCGTTGGTGGGCAGGGTGTGGTTGGTGCCGGAGGCGTAGTCCCCCACACTTTCGGGGCTGAAAGGGCCGAGGAAAACCGAGCCCGCCTGACGAACTTTTTCGGCCAGGGTTTGGGGGTCGCGGGTTTGGAGCAGGAGGTGTTCGGGGGCGTAGGCGTTGGAGAAAGCGAGGGCTTGCTCCACCTCGTCGAAGTGGACGGTCAGGCTGTTTTCGAGGGCCTGACGGGCAATGGAGGCCCGGGGCAGGGCTTCCAGTCGGCGTTCGATTTCCTGCTGCACCCGTTCGGGGAGGGAGGCATCCAGGCTGACGAGAACCACCTGACTGTCGGGCCCGTGTTCGGCTTGCGAGAGGAGGTCGGCGGCGACGAAAGCCGGCTCGGCGCTGTCGTCGGCCAAGACGAGCACCTCCGAAGGGCCGGCGGGCATGTCGATGGCCGTACCCTCCAACTGGACGAGCTGCTTGGCGCGGGTCACGTAGGCATTCCCGGGCCCGAAGATTTTGTCCACCCGGGGGATGCTTTCCGTTCCGTAAGCCAGCGCGGCGATGGCTTGCGCCCCTCCGATGCGAAACACCCGCTCGATGCCCAACAGCCCCGCGGTAAAAAGGATGGCCGGATGCACCTTGCCGGTCCGGTCCGGCGGGGTGCACAACACCACCTCCGGGCAGCCCGCCAGCATGGCCGGCACCCCCAGCATGAGCACGGTGGAAAAAAGCGGTGCCGAACCACCCGGCACGTACAATCCCACCCGCTCGATGGGCACACTCTTGCGCCAGCACCGCACACCCGGCATGGTCTCCACCTCCATGCGGGGCTGAATCTGGGCGGCGTGGAAGCGCCGCAAATTGGCCAGCGCCTCCCCGATGGCTTCCATCAATTCGACCGGCAGCGCTTCCGCCGCCGACTGAATTTCTTCGCGGGGAACGCGCAACTCCTCCAAGGCCACCCCGTCGAATCGCCGGGTGAGGCGCCGCAAGGCCCCATCCCCTCCCTCCCGCACCTCTCGCAGGATGGCTTCGACGGCAGCGGTCCATTCAGCCCCTTCCTTCGAGGGGCGTCGGATGAGTTCGGCCCAGGTCTCCGGGCTCGGGTTGACGTAGAATTTCATGGGTCGGGTTTGTTTTTTCAGTTGAGAGTTTTTCGAGTTGAGCGTTTAGAGTGGGGTGGGGGAGTGGGGAGGACCGGGTGGAGACAAATGGACACACATCGAAACAAATGGAAATAATTGGTGTGGGTTTGCAATGGGTTCACGGTTGGTCTACGATGGGTTTGCGATGGGTGGTTTGAGGTGTAGGGTGTGGGATTGAAACACGTGGAAATACATTGAGACAAATGGAAATAATTGGTGTGGGT
>CAZBYX010000069.1:0-14817 GCA_964496055.1 uncultured Saprospiraceae bacterium
CAGGATGGGAGGGGGGTGTGGGTTGGGGACAATTTATTTCTATGTGTCTCCATTTATTTCCACCTGTTTCAGTGTCTTTTCCCATCCCGCACCATGAGACCTTGAGACCGTGAGACCCTGAAACCTCTTCTACCAAGTGTCGGCGTGACTCGAAGTCACGCCGACACTATTTCCATTTGTCTCCAGATATTTCCATTTGTTTCTTTGTCTTGCCCCCCCTCTCACCGCACACCCTCCCTTCGATTTTACGGTTTTACAGTTTTACGATTTTACAGTAGAGGGCGCGGGTAAGGGTCAATTTATTTCCACCTGTTTCAGGGTTTTTCCCCATAGTGCCCCCACCGTCACAGCAATTCCCTTGCTTTTTGAAGGGCTTTTTCCAGTCCGCCGAGGTCTTTGCCGCCGGCGGTGGCGAAGAAGGGTTGGCCGCCGCCGCCACCCTTGATTTCCTTGGCCAGCTCGCGCACCATGTTGCCGGCGTGGAGGCCGCGGCCGTTTTCCGTCAGGTTGCGGCTGATGGCCACCAGGAGCTGGGGCTTGCCCTTGATTTCGGCACCGAAGACGATGACGGCATTGCCGAGCTCTTTTTCGAGCTGATAGGCGAGGGACTTGAGGGCGTTGCCGTCGTGCAGGGGCACGCGGGCGGCGAGGAAGTTGATGTCGCCGAGGATTTCGACGCGGTTTTTCAGCTCGCCTTTCAGGGCGGCGGCCTGCTGGGCCAGCAGTTTTTCCACCTCTTTTTTCAGGGTCTTGTTCTCTTCCACCAGGGCGGCGACCTGTTTGGCCGGGGTGGTGGTGTTGTTGAAGGCGGCGCGCACCTGCTGCAGCTCGTGGAGTTGTTCGCGCAGCCAGCGCTCGGCGTTCAGGGCGGTGATGGCTTCGATGCGGCGCACCCCGGCGGCCACCCCCGTTTCGGAGACGATTTTGAAGAAGCCGATTTCGCCCGTGGCGCGCACGTGCGTGCCGCCGCAGAGCTCCCGGCTGAAGTTGCGGTCGAAGGTGATGACGCGCACCCGCTCGCCGTATTTCTCGCCGAAGAGCATCAGGGCGCCGGAGGCCCGGGCTTCCTCGATGGGCACGTTGCGCTCTTCTTCGAGGGGGATGTTCTGGCGGATTTTTTCGTTGACCAGGGCTTCGATGGCTTCCAGCTCCTCGTCCGTGATTTTCTGGAAGTGGGAGAAGTCGAAGCGCAGGCGCTGGCTGTCCACGTCCTGACCTTTCTGGAGGGCGTGCTCGCCCAGGACGCGGTGCAGGGCGGCGTGCATCAGGTGGGTGGCGGAGTGGTTGCAGGACACGGCCTGGCGTTTGGCGGCGTCCACCTCGGCCAGGACGGGCCCGCTCAGGTCTTCGGGGAAGCGCTCCAGCAGGTGGATGATGAGCTCGTTTTCCTTCAGGGTGTCGAGGACGCGGATTTTTTCCCCGCCGAAGCTGAGCCAGCCGGTGTCGCCTCTTTGGCCGCCGCTTTCCCCGTAGAAGGGGGTCTGGTCGAGCACGACCTGAAACTGCTGCCCTTTCTTGGTCTTGACGATGCGGTGCTTGAGCACGCGGGCGCCCTCGACCCGGAGGGTGTCGTAGCCCACGAAGAGGACCTCGTCTTCGTCGCGCAGGACGGTCCAGTCGCCGACCTCGCGTTTGGCGGCGGCGCGGGCGCGTTCTTTCTGTCGCTGGAGGGCGGCTTCGAAGCCCGCTTCGTCCACGGTCCAGCCTTTTTCCTGGGCCATGAGGCGGGTCAGGTCAATGGGGAAGCCATAGGTGTCGTAGAGTTCGAAGGCATCTTCGCCGCGGATGCGGCCGTCCTGCACTTCGAGGGCTTCGAAGCGCTGCAGGCCGCGTTCGAGGGTGTGCAGGAAGGCGCGCTCTTCGGCCTGGACGATTTTGCAGACCTGCTCCTCCTGGGCAGCCAGTTCGGGGAAGACGTCGCGGAATTCCTCCGCCAGCAGGGGCACGATGCGCCAGAGGAAGGGCTGTTTGATGTCGAGGAAGGAATAGTAGTAGCGCACGGCGCGGCGCAGGATGCGGCGGATGACGTAGCCGGCGCCCGTGTTGCCGGGCAGTTGCCCGTCGGCGATGGTGAAGGCCACGGCGCGCACGTGGTCGGCCACCACGCGCATGGCGATGTCGCTCATGGCATCGGGGGCGTAGCTGTTCGTGTACTTCTTGCCCGATTCGTTTTCGATGAACGTGAGGATGGGGGTGAAGACGTCCGTCTCGTAGTTGGAAGTCTTGCCCTGCAGGGCCATGCAGAGGCGTTCGAAGCCCATGCCGGTGTCCACGTGGCGGGCGGGCAGGGCTTCCAGCTCGCCGGAGGCCTTGCGGTTGAACTGGATGAAGACCAGGTTCCAGATTTCGATGACGCGGGGGTGGTCGGCGTTGACGAGGGTGTGGCCGGGGGTTTGGGCGCGCTCGTCGTCGCTGCGCAGGTCGATGTGGATTTCGGAGCAGGGGCCGCAGGGCCCGGTGTCGCCCATTTCCCAGAAGTTATCCTTCTTGTCGAAGAAGAGGATGCGGTCTTCGGGCAGGAAGCGCTTCCAGATGTCGGCGGCTTCGCGGTCGGGTTCCAGGCCTTCGGCGGGCTCGCCCCGGAAGACGGTGGCGTAGAGGCGTCCGGGGTCGAGGCCGTACACATCCACGAGCAGCTCCCAGGCCCAGGCAATGGCTTCCTCCTTGAAGTAGTCGCCGAAGGACCAGTTGCCGAGCATTTCGAACATGGTGTGGTGGTAGCCGTCGCGGCCCACTTCCTCCAGGTCGTTGTGTTTGCCACTGACGCGCAGGCACTTCTGGGTGTCGGCGATGCGGGGCGCTTCGGGGGGCTTGTTGCCCAGGAAGTAGTCCTTGAACTGGTTCATGCCCGCATTGGTGAACATGAGGGTGGGGTCATCCTTGTTCACGATGGGGGCGGAAGGGACGATTTTGTGCCCCCGGGCGGCAAAGAAATCGAGAAACTGCCGACGGATTTCTTTTGCGTACATCATATTCGGGTCGTTGTGGCGAAAGTAAAGGGTGCCGGAGCGCCCTTCCAGAAAGGTGGATTCGGGGAAAAAAGAACTCGGGAAAAACCCCAGCCCGTTCCTCGAACCCCCTCCTCCAACCGCCCCCGAAAAACCAAACCGGTGGGGAGGGGCTGAGGGAGGGTGTGTCCTGTCACAGGATTCGGCGGAATGAATTTTTTCGTTTTGCGTTCGAGGGTGATTTTTGTGGGGTTACCCTTTCGGGGCCTGTTTCGAATCAATTTGAAATGAATTAAAAAGACCGAATGCCCATTAAATATTCGAGATTTTGTTTATTTGTTTCGTTGTCAACGCGTTGTTTTTTTCGGTGAAAATTTTTGCCAATTAGCGGCGAGGCGCTAATTTTGACCACTCGAAGGAAGGGAAAGCGTTGATAATCAAGCCCTAAGGCCTGCTCCGGCAAGAGCACTTGCGCCGGGAAGGGGGCAAAATTAGGGTTTTTTGGCTTACAACCTGGAGCACTGTATGAAACGGGAAACTTACGTTTACAATACGCAAACCCTACGCTACGAAAAGGTCGAGCTGAGTTGGAAGGAACGCCTGCTACGTATCTTCGGGTTCGTCTGTGCAGTGTTGGTGGCGGGGATTGTTTTCACCCTTCTCATCTGGAAATTCTTCCCCTCTCCCCGTGAGCAAATGTTGCTGCGGGAAATCGAACACATGAAGGCCAAATACGCGGAGTTGGAGCAGAGCTACAACCTGATGGACAAGGCTCTGGCCAACCTGCACGAACGCGACCGCCTGGTGCACCGCATGGTCTTGGAGATGGACCCCATGGATGAGAGTGTTTGGGAAGGGGGTGTAGGGGGGCACGAGCGCTATGCCGAGCTGCTTTCCTACCCGAATTCGGGGAAATTGCTGGCGGAAATCCAGCAGAAAGTGGACCGCCTGAAGCGGCAATTGGTGCTGCAATCCCGCTCCCTGGAGGAAATCGAAAAGAAGGCTCGCGAAAAGGAGAAGATGTTGGCGTCCATTCCTTCCATCAAGCCGGTGCGTAGCGACAAGCTGGCGCGGGACGTCAAGCTGCTGAGTGGTTTCGGCTATCGCATCCACCCCATTTACAAGGTGCGCAAGATGCACACGGGCATCGACTTCACCGCCCCCCGTGGAACGCCCATCCAAGCTACCGGCGACGGGGTGGTCGTCAAGGTGGAACGCAAGCGCACCGGCTACGGCAATCACGTGGTCATCGACCACGGCTACGGCTACAAGACCCTCTACGGGCACATGCAGCGCATCGACGTGAAGGTGGGGCAGCGCGTGAAGAAAGGGCAGCAAATCGGCGTGGTGGGCAGTACGGGTACCTCCACCGCCCCCCATTGCCACTACGAAGTGCACTACAAAGGCAAGAAAGTGAACCCCATCCACTACGTCATGGACGGCCTGACGCCCGAAGAATACGCCGAGCTGGTGCGCATGGCGGAAGTGGCCAACCAATCCTTCGATTGAATCACCACCATTCAAGCACCATAAACCTTATGGTAGCACACCTTACCGGGAAAGACTCCCGCTTCTTCGGGAGTCTTTTTTTCATCCTGCTGTTGAGTTTCGGCCTGCATGCCCAGGAAACCGCTGATGCGCCCCTGCTGCGCATCGTGGGGGTGGGCGACCTGATGCTGGGCACGAATTACCCCTCGCCCTCCTACCTCCCCCCCAATGACGGCAAGGATTTGCTGGTCGAGGTAGCTGCCTGGCTGCGCGATGCCGACGTGACCTTCGGCAATCTGGAAGGCACGCTGCTCGATGAAGGCGGAACCCCCAAACGCTGCAAGAACCCCGCCCTTTGCTATGCCTTCCGTTCCCCGGAAAGGTATGTCCAACACTTCGTCGAGGCTGGCTTCGACCTGCTGAGCCTGGCCAACAACCACAGCGGGGATTTCGGCCCCGAAGGGCGCCGCAAAACCAAAGAAGTGCTCGACGCCGCAGGCATCGCCTACGCCGGTCTGGCCGGAACCGACGAGAGCGCCATCATCGAACGGGCCGGCAAGCGCATCGGCTTTTGCGCTTTCGCCCCCAACCGGGGCACCTGCGACATCCGCAACCTCCCCTATGCCCGTGCCATCGTGGAGAAGCTGGCCGCCCAGTGCGATATCGTCGTGGTTTCCTTTCACGGCGGCGCCGAAGGCGAGAAAAACCAGCACGTGCCCAAACGAACCGAAACGTATTACGGGGAGAACCGCGGCGACGTCCACGCCTTTGCCCATGCCGTCATCGATGCGGGGGCCGATGTGGTCTTCGGGCACGGCCCCCACGTCACGCGCGCCGTGGAGCTCTACAAAGACCGCTTCATCGCCTACAGCCTGGGCAACTTCTGCACCTACGGGCGCTTCAACCTGCGGGGCGCCGCCGGCATCGCCCCGGCCCTGAAGCTCCACCTCCATCCGGATGGGCGCTTCGCCCGCGCCGAAGTGCTCTCCATCTACCAGCAGAAAACCCACGGCCCCAAACCCGACCCCCAACGCCGGGCCTTCCGCAAACTCATCGAATTGACCCGCAGCGACTTCCCCGACACGCCCCTGCGCTTCGAGGAGGACGGCACCATCCTGCCCCGGTGATTCGCTGCAGGGGCTCCTTCGGCGGGGCTCTGCTTTTCAGGTGGAAGGCTGGCTTCGGCGCGGGATTTGCCTACCTTTGGCCATTATCCATCCGTTCAAATGTTTTTTTCATGAAGGTACATTCGATCCTTGCAATGCTGATTTTGGGCTTTGCCGCCCTTGGAATCTGGGCCTGTGGCAGCCAGGACAACGAAGTGCGCGACAAGGCCCGTCAGGAAGTGGAAGCCAATACCCCGGCCCCGCCCGCCAATAACCCTGCCGCCACCCCTGCCACGCCGGCCGCTCCGGCTGCCTCTGCTACGGGCGTCGTCCATCACTACATCTGCCCGAACAATTGCGAAGGCAGCGGCGGCGACTCCCAGGGCGTATGCCCGGTTTGTGGTACCGCCTACGTGCACAACCAGGCTTTCCACAACCAGCAACAACCGGCCACGCAGATCAACCCCACCCAGACACCCCCCACCCCTTCCGCCGAGAAAAATGCCGCCGGCGAATGGCACTACGTCTGCAGCGCCAATTGCGGCGGTGGAGCCGGCGCACAGGGCTCTTGCCCGCTCTGTGGCGCCCCCCTCACCCACAACGCGGCCTACCACAACTGACCGCCCTCGCCCTTCTTTGGCCCAAACGAAAAACGCCCCATATCGGGGCGTTTTTCGTTCATGGTGGACGGTTTGTTCGCAATGGGCGTGCAAGAGGTTCATATTGGGCACACGATCGGGAGATTGGGATGAGGGTTTTTGGACGGGCAAGCTGGCTTGACCGTAAAGTGCCTTCTGTGGTCTTTTCTGCTTCCCTGGTGGTTCAAACACACTCCCTCCCACACCGCCCCGTCAGGTCTTCATATCCTCGCATCCTCAAAGCGTCGGCCCGAGCAGGCAGCTTCCTCAAATCCTCATGCACGCATCACGGGTCGAGATTTCACGGGCCATCTGGTTCAGCGGTCAATCAAATCTCATAGCTAAACGACAGCCCGAAGCTGCGCCCGCGGCGGTATTGCAGGATGCTGTACTGGACGTCGCGGTACTCCATAGTGGTTTGGGTGTCCGAGTTGAGAAGGTTTTTAGCTCTGAATTTCAGGGAGAAGCGTTCGTTGAGGCGTTTGGAAAAGGTGAAATCGAGTTCGGGTCGGGGTTGTTCGAAGACGTCGGGGTCCACGAAGGAGTTGATGGCCAGGCGCTCGCCGAAAACGTTCAGGGTTAGCAGGGCGTCGATCCCGCGTTCCGGGTTCTGATAGTTGAGGGCGGTGTTGAGCAAAAACTCGGATTGCCCGAAAAGGGGGCGGCTGGTTCCTTTTTCGGGGTTGAGCTCGCGGGTGGCGGCGGCTTCGGTGGCGGGCATGTCCACGTCGGAGCGAATGAGGGAGAAGTTGGCGGCGAGCTTGAACTTTTTCAATTGGGGGAGGAGGAATGCGAGGTTTTTCCGAAGCTCCAGCTCCAACCCGTAAACGGTGGCGCGGTTCACGTTTTCGAAGCGGATTTGGGGGTTGGCGGCTTCGGGGATGAAGGCGATGACGATGGGGTTTTCGAAGCCTTTGTAGTAGGCACTCAGGGCGAGCAATTCGCCGGGTTTGGGGAAGGTTTCCCAGCGGAAGTCGAAATTTCGGATGCGGGTCTGGCGCAGGTGTTCGTTGCCCCAGAGCTTGAAGTCGCCGATAAATTCGAAAGATTCGAAGGGGGCGATTTCGCGCATGTTGGGGCGGGCGACGGTCCGGGAGGCGCTCAGGCGCAGATTCATCTTGTCGGTCAGGGGGTAGATGAGGTTGAGCGAGGGCAGCAGGTCGGTTTGTTGGATGCGTCCGACGGCGCGGGAGGTGTCGAGGCTTTGGGCTAAAAGTTCGGTGCGTTCCAGCCGGGCGCCCCCCACGAAGCGGAGTCGGCCGATGTCGTAGGTGACCATGCCGTAGGCGGCGCTGATTTTTTCCGACCCGTCGTAGTTGTTCTTGGGAATGAACTCGTTGGTGACGTAAAGCCCGAACAGGTAGCGGTTTCGGGTTTCGTCGTAGCCGACGATGCCGCGGTTGGCGTCGCCGAAGTAGGCTTGAGCGTCGCAGCCGTAGTCCTGGGCGTCGTTGCTGCGGTTTTGAATTTGGAAGCGGGACTCGCGAAAGGTGCGCTGCTTGTCGCTGTACTGGACGCCGAATTTGAGCTTGTTGGCTTTGCTCTTCGTCTGCAGGAAGGGGATGCTCAGGTCGGCTTTGGCCAGCCACTGTTCGTCTTGCAAGTCGCGCCAGTAATAAAAGGGCAGCGGGAACTCGCTTTGATCGATGACACAGGATGAGCTGCCGTCCGAGTTGACCGTGCGCGAATTGGCGAAGAAACGGAGGTTGGGTTCCTCCTGCTCGCTGCGAACGTGTGAAGCTCCCCACTCGAACTTGATGCCGCTTTCAGGGTGGAGGAGGTGCTCGCCGCGCACTTGCTGGCTGAAAAGCCCACGCTCTTTGAACAACAGCGCGCGCGATTCCAGCTCACCCCCCGAAAGAATGAGCGGGAAAGGGCCGCTGAGCTCGGTGGCGGCTTTGTCGGCGTTGTGGTTGTAGAGGGCGGTATAGCTCAGTTTGTGCGTGCCTGCGATTTTGTAGGATAGGTTGAAAAAGCCCCCCACTTCCGGGTTTTCATTGGCATGTTGGAGGACGAGGTCGCGATCCTGATTGAGGGCTTCGGCACCTGGGCCGGGCAATTCCCAGTTTTGGAAAGAGCCTCCGTCGTAAAAGTTATATGACTTGTTGAAATTGAACCCGACGAGCAGGCCGAGCGGATTGCTCCCCAAAAGGAATTGGTTGCCCAGGCTGATGGAGGCGCCGTGGTCCATGAAGGAGCGAGAGGTGGTGGGGGCGAGTTGGGGGCTGAGGGATTTGATGGAGCGGTTGAGCAGGTCGGCCAGGTTTTCATCGCTTCGGGCGCGCAGGTGGATGCTGGAGGTCAACTCGGAAAGGACGGCGGGGTCGGTGAGCAGGGAGGGGATGGCGCGGCTGCCGTCGTCAAAGCCGAGCCAGTCGGTGGAGCCTCCTTCGTAGCTGAGAAAGTCGTCGCGGAAGGAGCTCTGCGTGTTGTAAGAGAGGCCGATGGAAGCCTTGAAGGTGAAGCGCTCGGGGAAGTTTTGGGTGGCAATGTTGACGTTTCCGCCGGCGAAGTTGCCAGGCTGATCGGGGGTGAAGGTCTTGGCGGCAATGACGTTGTCGAGGAAATCGGCGGGGATGAGATCGAGGTGGACGCTGTTTCGGTAGGGATCGGTACTGGGCAAGGTCAGTCCGTTCAATTGGGCGTTGGAGTAGCGGTCGCCCAGGCCCCGAATGAAGATGAACCTACCATCCACTATGGAAGCGCCCGTCACCCGCTTCATGGATTCGGCCACGTTGCTTGCTCCGTAGCGGTTGATTTCACGGGCGGAGATGCCGTCTTGCACGGTGAGGGCTTTTTTCTGCAGGGTCAGCAAGGCCACCTCCGTGTGGTCGAAGCGCTCGGCGGCGATGACCACTTCTTCCAGCTGAACGCCGGCATCTTTCAGCGCGATATCGAGCACTTCCACCCCACCTGCTTCGAGCCGAATCTCTGTGATGAGTTGGTCTTGGTAGCCTACGTAGGATGCGCGCAGGTCGTAGGTTCCGGGCGGGAGGCGGAGTTCGTAGCTCCCGTCCATGTCGGTTTCGGTTCCGAGGGGTGGGTTGGTGCCAACGACCAGGATGTTGGCAAACATCAGGGGTTCGCCGGTGGCGGCATCGAGCATTCGTCCGCGAATCACTCCCTCTTGCGCCCAAACATCCAAACCATAGGCCATCGAAAGCAGAAGAATCATAAAAGGAAAGCTCGCCTTTTTCATGTGATGTGGATTTGTTCGGGGAGGGAAAAACCCGGGAGGGTCTCCGATTTTTCCATCGCCCATACAGGACGAAAAAACCGGCTTTGAGAACCCCCTCGGGAGCGCCTCAAAACCGGTGCGAAGGTATCGGGGGGCGTTTATCGCCCCGTTAATGCAGGATTAATTATTTGTAAACCACCATTGCGCGCGTGAGAACCACGTCTTCGGTGAGGAGGCTGAAACGATACAGCCCGGCAGGCAGGGGGGCGGTGTCGAAGCGTACGTGGTGGACGCCCGCTCCGAGGGTTTCATTCGACAACAGGCGCGCGATGGGACGGCCGTTCAGGTCGAACACTTCGAGGGAGACTACGGCGGCACGGGGCAGAGTGAATTCGATAGCTGTTTCGCCGCGCACGGGGTTGGGGCTGTTCTGGGCCAGGATGAAGCCGTCGCTGCTCACTTCGGCGGTGGCGGTCAGACAGGAAAAAGAAGGGGCCAGCACGCCGTACTCGTCCAGGGCGGTCCAGTTTTGAATCCAAATGCAGGAGTTGTTGGGGTCGAAGGCACCTTTGTAGGGCACCTCGTAGAAGAAGCCGTCGTTGGGATAGGCGGCGAGGTTTTGGGTGGCGGGTCCGTCGGGGGTTGGGCGCGGGTCGAGCCCCCCGTTTTCGGCGCGGGAGATGCCGCGGAGTTGTGGGTCGGCCAGTTCGTTCCCGTTATCGGCCAGGTGGTTCACCAGTGCCTGGCAGGAGGGGTCTTCGGCGTCTTCGGTGGCGACGAGGATGCTGTTATCGTTGTCGCAGTTGGTCAGCATGCTGCCTTCGCCGAAGTTCCACCAGAGGTTGTTTTTGAAGGAAATCATGCCGTTTTGCAGGCGCATGTAGGAGTCGAGGCCCGTGGCGCGGTCTTCCACCTGCAGTGCCCATTTGTTGAAATCGGTGAAGATGGAGTTGGCGAAGTGGCCGCCTGTGCCGTCGCGCATCAGCAGGGCATGGGTGTTCTTGATGTCGGCGGCGGCATTCAGTCCTGCTCCGATGAAGGTGGCGTTGAAGATGGTGGGTTCGCTGTGGGGTTCGTTGTCGTCGGGTTTGGCGCCGTCGAGCTCGCCACCGTTGTCGGCGGCGTCATCGCCTTGCAGGGCGAACCAGAATTGGCCCTTCCCGCGGTAGCCGGTGTCCCAGTCAAAGGCATCGTCGCCGCAGAAGGCCACCGCGGCAAAGCGGACATTGACGGTGCCGCCGAAAAACTCGATGCCATCGTCGTCGTTGGCAAGCACCTCCACGTGTTCGATGACGGTGCCACTGCCCACGGCGCCCAGGGTCAGGCCGTTGATTTCCTCGCCGGGCTCCAGCTCGGCGCCCCCATGCCGGATGGATACGTAGCGCAGCACACCCGAATCGTCGTTGTCATCCGTGCCGCCGAACAGGGCGCGGGGGTCGTCCACGGGCAGCCCCTCGACTGCCACTTCAGAAACCTCGTCGGCAATGCGGGCCTTGCCCAGGATGATGACTCCGCCCCAAAGGCCGCGGTCGTTCACCGTCAGAAAGTTGTCGTTGGGGTCGTACAGCTCGCTGGTGAATACGATGGGCTCTTCGGGGGTCCCTTCCGCATAGATTTTCGCTCCACGCGCGATGATGAGGGTGGATGCCAAGTCGGTGGTCGAAGGCACTTCCTTTCCCTTTATGAGGGTTCCGGCTTCGATGTTCAGTACGCCGCCCTCTTCGAGGTAAACGAAGCCGTCGAGCTGGTACACGTTGTCTTTCGTCCAGGTGTAAGTTTGGCCGCCTTGCAGGTCTTCGTCTTTGATGGTGATGGTTTCCTGTGCGTTCAGCACTCCGGCCGGCAGAAGAAGGCAAAGGGAGTAAAGGAGGGTTTTCATAAGCGGGTCGTTTTTTGTCGGTGAATCAAATCGCCGGCAAAGGTGACCCGTCCCCCTTACCTGTCGGTTAAGCAGGGGTTAAGTGTTTGTGAAGGGAGGAGACGATGGGGCTACCATGGGTCCGTGATGAGAATGCCATAGGGGGATCATCGATGATCTACCGTGGCGACAAGGTCGGGCGCACCGGAGAGGTGCACCCGGCCGTCGTTGCTCGGGTGGAGCTTTCTGCGTCGCCTGCTGCGTTTTTTTGCGGTTCAAAACCTCAAACCTTGAGGAATCGAGGATTTGAGGAATCGAGGATTTGGATAAATCATTGATAACCAAAGAAATAAACTTTAAACTTCAGGCCCACAACCCTTTTTGCAGTGGACTCAATCCTCGGCTCCTCAGAGGGCTTGCGCGGACGGCTTCCTTAAATCCTCAAACCGTTGACCCGCGTAGGCTGCTTACTTTTTGTGCAGGTCGCAATTGACCATCCAGTGGATGCCGAAGCGATCCACGGCCATGCCGAACAGGGCGCCCCAGAAGGTTTCGTTCATGGGCATGGTGACGGTGCCCCCCTGGGCCAGGCCTTCAAAGATTTGGCGGGCCCGATCGGCGTCCTCCACATTGACGGAGACGTGCACGTTGTTGCCGGGGCGGAAGCCCGACGGATCGTTGCCGAACTTGTCGCTGCCCATCAGGGTGGTGGAGCCCACTTGCATGGACACGTGCATGACCTTGTCCTTCTCCCCTTCGGGCACCTGCATCTCGGGCGGGGCCTCCCCGAAGGTGGAAATCATGTCAATCTTGCTGCCGAAGACCTGCGCGTAGAATTCGAAAGCTTCGCGGCACTTGCCGTCGAAAATGAGATAGGGGTTGAGATTCATGGAAGTGATTTTGTGATGAGAGATAATGTGTTTCAATTAATTCGCCCCCAAACCCCCACTTCAAATCCTCGAATCCTCGAATCCTCGAATCCTCGAATCCTCAAACTGCAGGGCGGTGCGAAGGTAAGGTTTAGGAAGAATTTACTACTCTGAGGTCCGTCGTCCGGCTTGGCGGTTTGGATGGGCGGGTTAAATTTGGTGCGTCGTACCGCATTTTTTCATCGAAATCCTCGCCCCATGCGCACCTTGACCTTTCTCCTCGCCTGGCTTTGGATGGCGGCCCTTCCTGCCCAGGAACCCACCGAATACAAGATGCCCCCGAAAGAGTTGGCCGAGCTCATCGACGCCCCTCCGACCCCTTCGGTGAGTTTGAGCCCCGACCGGAGCCTGTTGTTGATCCTTGAGCCGCAGGGCCTCCCTTCCATCGAAGAGCTGGGGCGGGAGGAGCTGCGCCTGGCGGGCCTGCGCATCGACCCCCGGACGAACGGCCCCAGCCGGAGCCGCCCCTACGTGGGTCTGGCGCTGCAGAGGGTGGAAGGGGGTGTGAGCAAGCCCGTGCAGGGATTGCCCGCCCAGCCGCACATTACGGAGGTGAGCTGGTCGCCCGACGGGCAGCACATCGCTTTCCTCCACACGCGCAGCGACGGAATCGAGCTCTGGGTCGTCGAGGTGGCTTCCAATACCGCCCGCCGCCTGACGGAGCTCCCCGTCAACGACGCCCTGGGGCGCGCCTATGCCTGGTTCCCCGACGGGCGCGCTCTGGTGCTCAAACACCTGCCCGCCGACCGCGGCGCCCCCCCTGAAAAGCCCGCCGTTCCCGCCGGCCCGGTCGTTCAGTCCAACGAGGGGGTGGCGGCTCCCGTGCGCACCTACCAGGACCTGCTGAAAAATCCCTACGACGAAAGCCTCTTCGAATACTACACCCGGGCTGAGCTGAGCGTGGTGGGCCTCGAAGTCAACACCCGGCCCTTCGGCGTGCGGGGCATCGTTTCGGATATGGACATTTCCCCCGACGGGCGCTACGTCCTGGTGGAAGCCCTCCGGCGCCCCTTCTCCTACATCGTGCCCTGGTACCGCTTTGCCTATGCGGCGCGGGTGTACGACCGCTCGGGCAAGCCCGTGCGCACCATCGCGGAGCTGCCCGTAGCCGAAAGCCTGCCCAAAGGCTTCAACGCCGTTCGCCTGGGGCCCCGCAACATCGGCTGGCGGGCCGACGCCCCCGCCACCCTCCACTGGGTGGAAGCCCAGGACGGCGGCGACCCCAAACGCGAGGCCGCTGTACGCGACCGGCTCTTCCTGCTCGATGCCCCCTTCCAAGGGGAAGCCCGCCCCGTGCTCGATTTCAGCCTTCGCTATTCGGGCATCACCTGGGGTAACGACCACACCGCCATCGCCTACGAGCGCTGGTGGCGGAACCGCCGCAGCATCACCCGCGCCTGGTCGCCGGGGAACCCCGAGGCAGCCCCCAAAGTCCTCTTCGACCGCTCGTACGAAGACCGCTACAGCGACCCCGGCGACTTCGAAACCGTCGCCAACGCCGCCGGCCGTCGGGTCTTGCTCATGCAAAACGAGGGGCAGGTCCTCTTCCTCACCGGGCGCGGTGCCTCCCCCGAAGGCGACCGCCCCTTCGTGGACCAATACCACCTGCCCACCGGCAAAACCACCCGCCTGTGGCGCTCCGAAGCACCCTACTACGAATACGCCGTCGCCATTCTGGACCCCGAAAACGGCACCGCCCTGACCCGCCGCGAAGCCAATTACGAGCCCCCCAACTACTTCGTGCGCAACCTGCGCACCGGCGCCCTCACCCAAATCACCCACTTCCCCAACCCCTACGAATCCCTCCAGGGCGTGACCAAAGAGTTCATCCAGTTCAAGCGGGCCGACGGGGTGGACCTGACGGGCACCCTCTACCTTCCGGCCGGCTACGACAAGGAGCGCGACGGCCCCCTGCCCGTCTTCATGTGGGCTTACCCCCGTGAGTACAAAGACGCCCGGGCCGCCAGCCAGGTGAGCGGTTCGCCCCATACGTTCATTCGGGTCAGTCCCTCCTCCCCCATTCTGTGGGTGGCGCGGGGCTATGCGGTGTTCCACAACGTCTCGATGCCCGTCATCGGAGAGGGGGACGAAGAGCCCAACGAAACCTTCGTGGAGCAACTGCGGCTGAACGCCGAGGCCGCCGTGCGGGTCCTGGCGGAGCGGGGCGTGGGCGACCCCGAACGCATCGCCATCGGGGGGCACAGTTACGGCGCTTTCATGACGGCCAACCTGCTGGCACACACCGACCTGTTCGCCGCAGGCATCGCCCGCAGCGGCGCCTACAACCGCACCCTCACCCCCTTCGGCTTCCAGAGCGAGGAACGCACCTGGTGGGAAGCCCCCGAAACCTACTACCGCATGTCGCCCTTCAACTTTGCCGACAAAATCAAGGAGCCCCTGCTGCTCGTCCACGGCATGGCCGACAACAACTCCGGCACCTACCCCATGCAAAGCGAGCGCATGTTCGCCGCCCTGAAAGGCCACGGCGCCACCGTCCGGCTCGTCATGTTACCCTACGAAAGCCACGGCTACCGCGCCCGCGAATCCCTCATGCACTTGGCCTGGGAAACCGACCAGTGGCTCGAAAAGTACGTCCGAAACCGACCGGTGAAGGAGGGGGAATGAGTAGGGAGTGGAGAGTTTAAAGTTTAGAGTGGAGGGTTCGGAGTTTG
>CAZBYX010000070.1:0-14785 GCA_964496055.1 uncultured Saprospiraceae bacterium
GTGCAGGACCCCGCCACCCCTCCCGAGGACCCCTTCGATGAGGGAACGCCGCTGGACGAACCCACCACCCCCAACCCGCCTCCAACCGCCCCCCAAACCTACACCGTGATTCGGGGGGATACTCTTTACAGCATTTCCCGGCGCTTCAATTTGACGGTGGAGAAGTTGAAAGCCCTTAACGGGCTGAGTTCCAACCTCATTCGGCCGGGGCAGGTTCTGCGGCTGAAATGATACATTTGCATCGTTGCCAGCCTGTGCACCAGTCTGGCACGTTATTGCCGGAAAGAACCGAAAAAGACACCCATGAAGAAAGTGCTGATCGTCCTCCTGAGCCTGATGGCGGCGGCCACCGCTGAGGCCCAGAGTTTTGCCTTTGGCCTCAAAGGGGGGCTCACCATCGGCGTGCAACAGTGGAATGCCTTCGAGCGGGACCCCCTGTTCAGCTACCACGGCATTGCCTACATCGAGTCTCTGGAGGCCACCAATGCCTTTTCGGTCTTTGCTCAGCTGGGCTACCACGTCAAGGGAAGTGCCATCCGCAACCGCAACTTCATCGACCGCTTTACGGGGGAGCCCTTCCGGCTGCCCGTGCAGAAGTTTTTGTTCAACAACCTCTCCCTCGTTCTTGGAGGGAAACAAAAGTTCAGCACCGCCGGAGACGGGCGCTTCTATTATCTGTTCGGCATCCGGGGGGATTACAACCTGAGCAATAACCTGGACGAGTACAAAACCCTGAACGAAGCAAGCAACACCCTGGTCTTTCCCGTCCCCGAACTGGTGCAAAAGTGGACCTACGGTGTGACGGTCGGGGGCGGGTTGGAGCTGCCCTTTTCCGAGCTGGTGGGCGGATTGGTCGAGTTTACCGTCAACCCCGACTTTGCGGCCCAATACAAACAACCCACCATTCCCAACGTCTATGACCCCTTCCGCGGCACCACCCGAACGATTCAGGAAAAGATCATCCGCAACATCACCTTTGAATTGACGGTGGGCCTGCGCTTTTTGCGCATCGTCGAATATGTGGACTGAGGGGGGTGCGTTCCACAGACCTCCATCCATGGCTCGCCCAATGCCCGAAAATTTCCTGCTGCCCGTGCCCCGTTGGCTGGCGTGGGCTTTCTGGGGCGTGTACCTCTTGTTTTGCGTGCTCTTCTACCAGGAACGCGCCCTGTTTCTCGATGGGGCCTTTCAGCTTTTCCACCTCGTCAATGAGGAGTCCATCCAAATCTATCACTACCGGTTCGTCACTGCCTTGCCGCAAGTGTTACCCTTTGCGGCCGTCGTGCTTCATGCCCCCCTGAAGGGGGTGATGCTGCTGTATTCGCTCAGCTACGGTCTTTTCTTTCTGGGGGTGTTTTGGCTGGTGTTTCACCGCTGGAGGAACGAGGCGCTGGGTTGGACCCTCATTTTCTACCTGACGCTGTTGGGTTTGGATACGTTCTACCACATTCAGAGCGAATATTACCTCGGCATCGCCCTGCTGATTTTGGTCCATGCTTTGGTTTTGCGGCACCCCGGGTTGCCGGGGCGGGTGTTTGCAGTTGGGGGGCTACTGCTGCTCACCGTCGCCTTCGCTCACAAGCTCACCTTCATTTTTTTCTTGTTCCTCTGGGGGTATTTCGGGCTGCTTTACCCCTCTTTGCGGCATCGGAGGTATCTGGTTTTGCTGCTGTTGATGGTCGCGATCGTGGCCCTGAAGTCCGCGTTTTTCACCAACTGGTACGAGGTGATGAAGCAGGAGGACTTCAATCGGCATCTTGCGGCGTATTGGCCCCAGCTGCACACCCTGCCGGCGCACCGCATTTTCGGGGAGCGCTTGCTGCATCATTACTGGGTGTGGGCCCTGTTGCTGGCAGGGGTCAGCGTTTTCCTCCTTCGCGGAAGGGAGTATTTGAAGCTGCTGTGGGTTTGGGGAACGGCTGTGGGTTATTTGCTCCTCTATCACATTGCCGACCCATTGAGCCCTTATCGTTTTTATGCGGAGGTGACCTATTTGCCGTTGGCCTTGTTGGTGGCGGTACCTCTTTTCTTCGAGGTGGTGCCCAAATTTCCGGGGAGGGGGTGGGCGTTGGTGGTGGGGTGTGTTTTGGCCATGCGCCTCTGGGCCATTGGAGCCAACCATCGGACTTTTGAACGGCGCACGCACTGGGCTCAGCGCCAGCTGAACACTTTGCCCCCCGGCCGCTATTGTGGGTTGGTCCTCTCCAAGGATGCCACCCCGGCCGACACCCTCATCATGGAATGGGGGCTTCCCTTTTCCACCTTGTTGAAAACCAGCCTGTTGCACCCCGACAGCGCCCGCAGCCTGTTGGTGACCGACAACTGGCAGCGCATCCAGGAACATCGCCGCGATTCCCTCCACCTGCTCACCCCCTTCAAACCCATCCCCAAGTCCGAATTGAATGTGGCTTACTTCCGCATGCCCCTGCGCCCCTATTTTTTCCACGAAAGTTCTCCATCGAGATAGGGGGTGCACCCGTTTGGTCGGTATCCCGCATCTTTTGAGCTTGATTCCGTCGCAACTAGACATTTGGCAGCCTTCGCTGCCGATTATTCGAAGGCCCGGTGAAAAAAAACCATAGATTGTCAGGAATTTGTGAGGAGGGAGGCGAGCGCTCGGGACCGGGCGGGCCAAAATGGTCGAATTCAAAAAAACCACCCCGGGCAAACAATGCCCACCGCCGAGGTGTAGTTAGAGCATTCGCGCTCTTCTTCCAAACCAAAAAATTCATGGGGGCCTGCCCGGGAGCAGGGAAAACTCCCCACCTTTGCCGGCCTTTTCGACCCCGAAACGCAAAGAATCTTTTTGGTAATGTCAACCAATCGTAAACAAGCCCTATTCACCTTTCTGCTTCTGTCCTTGTTGGGGGGCGGAGGACTCTCTGCCCAAAAGATGACCAGCATCAAGGGTGAGGTCATCGATGCGGAGACCAAAGAACCCCTGCCCTTCGCCAACGTGCGCTTCGTCGGCACCGACGTCGGAACCACCACCGACTTCGACGGCACCTTCGTACTGGAGACCCGCTGGGGCTCGGATTCCCTCGAAGCCTCCTATCTGGGGTACGAGACCCAGGTCATTCCCATTCAGCTGGGAGTGAAAAACCAGAAGGTGACCTTTGCTTTGGTGCCCTCGGCGAAAATCTTGCAGGAAGTCGTCATCAAGGAAAAGCGCGGCAAGTACAAACGAAAGGGAAATCCCGCCGTGGACCTCTGGAAGGAAGTCATGGCCCACAAGAACCAGAACCTGCCCAAAAAATTCGACTACTACGAGTACGACAAGTACGAGAAAATCGAGCTGGACCTGAATAACATCACCGAAAAGTTTCGAAAGCGCAAAGCCTTCAAGAAGTTCCAGTTCATTTTCGACTACGTGGACACCTCCGAGCTGAACGGCAAGCCTTATCTGCCCATCTTCATCCGCGAAACCGCTTCCAAAGTCTATTATCGGAAAGACCCCGAAGCCACCAAGGAGTACCGGCAGGGTGTGAAGGTTTCGGGTTTGGAGGAATACCTCGACAACGAGGGCATCTCCACGGTGACTGACCTGTTGTATCGAAACATCGACATCTACGCCAGCAACATCCTCATTTTCGACAAGCAGTTCATGAGCCCGCTGGCGCCCCTGGCCAACACCTTCTACCGCTTCTACATCCTCGATACCATCGAACAGGACGGCATGAAGCTCATCGACCTGGCCTTCATGCCCATCAACAAGCTCAACGTCGGTTTCAAGGGGGATTTGTACATCAAAGCCGATTCCACCTATGCCGTGGTGAAGGCGGATTTCACCATCACCGACAACGCCAACCTCAACTTCATCAACGACCTGCGGTTGGTTCAGGAATTTCAGGAAATTAACGGTGCCTGGATTCTGGTCAAAGACCAGATCACCGTTGATTTCTCGCCCTTAAAGCAATCCACGGGGTTCTTTGCCAAGCGCAGCGTCTTGTACGACAACCACATCTTCAACCAACCCCGGGAAGACGACCTCTATGAGGGTTCGATAGCGGTCATCGACACGCATGACGTGTTCGAAAAGGACGAAACCTTCTGGGACACGGTGCGCCTCGAGGAGCTGAGCGTTCAGGAGGCCGGAGTCTATGAAATGATCGACACCCTGCAACAGGTGCCTGCTTTCCGCCGGGCAATGGACATCATCACCCTGCTGGTCTCCGGGTACAAGGCGGTCGGGCCCGTGGACGTGGGCCCCGTCAGCGCGTTTTACAGCTTCAACGACGTAGAGGGGTTTCGGGCACGGGTCAGCGGGCAAACCAACCTGAAGTTCCACCCCAAAATCCAGTTGGAGGGCTTGTTGGCTTATGGCTTCAAAGACCAGGAGTGGAAATATGGCGCCAGTTTGAAGTACAGCTTCCGCGACAATTGGCGGTCCTTTCCCCAGCACCACCTGAAGGTCTCCTATTTGCACGACACCAAATTCGTGGGCAATCAGCTCAAATTCGTCCAGGAAGACAACTTCTTCCTTTCCTTCAAGCGCGGGGCCTCCGACCGGATGTTGTTCACCGATCGCTTCGTGTTTGAGTATTTCCTCGAGCTGGAAAACAACCTGTCCTGGACGCTGAGCTACTTCAACACCGACCAGCGCCCCCTGGGCAGCCTGCGCTTCAACTTCACCGACCCCGTGACCGGGGAGAAAGCCTCCTACCACTCCCTGCGCACCAGCGAGGTCGGTTTGAAGATCCGTTACGCCCCCAACGAGCAGTTTTTGCAAGGGCACAATTACCGCACCCCCATCTACAACAAGTATCCCGTCTTCACGCTGGACTACAAGTTAGGCATGGACGGCATTCTCGGAGGGGACTTCGCCTACCACCGCCTCTCCTTGAATATTTTCAAGCGTTTTTACCTCTCCCTGTTCGGCAACACCCGCTTCGAAGTGGAAGCCGGCTACATCTGGGGGGACGGGGTGCCCTATTTCCTGCTCCATTTGCCGGTAGCCAACCAGACCTTCGCCTACCGCACCGGCGCCTTCAACATGATGAACTTCATGGAGTTTGCCAGCGATCGCTGGGCCTTGATAAACATCGAGCATTTCTTCGAAGGCTATTTCTTCAACAAGATACCCCTGTTGCGGCGCCTGAAGCTGCGCGAGGTGGTCTCCTTCAAGGCCATCTACGGCGGCCTGCGTTCGGAAAACAACCCCAACCTCGACCCCACTCTGGTCCAATTCATTACCACTACCACCGATGGACACACCACCCCGGTGACCTTTACGCTCGAAAATCAACCCTACATGGAAGCCAGCGTCGGGGTTTACAACATTTTCAAACTGATTCGCATCGACCTGGTCAAGCGCCTGAACTATTTGCACAACCCGGACATTCCGCAATTTCTGAACGTCAAGGGGTTGGGTTTGCGCATCAAGGTCAAGGTGGAGTTTTAAACCACAGCCTGCCTGCTTCACGGCCATTGGCGCATTTCGTACCTTTGCACCACTGCTTATGACCATGTTGAAGAAATACGGGCAGCCACTGGTTTACAAAGCGATAAACCCACTGATCAACTGGTTGGTCCGATTGCGGGTCAGCCCGAACACCATCACCACCCTGGGATTGGGCGTCAATGCTATGGCGACCGTGGTGTTCATCATCGGTGCTGAATACGGCGAACGCAGCGACCATTCTTATGTGGGCTGGGCCGGCGTCATCATTCTGTTAGGGGGGCTGTTCGACATGATCGACGGCCGGTTGGCACGCGTGGGGAACATGAGCAGCAAGTTCGGCGCCCTCTACGATTCGGTGCTCGACCGCTACAGCGAAATGATCATGTTTCTGGGCATTTGCTATTACCTCATCGCCCAGAACTATTTTCTCAGCTCTTTATTTGCCTTCATTGCCATGATCGGTTCGGTGATGGTGAGCTATACCCGCGCCCGGGCCGAAGGGCTGGGCGTGAATGCCGATGTGGGCTTCATGCAACGCCCCGAGCGCATCATCATCATTGGGTTGGCCGCCATTGCCTGCGGGGTCTTCTCTTATTTCGTAGGGGGAGAGTTCAAGCTGGCGGTAGAATGGTTGCCCATACCCCTGTTCGAAACCATATCCATCTTCACGCTTCCCATTGCTGGTTTGGCTGTTTTCGCCAATGTGACGGCCATCCAGCGATTGTATCATTGCAAGAAGCAAATGATGCCGGAGTCATGATGAAATGGACCTGTGGGATGGGGCTCTTGCTTTGGTATTGCGTGAATGTGCTGCCCCTCCAAGGGCAGGCCTGGAAAACTCGGACGGAATGGCCCGCGGATTACCCGCGCCCCCCCAAAATACCGGAACGGCTCTTTTACCTGCAAAGGAATCTGAATGCCAACACCGTCGTTTACGACCTCAATTTTGATTCCCCGGGAAAATTGAACCCCAAAAAGCCCATCGACGTGTACTGGCTGCGCTACGAAGAGGGCGGCAAACGAGCCGAACTGAGCTGGCTGCAGCGCAAATTCGGGTTCGGGTATTCGGCCCGCCGCGTAAAAGGCCGGCCGGGCGTGTTTGAGGTGGAGTTGGTCGCCTACGATGGGCGCAAACTCTTGCTCAAACCCAAAGCCGACGGGCGATATGCGGCTTTCCTGCCCATCGCCGGAAAACCGGCCGAACTCACGCACATTTACGTTTACGCCGACGAGTCCGGCTGGTGGCCCGATGTGAAATACGTGGACCTCTTCGGGCGTGAAGCAGAAACGGGGCGCCCCCTGCGCGAGCGCTTCCACCAATGAAAACGATTGACCTTTCAGAATAAGCGGGCCTTTTTCGGAAGGGGGACTTTCCGAAAAGGGCCGTACCAAAGCCCGCAAAACGCATGGACCGGACCGACTTCATCGTTTCGACGAAAAATCAACCCCATCCGGACCGCTGCCGGGAAATTTTGAAAAAGCACCCGGAAATAGCCCGCCTCATCGGGCGCAACCCTTGGACTTTCGCCCTCCTGGTCGGGTTGGTGGGCCTGCAGCTGGGCATTGCGGCCTGGCTCGGTTCCCTGGGGTTCGCCTCCCATTGGTGGCTGGCCCTCATTCTCGCCTACTTCGTGGGCGCCTTCGCCAATCACAGCCTTTACGTCATCATCCACGAAGGCACGCACCACCTCATCTTTAAAAACCGCTTTCTCAATCGCCTCTCCGTCGTCCTGGCCGACCTGGTGAATGTCGTGCCCGGTGGCACGGGCTTCGCCACCTATCACATCAAACACCATTCTCACCTCGGTGACTACGACATGGACGCCGACCTGGCCATGGAGTGGGAGGCGCGCCTGGTGAAAAACATCTGGTGGCGCAAAGCCCTGTGGCTCTTCCTCTTCCCCGTTTTTCAAATCATCCGTACCGGGCGCATCCACAAGGTGAATACCTGGCACACCTGGATGTTCATCAACATCGCCGCCGTCTTTGCCTTCGACGTGGCCGTGGTGTACTTCCTGGGCTGGAACGCCCTGTTTTACCTGTTCTTCAGCATGATGTTCGCCCTGGGGCTCCACCCCTTGGGCGCGCGCTGGATTCAGGAGCACTACACCCTGGACCCCAACCAGGAAACCTACAGCTACTACGGCCCCCTCAACCTCGTGGCCCTCAACATGGGATACCACAACGAACACCACGACTTCCCCGCCATCCCCTGGAACCGCCTCCCCGAGGTCAAGCGCCTGGCGCCCGAATACTACGACACCCTGAAATACCACTCCTCCTGGACCAAACTGTTGTTCGAATTCATCTTCAACCCCGAATACTCGCTCTATTCGCGGGTAAAGCGAGCCAAGCCCCAAAGTGAGAGCAATACTTCCACTACCCCGGAATTGCTGCAAATGACTTGACCATGAAGAAACTGTATGTCTCGAACAAGGACGAGAGCGTGCGCATGTTCCAGAGTGACTTTCTGGAGTTTTTCACCAAAGTCCACTGGACGGTACCGCTGATTCTGTACGTGCCGGTGGTGGTCTATTTCCTCGTGCAGGCCGTTGTGGACCCCGTCGTGGGGTGGTTGGACGGGGTGGGTTTGTTTTTGCTCGGGGTTTTTCTCTGGACCATCGCCGAATACCTCATCCATCGTTTCGTCTTTCACTACGAGCCCAAATCGAAGTGGGGGCAGTGGCTGCATTTCGTTTTTCACGGCGTGCACCACGACTACCCGAACGACAGCAAGCGGCTCGTCATGCCTCCGCTGGTGAGCATTCCTTTGGCTTTCTTTTTCCACTGGGTGTTCAGCAGTGTGGCGGGGCCGCACTACGTCAAGGTTTTGTTTCCGGGCTTCGTCCTGGGCTACCTCTGCTACGACATGCTGCACTACGCCATCCACCATGCCGAGTTCAAGGGCAAATGGTGGATGGAATTGAAAGCGCACCACCTCAAACACCACTTCAAGGAGCCCCACAAGGGCTTCGGGGTGAGTACTCCCTTCTGGGACAAGGTGGTGGGAACCCATTTTCGCTCATCCTCGGACGAGGGCTGAGCCCCTCTGAACGAACACCGGCAAGGAAAACCGCCGCATCTGATGGCACAAAAGGTCTTTGACAGGTTTAATCGCAAGGAAAGCCTGTGGATGCTGGGATTGGTGGGAGCCTACCTGCTCTGGACCGGGCTGGTGGTCGGCTTGCGCTCCGACCACGTGTTTTTTGCACTTTTCTGTCTGGCGGCCTGGTTCGCCCATCCGGTATCCCGCAAGGTCTTGCTCTGTCTGGTTTTTTTCATCCTCTACTGGCTGTTGTACGACTCCTCGAGGATCTATCCCAATTACCTGGTCAATCCCGTTCACATTGCGGAGCCCTATGAGTTGGAGAAGGCCTGGTTCGGCATTTCCACCCCCCAAGGAGTGTTGACGCCCAACGAATTTTTTCAAACACACACCCACCCCGTTTTGGACGTGCTGTCCGCCGTTTTTTATCTGATGTGGGTGCCCGTTCCCGTTGGGTTTGCCGTTTGGCTTTATTTCAAGGACCGGTTTCTGCTGTTGGAGTTCTCCTTTGCCTTTTTCTTGCTCAATGCCATCGGCTTGCTCATTTACTACCTGTACCCGGCGGCGCCGCCCTGGTACGTCGAGGAGTACGGGTTTGCGGAAAATTTTGACATTCTCGGTCAGGCGGCCGGGCTGGCCAATGTGGATGCCCTGTTGGGGGTGGATTTCTTCAAAAACATGTACGAGAAGAACGCGAACGTATTCGCAGCCATCCCCTCCCTGCATTCGGCTTTCCCCCTGATCACCCTCTTGTATGGGTGGAAAAAAGGGCTGCGTTGGGGGAATGTGTTCTTTTTCGTGGTATGCCTGGGAATCTGGTTCGCGGCGGTTTACACCCGGCACCATTACATCCTTGACGTACTTTTGGGCATTCTTTGTGCCGTGCTCAGTTACGTTCTGATGGAAAAAGTACTTTTGAAAATGCGCTTTCGGAATTGGCTGCTTCGCTACGCCGATTTCATCCAAAAGATTTGAACCCTCCAAAGGGAGGTTTCTTCATTCGCTCAGAAATACAATGCAAAACTTATGAACCTGCTTAAACAACGGATGGCGCAATACACGGCGCCGCAGGAGACCAAGGCCCGGGGGGTCTACCCCTATTTTCGGGTCATCGAGTCCGACCAGGACACGGTGGTCACCATGAACGGCAAAAGGGTGATGATGTTTGGCTCCAACAGTTATCTGGGGCTGACCAACCACCCCCGCCTGAAGGAGGCTGCCAAGAAGGCCATCGACAAATACGGTTCCGGCTGTGCGGGCTCCCGCTTCCTCAACGGCACCCTCGATCTGCACATCGAGCTGGAGCAGAAGCTGGCCGAATTCGTGGGCAAGGAAGAAGCCATCGTTTTCAGCACGGGCATGCAGGTCAACCTCGGGGTGCTTTCCTCCCTGCTGGGCCGCAAGGACTTCATCATCAACGACGAGCTGAACCACGCTTCCATCATCGACGGCTCCCGCTTGTCGCTGGCCACCTCCTACAAGTTTCGCCACAACGACATGGAAGCCCTCGAAAAGCGGCTGAGCAAGCTGCGCGACGAGGCGCCCGAAGCAGTCAAGCTGGTCGTCGTGGACGGGGTCTTCAGCATGGAAGGCGACATCGCGAAATTGGACCAGATCTGCAAGCTGGCTCAGCAGTACGGTGCCCAGGTCATGGTGGACGACGCCCACGCTCTGGGGGTCATCGGTGAAGGCGGGCGGGGAACCGCCTCCCACTTCAAGCTCAACGATGAAGTGGACCTCATCATGGGCACCTTCAGCAAGTCGCTTGCTTCCATCGGCGGGTTCATCGCCGCCGACAGCTCCATCATCAACTTTTTGAAGCACCACGCCCGCTCCCTGATTTTCAGTGCGAGCATCGCGCCGGCCAATGCCGCCAGCGTCCTGGCCGCCCTCGAACTCATTCAGGAAGAGCCCGAGCGCATCGAGCGCCTGTGGGAAAACACCCGCCTGGCGCACGGGCTGCTGCGGGAGCTGGGCTTCGACATCGGCAAATCGGAGACCCCCATCATCCCCATCTACGTGCGCGATGTGGAAAAGACCTTCATCCTGACCAAAGCGCTTTTGGAAAACGGAGTGTTCGTCAATCCGGTCATCACGCCGGCGGTCAAGCCCGAAGATTCGCTCATTCGCTTTTCCCTGATGGCCACCCATACCCGCGAACAAATCGAAACGGCCATCGGACGAATCTATCAGATCGCCAAAAAGCTCGACATCGTGGCCAAAGAGCCCATCGAGTGAGCGGGGGGAGGGAGGGGTGGGTGGCAGGCCCACCCCTCCAACCTCGCACCTCCCACCCCTTGCCCTTCCACCCGTCCTCATTCAAGCCATGCCATGAGAATCCTGGAAGTTGACTCCCCGAGCCTGCGCAAGCGCTTCATCGATTTTCCCCACGACCTCTACGCCGACGACCCGAATTACGTGCCCGAGCTGTACCTCGCGGTCAAGGAATTGCTCGACGAAAAGAAGAACCCCTTTTTCGAGCATTCCAGCGCCCGCCTTTTTCTTGCCGAAAAAGACGGGCGGGTGCTGGGGCGCATCGCCGCCATCCGCAACAACAACTACAACGCGTTCGCGGGGGTGAACGTCGGGTGGTTCGGCTTTTTCGATGTGGTGGAAGACTATTCGGTGGCGCAAGCCCTGCTCGAGCGCGCCGAACAATGGCTTCGCGCCGAAAAGCTGGATGCCGTGCTGGGGCCCGCCAATTTCACCACCAACGATACGGCGGGCTTGCTCGTCGATGGCTTCGACCGCCCCCCGGTGGTCATGATGACCTACAACAAGCCTTATTACGCCGACTTTCTGGAGCGCTACGGCTTTCGGAAAAAAATGGACATGCTGGCCTACCACGTGACCGAGGAGACGGTGAACAGGAAGGCCGTCCAATTGGCCCACCGGCTGGAAGAGCGCCTGCAGGGGCGAGGCATCTTCGTGCGCCCCGTGAACATGCGTCGCTTCAAGGAGGAGGTGGCGGCCATCGAGCGGGTGTACGACGAAGCCTGGGACAAAAACTGGGGCTTCGTACCTCCCACCCACGCGGAGTTTCAGCACCTGGCCGAGGGCCTGAAGATGGTGATTGACCCTGACTTTGCACTGGTGGCCGAGAAAGACGGCGAGGTCATCGGGTTCATCGTCGCCATCCCGGACATCAACGTCATCCTGCGCACGATTCGGCGGGGGCGCCTGTTTCCGACGGGCATTTTCAAATTGCTTTGGGGCAAGCGGAAAATCCGCCGCATGCGCATCATCCTGCTGGGAGTGCTGGAAAAATACCGCCGGATGGGCATCGAGGGGGTGTTCTATGCGCGGGTCATCAGCAACGGGCTGAAGAAGGGTTACAACGAAGCCGAGGCCTCCTGGGTGCTGGAAAACAACGAAATGATGATCAAGGGGGTGGAGGGGGTCAACATGCAGCCCTACAAACGCTACCGCATTTACGAAAAACCGCTATGAGCCAGCCGCCCAAAATCTTGATTACGGGAGCCAGCGGTTTTGTGGGTTCCTTTTTGGTGGAGGAAGCCCTGAGTCGAGGCCTGGAGGTGCATGCGGGCATCCGCCGAACGAGCAGCCGCCAATACCTGCAAGACGAGCGCCTGCACTTCGCCCTGCTCGATTTTGAAGATGAAGCCGGCCTGCAGGCGCTTTGCCGCCGGGAGGCCTTCGACCTCGTCATCCACAATGCGGGGCTGGTGACCGCCCCTTCCCGCGAGGCTTACTTCCGGGTGAACACCGAGTACACGCGCCGCCTGTGGGCCGCCTGCCTGACGGCGCCCACCCCGCCCCGCAAGTTCCTCTTCATCAGCAGTCTGGCAGCCTGGGGGCCCGCCACCGACGACCCCGCCGACCGCATCTCCCTCACCACCCCCCCCAACCCCATCACGGCTTACGGGGAAAGCAAGCTCGCCGCCGAACGCTTCCTGATGGAAGATGCCGGCCTGCCCTATCTCATCTTTCGGCCGACGGTGGTTTACGGCCCCCGCGAACGCGACCTGTTCACCTTCTTCAAGATGGTCAAACGGGGTTTGCAGCCTGTGGTGGGGTTCGGGCCTCAGTACCTGAGCTTCGTGTTCGTGCGCGATTTGGTGCGCCTGGTACTCGATGGAGCGCTTTCCTCCCTGGAAAACCGCGCCTATTTCGTCGCCGACGGTCAGACCTACAGCCCCGAGGAGCTGGGGCGCCTGACCCGCGAGGTTTTGCAGGTGCGCGCCCTGTCTTTTCGCGTACCCATCGGCGTGGTGAGTCTGGCGGGCATGCTGAGCGAGTGGCTGGCCCGGCGTGCGAGGCGCTACCCCATCCTCAATCGGGACAAGGTCGCTGAGCTGAAGGCGCGCAACTGGCAGTGCGACATTCAACCCCTGGTGCAGGACTTTGGGTTTCAGCCGCGCTATACCTTGCAGGAAGGCCTGCAAATCACCCTCGATTGGTATCGGCAGCAGGGCTGGCTGTGAATCAGCTGCTGAAGCTGCCAGAGGCCTTCGGGTGCCCATCGACCGGCCGGGGCCATTCATCTACGCACGCAAGCCGAACGCCTACCGGTGCTTGGCCGGGGCAATTCGGGGGCTTATCTTGCGGCTGCATTTTCGTTTTCTGTATTTCTTAGCGAATGAATCAAATGGAGGGTGCTGTCTTCGGCGCCCTCCATTTTTTTGGGCCCCTGGCCCAGCGGCTGTCTGGCTGTGCGAAGCCATACTTTTCTATCTTCGCAGCCAATTTTTTGCGACCATCGAAAAAACTCGACCAATGACAGATCAAGCACAAGGAAAACTGGGTGTGCTGACGCCGGGTATGGGAGCAGTGGCTTCCACCTTCATTGCCGGGGTCATCGCCATCCGCAAAGGCCTGGCCTTGCCGATCGGCTCGCTCACCCAAATGGGGAGGATTCGCCTGGGTAAGCGCACCGAACACCGCAGCCCCTTGATCAAGGACTTCGTCCCGCTGAGCAATCTGGACGACCTCGTCTTCGGGGGCTGGGATATTTTCGAGGACAACATGTATGAGTCCGCCGTCAAAGCGGAAGTGCTGGAGCACTCCTTGCTGGAGCAAATCCGCCCGGAGCTGGAGCAGATTCGCCCCATGCCCGCGGTGTTCGACAAGCAGTACGTCAAGCGGCTGGATGGCACCCACGTGAAAAAGGGCGCCAACAAGATGGAGCTGGCGGAAATGCTCATGGAGGACATCCGCCGCTTCAAGGAGGAAAACCAGTGCGACCGCCTGGTGATGATTTGGTGCGGCTCCACGGAGGTGTACACCGCCCCCGGGGCCGTCCACCGCACCATCGAGAGCCTGGAGGAAGGCCTGCGCAACAACGACCCGCTCATTCCTCCGAGCATGATCTATGCCTATGCCGCCATCAAGATGGGTGTGCCCTACGCCAACGGCGCCCCCAACCTGTCCTGCGACGTGCCCGCCCTGGTGGAGCTGGCCAAACAGACCCGAACCCCCATCGGCGGAAAGGACTTCAAAACGGGCCAGACCCTAATGAAGACCATTCTGGCGCCGGGGCTCAAATCCCGTGCACTGGGGGTGCGCGGTTGGTTCTCCACCAACATCCTGGGCAACCGCGACGGCGAAGTGCTCGATGACCCCGACAGCTTCAAAACCAAAGAGGTTTCCAAGCTGAGCGTGCTGGAGCAAATCCTCGAGCCCGAGAAGTACCCCGAGCTCTACAAAGACCTCTACCACAAAGTCCGCATCAACTACTACCCCCCGCGGGGCGACAACAAGGAAGGCTGGGACAACATCGACATCTTCGGCTGGTTGGGCTATCCCATGCAAATCAAGGTGGACTTCCTCTGCCGGGACTCCATCCTCGCCGCGCCCATCGTGCTGGACCTGGCCCTGTTCCTGGACCTGGCCAAGCGCAAGGACTTTTACGGCATCCAGGAGTGGCTGTCCTTCTACTTCAAATCTCCCCAGACCGCCGAGGGGCTGCCCCCGCAACACGACATCTTCCTGCAGTTGCAGAAACTTCAGAACACCCTGCGCCACATGCAGGGGGAAGAGCTCATCACCCACCTCGGGCTCGACTACTACTACTGAGCGGCGCCTGCCCCTTGAATGGAGGAGCGGCTGGGAAAGGGCTCGGAGGCGGACACCATCCGGGCCTTTTCTCTTGCTGCTCCGAGGCTCCCCCCAATCCTCCAACCCAAACTTCCATCCGTGAAGAATCAGCTTTGCAAGTGGATTGCTTCGGGTTTCGGTACGGGTTATTCGCCCATAGCCCCCGGAACGGTCGGAGCGGCTTTGGGGGCCCTGCTCGTGTGGCTGTGGCAGTGGGGGGTGGTTTCCCGGCTGGAGGAGCTGTGGTGGGGGGAGGCGGTTTGGGGGGCGATGTTGCTGGT
>CAZBYX010000071.1:0-14773 GCA_964496055.1 uncultured Saprospiraceae bacterium
CCTCAAAAATACCCTTCCTTCTTCCGGTCTTCCATGGCGGTTTCGGAGCGTTTGTCGTCGGCGCGGCCGCCGCGTTCGGTTTTGCGGCTCACGGCGACCTCTTCGATGATTTTTTCCAGGGTGTCGGCGGTGGATTCCCACAGGCCGGTGCAGGTCATGTCGCCGATGGTGCGGCAGCGGACCGTTTTTTCTTCCACCACTTCATCGGGTTTGCGCTGGATGTAGGGGCAGTCGGCCAGCAGGATGCCGTCGCGTTGGAAGACGCGGCGCCGATGAGCGAAATAGAGGCTGGGCAGCTCCACCTTTTCCAGGGCGAGGTATTGCCAGACGTCGAGCTCCGTCCAGTTGCTGATGGGGAAGACGCGGAAGTGCTCGCCGTAGTGCTTTTTGGCGTTGAAGATGTTCCAGAGTTCGGGGCGCTGGTTTTTGGGATCCCACTGCCCGAACTCGTCGCGGTGGCTGAAGAAACGCTCTTTGGCGCGCGCTTTCTCTTCATCGCGGCGCCCGCCACCCAGGGCGGCGTCGAATTTGCCCTTTTCGAGGGCATCGAGCAGGACGGCGGTCTGGAGGTAGTTGCGCGAGGCGTTGTAGCCCTTCTCTTCCACCACCAGGCCCCTGTCGATGGCTTCCTGAACGGACCCCACGATGAGCTTCAGCCCCAGGCGCTCGACCAGGCGGTCGCGGAATTCGAGAGTTTCGGGGAAGTTGTGCCCCGTGTCGATGTGCAACAGCGGGAAGGGGATGCGTGCCGGGTAGAAGGCTTTCCGCGCCAGATGAACCATCAGGATGGAGTCCTTGCCGCCGGAGAACAGCAGCACCGGATTTTCGAACTGGGCCGCCACCTCCCGAATGACGAAGATGGACTCCGCCTCCAGTTCCTTCAGGTGGTTCAGCTGGTAGTTCAGGCCCATGGAATCGCTTTTTCCGGCGAGGGGGTCCAGGTTGGCGTCTTTGAATCGCGTCATGGGAGCTGGATTTGCGGCAACAGGAATTGGTACAGTTGCTCTACGCATTCTTCCAGCGAAAGTTCATCGGTGCGCAGTTCGAGGTCGGGGTTTTCGGGGGCTTCGTAGGGGGCGTCGATGCCGGTGAAGCCCTGGATTTCTCCTTTCCGGGCTTTGGCGTAGAGGCCTTTGACGTCGCGCTTTTCGCAGACCTCGAGGGGCGCGTTGATGAAAATTTCGAGGAAGTCGTCCCTTCCGATGATGGTTTCGGCCAAGGCGCGCATGCGGCGTTCGGGGCTGATGAAGGAGACCAGAGTAATGGCACCCGCCTGGAGGAAAAGTTTTGCCACTTCGGCGATGCGGCGGATGTTTTCGTACCGGTCTTCGGGGCTGAATCCCAGGTTGCTGTTGATGCCGGTACGGATGTTGTCTCCATCCAGGACGAGGGGAAAGTACCCCGCTTCGAAGAGGCGCCGCTCCAGGTGCTGGGCGATGGTGCTTTTTCCCGAGCCGGAGAGCCCCGTCAGCCAGACCACCTTCGCGCGTTGTCCCAGGCGTTTTTCCCGTTCTGAACGCTGGACGAGCCGCCCAAAGATAGGGTGGATGTTTTCGCCCCTGCTGCTACTTTTGCCGCTCAAATTCTGATGTTCAAACCCGAATTCCATGCCGCAACAAGACCTCCGCGAATCCCACCTGCGCAGCATCCTCAAAGCCGTCACCTGGCGCCTCGTCGCCACGGGAACCACCTTTCTGCTGGCTTACACCATCTTCTCCCAAACCGAATGCGACGACGTGCTGGAGAAATCCTCCATCGTGGCGGGTGCGGAGCTGGTGCTCAAATTGCTGCTCTATTACTTCCATGAAAGAGCCTGGCAACTGGTGCCCCGCGGAACGGTGCGGCGTCTGCTGCGGAAACCTCCCGCAAATTTGTTCCTCTGAGGATTTGATGAGGCTGCGCGCGAACCCAACTCTTTGAGGATTTGAGGAGGCTGCCCGCATGGCCAGCCCTCTGAGGATTTGAGGATTTGAGGAGGCTGCCCGCGAACCCAGCCCTGTGAGGATTTGGTGAGGCTGCCCGCATGGCCAGCCCTCTGAGGATTTGAAGATTTGAGGTGTGGGGAGGAGGGGGGGAAGGTTTGTCGGTTCCTCGAATCCTCATAGCCTGGCCTTTGCGGGAGGCCTCCTCAATTCTTCAAAGCGAAGCTCTTGAGCGCCGCCAAACTCCACGGCTTCGCCAACGAAAAGTCGCAAGGGCTTTTCGCCTGAAAAAAACCGCGATGGCCGAGCCCGCAGGCTCGACGAGGACGGCGGTCCTCATGGGGGAAGGGGTGTGAGTGAGACTCAGAGCTTCCGCAAAATGGAAGGCTCGACGTTCATTTTGAGGGCGTAGCCCATCGTTTCGAGGTCCACCACGAAACGGTTCTTGCCCTCTATGGAGACCAGCTTGCCGCGCAAGCCGGTAAGGTTGCCGGAAATGATTTCCACTTCGTCGCCTTCGGCGAATTCGTCGGAAGAAGGCTGGGCTTCCACCTCGATGCCTTCGCCGACCACCCGCCGAATGATGTCGATTTCCTCCTCGGGGATGGAAATCAGGTTGCGGGAAAAGCGCACGAAGCGCAGGACGTGTTCCGTCTCCAGCACGGGGACGTACTCGTCCTTGACGATTTTGACGAAGATGTAGCAGCTGATGAGCGGAATCTCCAGGCGCTTGATCTTCCGCGTGTATCGGCGCACAACCCGCTGCAGGGGCAGGTAACTGTGGATGCCTTTCTGAGTGAGCAGCCGATGCACCAGCTTTTCCCGCTTGTAGTTGGTGTACACCGCAAACCAGCGGGGTTCGGTTTCGTCCAAATGATTGACTTCCTGCTTTTCAGGAGTCGCTTTTTCCTTATGGTTTTTTTTGGCGTCCGTCATGATTCGGGGTTAAAGGCGCCAGTAAAGCATGCCGTTCGAATTGTCGAAATCGTAAATGCCCTTCAGGTCCATCAGAATGGGGTTTTCCTTGGTGATGGACTCGAAGTATTTGCGATCCAACTTGCGGTATTGCTTGTGGTTGACCGCCACGATGACTGCGTCGTAGTCCTTGGACACCTGCTCGACCATCGTGAGGTTGTATTCGTGGGCCACCTCGTTGGGGGAGGCGTAGGGGTCGGTGATGTGCACGTAGATGGAGTAGCTCATCAATTCGCGGGCGAGCTTGGCCACGAGGGAGTTGCGGATGTCGGCCACGTTCTCCTTGAAGGTGATGCCCATGATGAGCACTTTGGTCTCGTTGGGGTTCTTGCCCCGGCTGATGAGCTTCTGGACCAGGCGCTTGGCGATGAAGCTGGGCATCTCGTCGTTGATGCGGCGCCCGCTGAGGATGACCTGTGGGTCGTAGCCCATTTGCTTGGCTTTGTGCACCAGGTAGTAGGGGTCCACGCCGATGCAGTGCCCGCCGACCAGCCCGGGGTAAAATTTGAGGAAATTCCACTTGGTGCCGGCGGCTTCGAGCACGGCCCGCGTGTCGATGCCCATGGTGTCGAAGATGATGGCCAGCTCGTTCATCAGGCTGATGTTGATGTCGCGCTGGGTGTTTTCGATCACCTTGGCGGCCTCGGCCACCTTGATGGACTGCGCTTTGAAAATCCCCGCCTCGATGATTTCGGCGTAAACCTTCCCGATTTCTTCCAGGGCTTCCTCGTCGTTGCCCGACACCACCTTGAGAATCTTTTCGATGGTGTGCTTCTTGTCGCCGGGGTTGATGCGCTCGGGCGAATAACCCAGCTTGAAATCCCGCCCCACCTTCAAACCCGATTCCTCCTCCAAAATGGGCAGGCAATCCTCCTCGGTGCAACCGGGATAGACGGTACTCTCGAACACGACGTAGTCGCCGCGCTTCAGGGCGCGCCCCACGGTGCGCGTGGCGCCCATCAAGGGTTTGAGGTTGGGGACTTTGGCCTCGTCCACCGGGGTGGGGACGGCGACCACGAAGAAATGTGCCTGGCGGAGGTCCTGGGGGTCGGCGGTGAAGGTGATGTCTTTGTCCTCGAAGGCTTCGGCGGGCAGCTCTTTCGAAGGGTCCATGCCCTTCTTCATCAACTCGACGCGGTGTTCGTTGATGTCGAACCCGATGACGCGGAATCGTTTGGCGAAGGCCAGGGCCAGCGGCAGGCCCACGTAGCCCAAACCAATGACCGCAATGTTTTTTTCTTTCTGAATCAGTTCCTTGTACACGATTCCGGGGGATAAACCGACCGGTCTTTGGGTGTTCCGTCTGCCGCTTGGGTGCTCTTCGCTCCGTACCCGAAAACCGGGGGAGTGATTCAATTCAGGATTTTCAACACTTTATCGGTGATGCTCTGCCCGATGGACAGGCACGACGTAGCCGCAGGAGAGGGGGCGTTGACCACATTCAGCACGCGGTGGTTTTCCAAAATGAGGAAATCGTCCACCAGGTTGCCGGCGCGGTCCACCGCCTGCGCCCGAACGCCCGAGCCGCCGGGAAGAAAGTCTTCCGGCCCGACCTCGGGAATGAGGCGTTGCAGGCTGCGCACGAAAGCCCGCTTGGAAAACGAGCGGTGCAATTCGTCGAGCTCCACCTGCCAGTAGCGACGGGCGAGTTTGCGAAAGCCCGGAAAAGCCAGGATTTCCCAAAACTCCCCGAAGTCGAAGTCTTTCAATCGGTAGCCTTCCCGTCGGAAGGCCAAAACGGCGTTGGGCCCGGCTTCCACTTCCCCGTCGATCATCCGCGTGAAATGCACCCCCAGAAAGGGGAACGCGGGGTCGGGGACGGGGTAGATGAGGTTGCGCACCAGGTGGCGCCGTTCGGGTTTGAGTTTGTAGTACTCCCCCCGGAAGGGGATGACCATGACGTCCAGTTTCTGACCGGAACGCTCGGCCAGCTTGTCGGCGTAGAGCCCCCCGCAATTGATGACCAGCCGGCTGCGGATTTCCTCCTGGGGCGTCCGCACCAGGGCTTCCCCCTCGGACTGGGCGATTTCCCGGGCGGCTTGCCCGAAGAAAAAGCGTCCATCGCGCTGCTCGATCAGGCGACGCAGGGTGTGCGCAACGGCGGGGAAATCGACGATTCCCGCCTGGGGCACGTGGATGGCTTCCACGCCGCGTACGTGGGGCTCGAGCTCCCGGATTTGCCCGGCGTTCAGCTTGCGCAAGCCTTGGAGTCCGTTGGCTTCCCCCCGACGGAGGATGTCCTCCAGTCGTGGGCGCTCGGCTGGCTGCGTCGCCACGATGATTTTGCCGCATACCTCATGCGCCACTTCGTGACGACGGCAGAACTCGAGCAGCATGCCGTAGCCGCGGATGCAATTGCGGGCTTTCAAACTGCCGGGGCGGTAGTAAATGCCGGAGTGGATGACGCCGCTGTTGTGACTGCTTTGGTGGCGGGCTTCGCGGTCTTCTTTTTCCACGAAAGCCAGCTTCAAGCCGGGGCGCGCTTCCAACAACCGGTGCCCGGTGGCTAAGCCAACCAGACCCGCTCCGATGATGGTGACGTCAAAGAACAAGTGCTCTTGGCTTTTGCGTCCTTCAGTCCTTGCTCCACAGCAGGAGCGGCTTCGGATTGAAGCGCTCCCAGTCCAGCTGCAGGGCTTCCTCAGGACTGTATATCAAATAGCGGATTTTCCGCTTGATGAGTTCTTCGGCCTTTTCCACCAGCTTGATCAGATAGCCGGTGTCGATGTTCCCGATCAGAATCAAGTCGATGATCTGGCTGTCCATCCCTCGGGCGAAATCCCCAGCCAGATACACCCGCTCCACCTGACCCAGCCGCTCGATGACTTCTTCAATGATGCGGTCCAGCCCAATGTGCTTCAGCAGGATGTTGTGAATCTCCCGAAACAGCGGGTGCCGCGTATTCGCCTGGAACATCTTTTTGTTCCCGTTCATGAAGGAGGTCAGCATCCCGGCTCCTTCCAAGCGGTTCAGCTCCTGCCGAATGGCGTTACTCGATTCGCCGAACTCGCTTTCCAGACTCCTCAGATAAGCGGTGGTGTTACTGTTGAGAAAGAACTTCAGCAGCAACTTTATGCGGGTGCGTGAAGATATCAGAGTCTCTATCATTATCACTTATTGAGTAAAAAAAGTACTCAAAGTATGTTTAAGGATGGCAAATCTACATAATGTCTTCACAATTCATAGCGAAGCCTATGAATATTTTCAGTCTGGTACCGTCGTGGGGAGAGTAATTGGGAAGGCAGGCAATCGGCTCGGGATCAGGGTGTTATCCATAGCAATGTGCATTTGACTCACGAAGGAGAGCTTCAACGATGCTTCGGGGCGCCTTGTAGGCTTCCTTGGAGTTTCAAACCGGGCGATCCGGTTTTCGAGCAAAGATATTACTCAAAGTGAGTCCCTTTCGGGGGTGTAAAATTATAGGGGGGCAAATGTGACATGCAAGCAATTATTCAAATTTTTTATTATGTAAACTGTTTTCCCCTGATAGATGCCTCATTGAATAACGAATCCTTTGTACCCCTGAAGCGCACCTGGTTCAACGGTCAAATCTTCCACCTTGGCAAGCGGCGGCCCCTCTTTACACCAGTCGATAAAGGCCTCCAGGTCTTCCTTTTGCCCTTCCACCTCGATTTGGAGCGAATCGTAATGGTTGTGCCGAATGAACCCCTTGAGATTCAACTCTCTGGCTTTCTTCGCGGCGCTGGACCGAAACCAAACGCCTTGAACCCTTCCCCTAATGTGGATGGAATAGTGCAGGTGGTCGGGGTGGGGGACGACAGGGGTAACCATTCGCTTGACCCTGCGAAAGAGAGATAGCAAGCCCATTTTGAGGTTCCTTAAGGTTTTTCGATGTTCCAGTTAACCGATGAGCAGGGAATGAAATACCTCACCAAGGGAGGGAGGATTCTTTGGGAAACTATTCCTGGGAGAAAAGGTAGTGGAGTAACTGACTCAGAGTGTAAGTTGCAAATGTAATCTCTTTGACTTAAAAATCCATTTTGGTCTTCAGTGGATGAATTCGGCCAGGGCGAAACGAGGGGCCGTGCCCCGCTGGGTTATGGCCGAATGGATTTACTGCTCAGGTCCGTTGGCCGAGGCCTCCAACCCCAGGACCTCCAACCCTTGCCGAAAGACGATGTCCACCGGGATGCCTTTTTGTGACAGGCGCTCCAGGTCGGATTGCAGGGTGGGGGGAATGGTGCCTGATTCGTCGAGCAGCTTTTTGGCGGCGTCGTAATCGCCGTTGCCCTGGATGGTCAGGATCAGGTAGCTCAGGTCGGTCATGGCGTTTTCCATGGCTTCGAAATCAATGGAATAAGTGCCCGTGGAATCGTCGCGGACGAAGGCGCCTTTTTCCTGGAAGAAGTTGAAACGCACCATGTTGGCTTTGCCGTGGGCGCTGGCGGCACCGAACCGCACCGAGCGGAAAATGCTGGCCAGGAAGGTGGTGTAGTAATCCTTCAGGTCGCCTTCGATTTCCCCCTTGCGGTGCAACTGGGTAATCATGTAGAGCCCCAGAATGTCGGCTTTGCCCTCTTCCAGGGGGGAGGCGGTTTCTTTCAGGGCTTTGCGGACGGTACCCTGACCGTTCACCGTGTTTTTGATGCCGAGGCCGTGGGCCACCTCGTGAAACATGGTGTTGGCGAAGAAGGCATCGAAGGTGATGTGGGCTTGGAGGGTGGGGTCGAGCAGTTCGGCGGCTATGGGGACGAGGATCTTGTCGAACTTGGCGCGCATGGCGTTTTTCAGTTGGAGGCGGCGGGTGCCTTTCTGCAGTTGCACTTCCTCGTCGTTGGGCAGGTTGATGGCGATGGTTTTGCTGCCGGCGTTGCAATCCCCCGCATAGTAGATGACATCGTAAGCGTTGAGTTCGGCCTCGGTGCCGGGTTTTTCCTGTTTGTAGGCACGGGGCACGGGCAGACCGGCCTGCAATTCCGGGAGGAAGGCGGCGTATTTTTCCAGGCGGCGGCTCCAGTCCATGTCTTTGACCAGGATGTAGCATTCGTGGGCGGCTTTGTAGCCGAAGAGCTGGTCTTCATAGGTTTCGATGGGGCCGATGATGACGTCGATGCGGTTGGACTTCATGTCCATCCAGGCCAGGTCGCTGGGTTGATACTCGTCGGTGAGCAGGGCCTCGGCGCGCAGGGAGAGGTAATTTTTCAAGCCGGGGTCTTCGGCAAGTTCAGCGGCTTGACGGAGCAATTCCGCTGCTTTCTCCACTTGTTCGCGAAACTGGACGTGATAGGGCACCGTGATGAGCCCTCCCTCTTCGTTGCGGCGCAGGAAGGTGTACAAACTGCTCTTGTCGGGCAATTCGGCGGCCTCGAATTCTTCTTTGGTCATGTCCGGGGGGTAGAAATTGGCGCCGGCGGGTTTGGGGCCCACCCCCTCCACGAATGGTTTGTTTCCATCCAGCCGGTCCCAGGGGCCGTAGTTGATTTCCAGGGCTTTGCGCAAAACGGGGTCTTCCACCCCCTGGAAAAGGGTATCCGGGTCGCCATAGGCTTCGTACCAGAAGAGCTCGTCCATGATATCGGCGGCCTGAATCAGCAGGGGCAGCATGGCTTTTTCCTGCTCCGACAGGGCGGACAGGTCGGTGGTCAGTTCGACTTCGGCGTATTTTTCCACAATCGGCCCGGCGGCATGCTCGGTACCCAAAGATTCCTTACCTTTGGAAGGCTCGTCAGCTGTGCAACACCAGAAAACAAAGAGAAAAAGGAGGAGCGGAGTGATTTGAAAGCGACTCATCGGGAGGTTGGTTTTATTCGGCGAAAGATAGAGAGGTTCCTTCACACTCCCCAATGGCGGCCGCTCCGTCGTCTCCATCCATCCTGATTTCCCGCGTTCTGCTACCCTCACTCGTTCACGCCTTGCCTTCCCGGGCAAAATGCCTGAGTGCCCTCCAGCGCACCTGAGAACCTCTTTCCCACAAAACCCGAACGCATGACCTCCGACCGCCCGCAGCATTCGCCTTTGCAGGAAGATTGGATTGCCGATTTCGCCCACGATCTGCGCCAGGGGATGGCTTTGCTCATCGGCATGGTCGAGCAATTGGCTCAAAATACGCCCGGCCTGGACCCAAAAGCCTTGCGCCCCATTCAGCAGCAGGCTCTGGCCATGAGCCGCAAACTGGATTGGCTCCTGGATTTGGGGCGCGGGGCCGAGTCGGGGCCAGAATTCAACTGGGTGAACGTCGATATCCAGCCCCTGCTCGACCACATGTTCCAGCTGTTTCAACCCCTCGCGGATAGCAAAGACCTGGTCCTGACCCGAAAGGGGAGGGGAGCTGCCTGTGTCTGTCAGGTGGATGCCCAAATCCTGGAAACCGTTCTGTCCAACCTGCTGATGAATGCCATCCAGCATTCAAAAGGCGGGGGCACCATTGAATTGGGGTGTGAGACCCTGGAAATGGATGGGACATCCTGGGGGATGGTCACCGTTCGGGACGAAGGCCCCGGCATTCCCCTGAACCAGCTGTCCAAAATCTTCGACCGCTATTTTGTTTCGAAACACCGGCAATCTCCTTCCGGGGGTGTCTGGGGGGAGGGTAGGGGACTGGGATTGGCCATAGCCAAAGACCTGACCGAAAAGATGGAGGGCAGGCTGGAAGTTTACAGCGAGGAAGGGAAAGGAACCGAGTTTCGGGTATTGTTGAAGCAGGTGGAGGAAGCCAGCTCGGAACCCGAGGAATTCATGGAAGACACCCTCGAATCCAGCACCTTCCGAAAATCGGAGGGGCTTCCCCTGCTGCTCCTCATCGATGACGACGAGGCTTACGTCCGCCTCCTGGCCGATGCTTTGAAAGACGAATACTCGGTAGTGCTCTCCACCAGCGGCCGCCGGGGACTGCATCTGGCCCGCGAATTGATTCCCGACGCCATCATTTGCGACGTTTTCATGAAAGACCTGGACGGCTTTCGGGTGTTGCGGGCGCTGCGTCAGGACGATTTGACCAGCCACATCCCCACCATCATGCTCAGCGCCCGGGTGGAGATGAAAAACCGCATCGCAGGCCTGGAAGGCGGTGCGGACGCCTACTTGAACAAACCTGTCAACATGAGGGAGCTTCGGGTGCGCCTGCGCAAATTGCTGGAGTTGCGCCAGTTGCTCCAAAACCACTACAACCGGGTGGCGGGCTCCGCCTTTCCGGGCGAAGAGGAAACCGTCACTTTGCCCCACCGCCAACAGGAGGAGCAGGCCTTCCTGCAGGGCCTGCGAAACATAGTCGAAGAGAAAATGACGGATGAAAACTTCAGCGTGGAGGATCTCTGCAAGGCCGCCCGTCTCAGTTACATTCAACTCTATCGCAAACTCAAGGCGCTGACCGACCGGAGCCCCTCCCAATACATCCGGTGGGTGCGCCTCAACAAAGCCCGCTACCTGCTCAAGTACACCGGCAAGCGCGTCAGTGAGGTGGCCAATGAAGTGGGATTTTCCGACCCCGGGTACTTCACCCGCGTCTTCCGAGAAGAATTCGGGCTGACGCCCTCCACCCTCAAAGCCTGATGGGGCGATAGATTTGTCCTCCTTTTTGATATATTTTTCCTATCCGACGGCTGACGGGAGCCGTACCTTTGTACGGATTAATCTCAGCTACCATTTGATTGCATATCATGCAACACAGGTAGGATTGAAAACGGGACATGACCGAATGAAACAAATTAACCTCAGTCCTACTTTTCATCTTGCCTTGTGTTCATGGTAAAACAAACCTCGCCTTCGCTCCAATTGACAATCCTTCTCCGAGGATATGGATAAAGCTTAGGTATCTTTTTAAACCTCAACTCGAATTCACATGACGGTTGGGGTTTATTTTTTGCCCTCAGCGCAGCAGCAGGACGTCTCCCTTCAATAGTTGCCTCGGCGGCTGAATGCCGGCCGGGAAGAGGATTTCCGCCCGCCAAACGTACACCCCTTCCTGGGCTTTGCGCCCCTGAACGGTTCCATCCCAGCCTTCCCCGGATTTGGATTCGAAAACGAGACTTCCCCAGCGGTCGAAGACTTGCAGGTGGAGGAATTCGGGAGTGCAGTTGGTGTAGAGTTCGAAGCGGTCGTTGATGCCGTCGCCGTCGGGGCTGAAGGCGTTCGGCGCGTAAATGCTGCACTGCGGGCATTCGGGAATTTCGAGGGTCAGGTCCAGGGCCTCGCACTTGTTGCTCACGCGCAGGAGGTAACGCCCGGGGCCGGGAGCCAGGAATTCGGGGCCCTCGGAGAGGTCGGGCCAGAGCAAGCGCGCATCGGGGTCGGAGACGAGGGGGCGCAGCAGCAGGCTTTCCCCGGGGCAGAGCACCGTATCCACGTTCCATTCCACGGTCAGGGGGGGCGGGCCCAGGAATTCGGCCTGCCCGCTAAGGGTGCCGCATGGGTTGGTGAGGGTCACGGCGTAGGTGCCCGGTTGAGTGATGAGGCGGGTGGGGTTGGTGCTGCCGTCGTCCCAGAGGTATTGCACCTGGGGTTGGGAAGCGTCGAGGAGCACTTCTTCGCCTGGGCAGATGGGGGCGGAGCTGCCGTCGAAGGGCGGGGGTTCGGGCGGGCTGAGGACTCCCACCCAAACCGCGTCGCTGGTTTCGCCGCAGGGGGTGGTGACCGTCACGGAGTAGGTGCCTTCCTGGGTGATGGTGCGGGTGGGGGTGGCGAGGCCGTCGTTCCAGGCATAAGCGATGGCGGAGGAGAGGGAGGCGTCGAGGGTGAGGCTTTCCCCGCTGCAGAGCAGGAGGCTGTCGCCCAGTTCGAGGGGCGGGGGTTCGTTGCCGAAAGTGATGACGATTTCATCGGAATCGGAGAAGCAGACGTTGCTCACGGTGACGGAGTAGGTGCCCTCGCCATTCACCAGGATGGAGGGGGCGGTGCTGCCGTTGCTCCAGGAATAGTCATCGGCACCGGGGGTGGAGGCATCCAGGGTGAGGGTTTCGCCTTCGCAGAGGCTGAGGTCTGGGCCGAGGTCCACGTCCAGGGTGGGGGGGAGGAGGAGGTCGAAGAGGAGTGCCTGGGGTTCGGCGGCGTTGTCGCACAGGTCGAGCACCTCGTCCAGGCCGTTGGACAGGAGGTTGAGCTGATAGGCGCCGCTTTGGGTCAGGGGCGGCTCGATGCGCAGGTGGAAGACCTTGCCGTAGGAGGCGCCCACATCGCAGAGGTCGCTTTCGAGGGTCAGCAGGTAGGGCCCGCCGGGGCCGAGCAGTTCGAAGTTGGCGGCGGAGATGGAGGCGCACTGGATGTTTTCGTTGAATTGCAGCAGGAGCAGGTCGCCGCCGCAGGGGTCGGATGGCGCGACGAGTTCCAACAGGGGCGGTTCCTCGTCCAGGATGCCGATGCCGGTGCTGAGGCCGAAGTCGATGGTGTAGCCGAAGGGGGAGCCCGTCCAGTTGCTGACGGCCAGGACGTAGGTGTTGCCGGCCACGACGGGCACCAGGTCATTGAAAGGCGACCAGCCGAAGCTCTGATTGGGTGGGAAGGTGAAACACCCCGCCCCCTGGATGTCGAAGTTGGTGTCGCCCGTGGCGCCGGTGGGGCCGTGACAGCCCGTGCCGCCGGCGGCGTTGCAGCTCACCACCAGGGAGGGGTCGTCGGGGAGGTCTTCACACGAGGCGTGCGTGATGTCGAACAGCGCCCAGTCGTAGTCGTCGTCCGGGTTATTGGGGGTGAGGACGAAGCCGAAGTCTCCGGTTTGATTGACGGTGAAGGTGTACCAGATGATGTTGAGCTCCCCGTCCATGCAGGTGCCCTGGATTTCGTCGTGGATGTTCCCGTCGCCGACGGGGGCCAGGGCCTCGGTGTAGATTTGCTGGCAAATGGGGATGGCGCCCAGGCAATCCTGAATCGTGGGGGTTTGGGCATTCAGGGCAAGGGGCAGGCTGCACCACAACAGGGCGGCATGCAGGCGGCATGGCTTCATGGCAATCGGCTTGGGGTTGACTCCGGGTCGTCAGGAATGAGGGAAATTCATGGGAAAGGCGGGTTCAGGCGTGGCTTCCAGACCGGCGCCGGGCGTCAACCGGTTTGGTAATGCGGTTTCGGCTTAGCGTGGCAGGAATCTTAGGCGGCGAGTAGTTGCTGCGAAGATAGGAAAATTGTGGTGGGAATTGTCTTGAAGTAAAATCGTAAAATCGCCCCACTGTGAAATCGTGGCAGGGGACAAAGCAACCCTGGGTGGCAGCCTGTGTCAGGCGTATCGGCTGCGGTTCGAGCCCATGCAAATTGGAACCCTGTCCTCAAGCGCAAAGCCGAAAAAATGAACGAAGCGAAACACCAATCCGATGTGGTCGTGATAGGGGGTGGGATAGCGGGGGTGAGTGCCTGTCTGGAACTGCTGGACCGCGGCCGCAAAGTCTTGCTACTCGACCGGGATGCCCCCGAAAAACTGGGGGGCTTGGCCTGGGAATCCTTCGGAGGCATGTTCTTCGTGGACTCCCCGGTGCAACGGCGGGCCGGCATACGCGACAGCACGGACCTGGCCTGGCAGGACTGGCAGGCCTTTGCCGAATTTGACGAAGGAGCGGACTGGCCCAGGCGTTGGGCCGAAGCCTACGTGCATCGCTGCACCGAGGAGGTCTATCGCTGGTTGCGCCCCAAAGGCGTGAAATTTTTTCCCGTGGTGCACTGGGTGGAGCGGGGATTGTTCCAGCCGGGCAATTCCGTTCCCCGTTTTCACCTCGTCTGGGGGACGGGGCACCACCTGACACGCACCCTGGTGGAAGCCCTCAAGAACCACCCGCGTGCTTCCACTCACCTTCGCATGCTTTTCCGACACCGGGTGGAGCGGCTGATCGTTCAAAACGGTGCCGTGGCGGGTGCCGCCGGGGTGGACGAAAACAGCGGCGCCTCCTTCGAGGCCTGGGGCGAATCGGTCGTCGTAGCGGCGGGCGGCATCAACGGCTCCATCGAGCAGGTGAAGCGGCACTGGGACCCCGAGCTGGGCCGGGCGCCGGAGGTCATTTTGAACGGGGCTCACCCCTTCGCGGATGGCACCGTCCACGAGGCGGCACGGGCGGCCGGTGCCTCCGTTACGCATCTTCAGCGGCAATGGAATTATGCGGCGGGCATCCACCATCCGCGGCCCCAGCGCCCCGCTCACGGGCTGAGCCTCGTGCCCCCCAAATCAGCCCTGTGGCTCAACTGGCGGGGGGAACGCATCGGACCGGTGCCCCTTGTCAGCGGATACGACACGCGCTACCTCGTGGAACGCATCTGCCGGCAAGAGCGGCAGTACTCCTGGCAGGTGCTCAACTGGAAAATCGCCGTGCGCGAGCTGGCCGTCTCCGGTTCGGAACACAACCCCGCCATCCGCGACCGCCGGCTGTTCGCCTTCCTCAAGACGGTGCTTCTGGGCAACGAGCCCCTCGTGAAGAGCCTCCTGAACGAATGCCCTGACATCGTCGCCGCCGACAGCCTCGAAGAACTGGTGGAAAAGATGAATGCCCTCACGGGCGAAGCCCTCGTGGACGTCCAAACCCTCCGCGAAGAGGTGGAGCGCTACGACCGCCAAATCGCCCGCGGGCCGGCCTTCCACAACGATGAGCAACTGCGCCGCATCGCCCACCTGCGTCGCTATCGCGGCGACCGCGCCCGAACCTGCAAATTCCAACCCATCCTCGACCCCCGCGCCCGCCCCCTCATCGCCATCCGCGAGTTCATCCTCAGCCGCAAATCCCTGGGCGGCATCCAGACCGACCTCCAAAGCCGCGTTCTCGACACCCAGGGCCGACCCATTGCGGGGCTCTTCGCCGTCGGCGAATCGGCCGGCTTCGGCGGCGGTGGCATGCACGGCAAACGCGCCCTGGAAGGAACCTTCCTCGGCGGGTGCATCTTCTCGGGGCGCATCGCCGGGCGCCAGGCCTGATCAGTCGAGACAGGGAAGCGAGTGGAAGTTTTTCGTT
>CAZBYX010000072.1:0-14673 GCA_964496055.1 uncultured Saprospiraceae bacterium
ATGTGCCTGCTTTGCTCGAAAAAAGCCTGGACGCCGAGGATGAGAAAGAGCGGCAACTCGCCCTGCTGCAGCTCTGTCTCCTGCCCGAAAGCGAGGCCGCACAGGCTCTGGCCCGATGGTTGGAACCTGCCCTGCGCCTGTCGGAGGGGTTGCTCGAGTTTTCCGAAACACACCTCGGCTCTCCGCCTTCCTTGCTGGAGCCGCTGCTCGGGGCCGTTCCCGAAATTTCCAACCTGCTGCCCCTGCTGCCCCCCGACACTTGGACCCGCACCACCGGCCAGGAACCGGCCGAAATGCCCGACGCCATCGCGCTCAACCCCCAGGGCGAAACCCTCATGCGGGCCTGGCAGCGCAGCCTGGTGAACCACCGCCACGCATCCGGAGCTTACGAATTGCTCCAATGGTTCCTCGTTTACGAAGGCTACCCCCCTCGAGCCCTGCAACCCCTGGACGCCTTGCTCGACCTCCTTGCCCGGGATGCGTACGAGGAGCTGTGCCGTCAATGCCTCCCCGTTCTCGACCTGCGAAATACGAGCGGCATCCCGGCTCAAATCCTGCTGCTGGGTGCTCATCCCTGGGAATCCTCCCTGGCCGGTGCCGTCTGGCAGCGCCTGACAGAACTTCCCGCCCCTTCGGAAAGCTGGCTGAAAGGCGCCATCCTGCACACGCGACCGAGCTTGCTGCGGGAAACGATGGGATACCTGCCCCGCTTTCCGGGGCTGCCCCCCCAGATCGAATCCCTGTGCGAATGGTGGGTCTCCCTGCCCGAAGGATTGAACCCCTTCGAGGAGGAATGACGGGTCGTCGGCAATTGGGAAACCGGCCGGCGACCAATCGAGGGAGGGGGCGGCCGTTTGAGGGGGGCTCATTCTTCCTCCGAAGAGGCGGGGGAGGAGCTGCGCAGGCTGTCGAGCAAGCGGTTGACGCGCTCCATCTCGTCGAGGGTGTCGTCGAGGAAGAATTCGAGCTCGGGCATGCGGCGCAATTGCTTGCGGATGCGGCCGTGGAGGGCCTGTTTCAGGCGGGGGTAGGCGTCTTCCATTTCGAGCAAGACGGCTTGCTTGTTGTCGGTGTTGTACACGCTGAGGTAGATGCGCGCCAAGCCCAGATCGGGGGTCATTTTCACGTTCGTGACGGTGACCAGTGGTTCGGGCCCGTAGATGTAGGCGCCTTCCTGCTGGAGGAGCATCCCGAAATGCCGGCGGATGATTTCCGCCACTTGCCGCTGCCGCTTGCTTTCCATTTGTCTGGATTTCGGGCAAAAATAACCATTCGGACAAGCCGGCCGAAAACCTGCACGCCGGGGCAATTCCCCCGGGAAGCCTCGTTCGATTGGAGGTTCCCGGGAGACTGGCTTATTTTGGCAGCCAAACGAAACGAACCACCATGTCTGCCAAGCAATTGAAAACCGTGTTTCTCTTGTTCCTGGGCTGCTCCTTCCTGCAGTTATTTGGAGTGGGTTTCGGGTATGCACCCCTGATAAAATTCACCAAGCCGTTGCTCATGCCGCTGCTGGCGCTGTACTGGTGGGGCGCATCGGGAGGGATGAACGAGGGGCTGCGTCGCTTGCTGGCCGTAGGGTTGTTGTTTGCAGCCGTGGGAGACACCCTGTTGCTGTTCGACGGGCAAACGTCCTTTTTCCTGGCCGGGATGGGCGCCTTCTTTCTCATGCAGTTGTGCTACATCGCCGCTTTTTGGGGGTTGAGCCGGGGCCGGCAGGGGCTGTTGGTTCGCCGCCCTTATGTTTTGCTCTTGTTGCTCGCCTTCTATGGTTTGCTCATGTGGGAGTTGTGGCCCGGCCTGGGCGGGGGCATGCAGGTGCCGGTCCTGGTGTACGGGTTGGCCATCATGAGCATGGCGGCTGCGGCGATTCACCTTTACGGCATCCTGGACCACCGGAGCTTCCGTCTGCTGGTGGGCGGGGCCTTGTGGTTCATCGTTTCGGACAGCCTCTTGGCTTTGAATCGCTTCACACCCGACAAGATGGACTACGAGGCGGTGCCCTTCATCATCATGTTCACTTATCTGCTGGCGCAAACGCTCATCGTGGTGGCCCTCATCCACTGGAAGCAGGTGGGGCAGAAGGGGTAGGGGGCTCAGCGCCGAAATTTTTCCTGGAAGACGGTTCGGTTGCCGCGATTGTCCATGGCTTCAATGCGCAGCAGATGCTCACCGGGCGGGATGCGCTCGTCGAAGCGGTGGATGAGCAGGTCGTTCTTGGCATCCAGCTCCATGAGGATCCACTCGCCGTCCACGGTGGCTTTGTAGGCGATGGGCCGGGCTTTGCCGCCGGTGTCGAAGTTGTCGGTCAGGCGGAAGGTCATTTTCGAGCGCCCGCGCATGTCGTAGCGGAAGCTGCGGGGCTGAATGGTGGGGGGCTGCTCGTCGAGCAGGATGCAATAGGGGCCCAGCCCCCGAACCCGGGCGTAGATGCGGCCGTCCAGCCATTTGCCACCGCAATTGACCAGGTTGCCGTTGGGAGCCACATAAGCGACGAAGGCCTTTTGCATCTCCTCCCGGCTGAGCTTTCGATTCGGCCGGATGCCTATCTGGAAGTATTGGTGCACGGGGGTGGAATAGTCGCCGAGGTGATGCACTTCGGAGACGGCCTCCGGCACGTCCGCCGAGACGCTGTATTGCAAATAGAGGTTTTCGTAGAGGGCTCCTTTCGGCAGGCGCACGAACAGCGGATGGGTGTCAATGATGTTTTCCTCGTCGTAGGGGAAGAAGTAGTTGTAGGTCGGGGTTTCGGCGGGGGGGACTTCCCCGCGCCGCACCCAGAACTCCAGCCGGGCGGCGTTGCCGTAGGCGTCTTCGGCGACGATTTCGATGCGGGAGGGGCGGTTGCGATACAACGGCACCACCCCGTCGTTTTGGGTGGCTTCGTAAAGGGACAGGCGGTTGCCCGGCAGCTTGTAGCAGCGATGGAAATAGCTGCGCCGGGCCACCCGTTCGGGGTAGTCCATGTGAGCGTTGATGAAGCGGGTTTCGGCGAAGGAGAAGGCCTCGGCACGGAAGCGGTACACCAGCTCGCCGTCTTGATAGAGGGACAGGGCGTAGATGCCGTTCCAGTTGGAGACGTTGTTGTGATGGTCATAGACTTTGAGCCCGAACCCGGCGCGCCAGGCTCCGATGAGCAGGGTGTCGGCTTGCAGGCGGTAGCGCTCCCCTTCGCGGAAGAGGGGGAAGGTGCGGCTGCGCAGGGTCTCCCGTTTTTCGTTCAGGTAGTAAACCTTGAGCTGGTGCATGCGGGGCGGGCGGTCATCGCTGATGCGCAGGCCGAACAGCAAGGGATTGATGGGCTTTTCGGTGCGCGAATCCCGGATTTCGAAATGCAGGTGGGGCCCCTGAGAGCTACCCGAATTTCCCAGCACCCCGATTTGCTCGCCGCGCCGGTAGCGAAAGCGCCCCACCGGGGGGAAAAGATTGACCCGAAAGCTCTGCAGGCGGTATTGCTGTTCCTTGACGTAGGCCTCGATTTCGGGGGCGAAGCTGTCCAGGTGGGCATAGACGGAGGTGTAGCCGTTGGGGTGGCGCAAATAGAGGGCTTTGCCATAGCCCCCGGGTTGGACGCTGATGCGCATCACGTCGCCGTCGCCGGCGGCCAGTACGGGGTCCCCGATACGCCCTTGGCTGGACTTGATGTCGATGCCGGAATGGAAATGATTGGGGCGCAGCTCCCCAAAGGTGCCGGACAGGCGCATCTCGAAGGCGACAGGAGGCTGGAAGAAGTCCTGGGGATAGGGGTTGTTCATCGGGGCGCTCATCCAAAAGGCCATGGCGCCCCCGGCAAGGATCAGCAGGGCAACGAATCTCCTCATAAGCTCTTCTGCTTTTTGGGGGGATTGCCATCTCCGGAAATTCAACCGCGAAAAAGCAAACCCTGTGGGCGGGCCCGAAAGGTCCTAAATTTAGCCTCCCCCGGGAATTTTACAAAAAATATTCCCGCCCGGGAACCGCGGCGCAGGTCGCCGAGCGGGCCAAGCCCCTGAACAAAGGGGCGGGCGGGCGGGTTGGAGGTTTGGGGGAAATACCCGGTTCGGGCAATAATTTGCCCCGCTCGAACGCTTATTGGAGGCTCGAAGGAGCTTCCTTCCGTGACTTTTTCGGCTCGGAACGTTAAAAACGAACCGACGCTGGTCTTTCATCCCAAGGATTGCTACTTTGTGGAAACGACCGCAGCCGAGGCTCCTTAGCAGGGGGTCGTCCCGCTTCGGAGCCTCCAAAATCCCAAAGCAGTCATGAAACGAATCCTCGTTTTTTCCATTCTCTTCCTTCCGCTCGGGCTGTTCGCCCAGAGTGCCGCAGCGGTGCAAAGCATCAATCAGGCGCTCGGGAAAGGCGACGTGAACGCCCTGGCCGCTTATTTCGACCAGAGCGTGGAGGTCGCCATCGGCGATACGGAAGACCTGCTTCCCAAAGCCCAGGCCCTCCAAAGCGTGCGCGACTTCTTCGCCAAGAACCCCGCCAAGTCGTTCAGCACCGTCCATCAAGGCACCTCGAAAGGGCGCGATTCCCACTACTTCATCGGCAACCTGGTGACGGCCGGAGGGACTTTCCGCGTCTATGTTTACCTGAGCAAGGCGGGCAACGAGTACCGCATCCAGGAGTTGCGCTTCGACAAGGAGTGAGCGCTCAGCTGTCTTTTCCCGCCACCACGATCACCAGTTCCCCTTTGATTTTTTCCCGTTCCCGAAAGCGCTGCAGCAGGGCTGCGAGCGTCCCCCGCGCCACTTCCTCGTGCATTTTGCTCAGCTCCCGGCAGACGGCGGCGCGGCGTTCGGGGCCGCAATGGGTCTGGAGCTCCTCCAGGCAACGCAGCAGGCGGTTGGGCGATTCGTACAGCACGAAGGTGTGGGGCAGGTGGGCCAGATAGTCCAGGCGTTTGCGCCGCCCCTTTTTGTGGGGTAAAAACCCTTCGAAGTGGAAGCGGTCGCAGGGCAAGCCCGAAACGATGAGGGCGGGGACGAAAGCCGTCGGCCCCGGCAAACACTCCACCCGCACCCCCGCCTCCACACAGGCCCGAACCAAGAGGAAGCCGGGGTCGGAGATGCCCGGCGTGCCGGCATCGCTGACCAAAGCCAGGTTCCTTCCCTGAAGGAGTTGCTCCACCAGGGCGGGGGTGGCGCGGTGTTCGTTGTGGGCGTGGTAGCTTTTCAGGGGGGTGGAGATGTCGTAATGGTCCAGGAGTTTGCGGGTGGTGCGGGTGTCTTCGGCCAGAATGAGGTCCACCTCACGCAGGATGCGCATGGCGCGCAGGGTGAAGTCTTCCAGGTTGCCGAGGGGTGTGGGTACGAGGTAGAGCATGATAGGAATGGGGACCTCAGTTATCGGCGGGGCGCACTTCGAAGCGGTAGGTCTCCATGATCAGGTTGGCCAGGAGCTTGCGGCAAGCTTCATCCACGATTTGATGAGCCGCTTCCTGGTTTTCGGCTTCCACCACCATTTCGATGTGCTTGCCCATGCGCACGTCCTGCACCCCGTCGAGGTGGAGGTTTTTCATGCTGTGGGCGATGGTTTTGCCCTGGGGGTCCAGCAATTCTTTATGGGGCATGATGTCGATGGAGGCGATGAATTTCATGATGGGATGGATTCGGCCCCGCCGTTTGGCTGCGGCTCAGTGCGAGTTCAAATGGCGGGACAGGTAATTGTCGAGCGTGGAGAAGAGGATGTATGCCGGGATGAGCAAAGCGATGGCGGCTTCCCTCAAGAATACCAGCAGAATCAGCGAAACGCCGGCAAAAATAAACCGAATCTGGTTGCCCGCCCATTCGAGCTTTTCGAATTTGAAGCTGAACATGGGGAATTCGGCAATGAGCAGAAAGCACAACAGCGGAATGAGGGGATAGACGAACCAGGGCTCGGTGACGAGCGTGCCCCAGCCGAAGGAGTCGTAGTGGTGGATGAGCATGAGCCCTACGGCGAAGATGGCGCAGGAGGGGGTGGGCAAGCCGATGAACTTGTCTTTCTGGCGGGTGTCGAGGTTGAAGTTGGCCAGCCGGATGGCGGCGAAAATGCTGACCAAAAAGGCGGGCGCCGCCGCCAGCGTAAGTTGGATGGGCAACACCTCGGCTTTGGAAAGCCCCTTGACCAAGAGCATGTAGAGGATGGCCCCGGGCACCACCCCGAAGCTCACCATATCGGCCAGGCTGTCCAGTTGCTTGCCTACGGGCGAATGCACCGCCCAGAAGCGGGCCAGCATGCCGTCGAGAAAATCCGCCACGCCACTGGCCAGGCTGAAAAAGAAAGCCAGGACGAATTGCCCGTAGAAGACGCTGGCCAAGGCACAACAGCCGCAAAACAAGTTCACGACCGTGATGAAGTTCGGTAGGTGTTTTTTGATCATCTTCGCCAACCTGTATTTCCGTTCGGCTCCTCTTTTAAGCTGCCGACAAATGTAGGGCCTTTGCTTTGGGGGCAAAAGCATGCCCCCCATAGAAGACAAACCGAAGGCCCGGCGTCGGTGTTGTTTCCAATGTTTGTCAATGTCGTCGGCGCGTTCCTCGTGCCGGCACTTTTGGCACTGCTGCGACGTTTATTCAAAAAACCGCTCCCCGGATGAAGAACGCATACCCCCTTGCCTTGCTTGCCTGCCTTTGGGCCGCCACCACCCTCGCCCAACCCGCCAACGACGAGTGCTCCGATGCTCTGGTCCTGACCGACGTGACCAACTTCTGCTCGCAAATCGGCGCCTTCAGCAACGAAGACGCCACGGGCAGCGCCCTCATCGAACCCTCCTGCTGGCCCCAGGGCTCCGGGGGGGCGGATGTGTGGTTCCGCTTCGTGGCTCAGGGCACCGACGTCAACATCACCGTCGTGGGGAACACGGCCGGCAACCCCGGCCCCGGCGGCACCCTGAACTCCCCCCAGTTCGCGCTGTACGAGGGCGATTGCTCCGGCGGGCTCACCGAAATCCAGTGCGCCAGCGACGGCTTCGGCTTCAACATCGCCGAAACCCTGGCGGGGCCGCTCACCGTGGGCGCCACCTACTTCATTCGCGTCGGCGCGCGCGAGGGCAACCGGGGCACCTTCCAGCTCTGCGTGAACAACTTCAATCAGGTGCCCGAGCCCACCTCCGATTGCCCCACCGGCGTGGTGCTCTGCGACAAGAACTCCTTCACCGTCGAAGCCGTCAACTCCCCCGGCCAAGACCCCAACGAACTGGCCGGCGTTTCCTGCATCCAACAAGAGTTCAGCTCCGCCTGGTACAAATGGACCTGCAAAGACCCCGGCACCCTGGCCTTCACCCTCACCCCCAACAACCCCAGCGACGACCTCGACTTCGTCGTCTTCGAGCTGCCCAACGGCATCGAGGACTGCACCGACAAAATCGAATTGCGCTGCGTCTCCAGCGGGGAAAACGTCGGCGCCCCCTTCGACGAATGGGCGCCCTGCACAGGGCCCACGGGCCTGAGCCTCAGCTCCACCGACACCCAGGAATTCCCCGGCTGCGCCCCCGGCGACGACAACTTCGCCGCCGCCATCGACATGGAAGCCGGCAAGAGCTACGCCCTGGTGGTCATCAACTTCAGCAATACGGGCAGCGGCTTCAGCGTCGAATTCGGGGGGACGGGCACCTTCCTCGGCCCCGAAGCGGACTTCCAGTTCAGCCAGGACGCCGTCTGCACCGGCGACCCCATCACCTTCACCGACAACTCCACCGCCGTCACCCCCATCGCCCAGTGGGAATGGAGCTTCGGACCCGGCGCTTCCCCTGCTTCCGCCACCGGCCCGGGGCCCCACACCGTCACCTACGCCACCCCCGGCACCAAATCCATCGTGCTGACCATCACCAGCGAAGCCGGCTGCATCGTCACCGACATCGAGGAAATCACCGTTTACCCCACCCCCGAACTCGAAGCCACCGCCTCTCCCGACTACTGCGGACCCAACTTCCAGACCGGCTCCCTCACCCTCCATCCTTCCGGGGGCACGCCGCCATACCAATTCGAATTCAACAATTCGGGCACCCTGACTTCCGACACCGTCTTCAGCCAGCTGGCCTTCGGCACCTACCCGGTCCGCATCGTCGATGCCAACGGCTGCAGCGCCGAATTCACCTTCGAGGTGCCCGAAGGCCTGGCCCTCGACCCCCAGCTCGAACCCGTCATTCCGCCCACCTGCACGGGCAATGCCGACGCCTCCATCGTCGTCACCATCGAGGTGGGCACCTTCCCGGTGACCTATGATTTCGGCAACGGGCCCCAGTCCGACAGCATCCTCAGCGGCATTCCCGCCGGCACCTACACCGTTCACGTCGTGGATGCCGTGGGTTGCGAGGGCGAGTTCACCATCGTGGTGGAAGACCCGCCCCCCCTGGAGGTGGAAATCGACGCCCTGGACATCAGCTGCTTTGGGGAGATGGACGGCATTGTGACCGCCCTGTCGAGTGGCGGCACGGGCGAGCACAGCTACCTGTGGGAAGACAGCAGCACCGTTCAGCAACGCACCAACCTCCCCCAGGGAACCTATTCGGTGACCGTGGAAGACGAAAACGGCTGCCGGGATTCCGCCACGGCCACCGTTCAGGAGCCCCCGGAGCTCTTCCTCGAGCTCGTCTCCGTGACGGATGTCCTCTGTGCCGGAGAAGCCAGCGGCGAAATCGTCGTCGCCGCCTCGGGGGGCACCCCGCCATTCCAGTTCAGCACCGACGGCAGCACTTTTCAAGACAGCCCCCGGCTCGGCGGGCTGACAGCCGGCACCTACGAAGTCATCGTGCGCGACGCCCGCGGCTGTACCCAAAGCCTCAGCGCTCAGGTGGACGAACCCCCGCCGCTGGTCCTCGACCTCGGCGCCGACCAGACCGTCAACCTCGGCGCCACCGCCGTACTGAATGCCAAGCACAGCCCCCCGAACCTGCCCGTCACCTTCTCCTGGTCGAACACCGAGGATTTCCAGGGCTGCACCGACTGCCCCAACCCCACCGTCCTCCCCCTGCGCACCACCACCTACACCCTCACCATCCAAGACCCCAACGGCTGCACCGCTACCGACAGCGTGACCATCTTCGTCGTCGAGGTGCGGCCCGTCTATGCGCCCAACGTCTTTTCCCCCAACGACGACGGCATCAACGACCGCTTCACCCTCTTCGGCGGGCCTGCCGCTCTGCGCATCCGCACCCTCAAAGTCTTCAGCCGATGGGGCAGCCTCGTCTTCGAAGCCAATGACATTCCCCTCAACGACGAATCCCTCGGCTGGGACGGCTCATTCAAGGGCCAGGAACTCGACCCCGCCGTCTTCGCCTGGATGGCCGAAATCGAATTCATCGACGGGGTTGTCATTCTCTTCAAGGGGGATGTCAGCCTGTTGCGCTGAAACAGGGAGCCGGCGACGGGATTTCGTGGGGGGAGCCGGTGTGGCGGTGAGAGGGGTTGGGGGGCAAAACCCGGATGGTTCCTTGCGCACAAGCAGCATTTTCAGAACAAGCGGGATGGCTCGCCCGCCAACCCACGCCCCTCCATTTCCCGAAGGGGGAGCACCCCTGAAAGGTGCACCCTGCCCAAGGCGATTTGAAAGGGTTGCCGAGACAAGGGGGAATACCTGGAGTCCGGTTGAAAGACCTTGCCCGCAGGCCCTCCCAAACTGCTGACGGCCTCAAAACCCGAACCCCAGCTTGACGGTCAGACGGGTGCTTTCTTCGGCGTCTTCGCGCGGGGTGAACAGCCCGACCGAGAGGGCGAAGGCATCGACGGGGGCGATCCAGATGCCGCCGCCCCAGTCGTAGTGCCAGGCTTCGGAGGGGTCGTCATCGACCCAGACGCGGCCGTAGTCGAAGCCGGCGAACAAGCCGAAGGTGAAGGGCAGGGTGGGGTTGTAGCTGCTGAAGAGCCGGGCGCGCAGGTCGAGGTTGTGCCAGAAGGCCACGCGGCCGTAGAAGCGTTCGGCGCGATAGCCGCGTAGGCTGCTGTTGCGCCCTCCGAGGTTGGGTGCCTGCCAAAACTGGAAGCCGTCGCCGAAGTTGTGGCCAAAGCCCAGGCGCGTGGCGAACACGAGCTGCTCGCGGCGGTCCAGGTTTTGATAGACGGTAAACTCCGTGCGCCACTGCGTGAAGGCCTGCCCGGAGGACTGGAGGCGCCGCTGCCAGTGCACCGACGAATGAAAGGCCACCCCCCGATGGGGTAGGACGGGGTCGTCCACGTTGTAGTAGTGGAAGCGGAACCGCAAGCCCCCATAAGATTGCTCCTCGAAGGCGGAGGGAGGCACGTCGCTCAGCTTGCTGGTCAGGTATCGCCCCGGGGTGGCTTCGATTTCGGCGTGTAGGAAGCTGGGCCCCACGGTGAAGTAGATTTGCTCGCTCCCCAGCCGTTTTTTCAGGGCCGGAGCCAGGGAAATCAGCCCCTGGCGCACGCGGTAGAACTCGTCGTCCCGTTGCTTGATTTCATTGACCGATTCGTTGCCGAAGCCAAAGTAGTTGAAGGAATAGATGGGGTTCTTGTACAGGCCTTCGAGAAAGAAGTCCCAACCCCCGAAGGCATTCAGGAAGTCGCCCTGGTACTCCAGGAGCAGGGAGCTGGTCTCGAAGGCGAAGGAGGTGAAGACGTTGTGGGTGGCGCCGTAAGGCTCCTTTTTGAACTGGTACACCGTCCAGTGGAGGTTGGCGCCGAGCAGGAACCCCTCGTCGGGGTTGACGCCGAGGACGGGAAAGGGCACGAGGATGTCGTATTCGTAGTGCGCGGCCCGGCGGTCGTAGATGTTGATTATGGCGCGATTGCTTCGTTTGTCGCGGCTTTCGGGGCCCGTCTCCAGGATGTTTTTCAGCTTGTTGTCGTAGATGAGGGTCTTCTTGCCCAAACCGCCCACCCGCGACTCGTCGTGGAAGAGGTCTTCGCCCAGCCCTCCGACCAACCGGAGTTTCACCCCCTTGCTCACCCGGCCCGTGACGATGAACTCGTCGTCGCCGTCCAGCCCGTAGATGTGGATTTCCCGGGTGGGTCCGTGGGTGAAGGTGCGGTCGTAGAGCAGGTCTTTCTCCTTTCCTTTTTTGGACAACTCGTACATGCGCACGCGGGTGCGTCGGTCGTCGAGGCGTTCGATGCGGAAGCGTTCGCGGTCTTCGGTGCCGTACACATCCACTTCGCGGGAGAGGAACTCGTAGTAGCGGCGGGCGGTGTTGAGCAGTTGGTCGCGTCGTTGTTTGAGCACCTGCCGGATGTAGGGGGCGGAGGTTTGGCGGGGGTAGTCGGGCCAGCTCAGGAAGGCGCTGTCCACCACGGCGTCGGTGAGGTTTTCCTGGATGAAGTGGACCTGATTTTCCCATTCGTTCCAGTCGAGTTGGTTGAGGAAGGAGTTGTCGAAGTGGCGGGGGCTCCAGGCGGCCCATTTGATGTTGCCGATTTTGGGGCTATAGACCCGCAGTTGGCGCAGGAAGGGGGCGGTGATGGTCGCGATGCGGGTGAAGAGGCCGTCGTATTTGGAGAAGGCCTGGTCCCGGTCGCGGGGTACGGGACGGTAGAGCTTGATGCCGTCGGGTTGGTCGAAGCGGGCCCAGCGCCACTGGTCGTCGTGGCGGTCCCAGTCGCCGATGACGAAGTCAAACAGGCGGGAGCGCAAAGCCCAGGGCTGGTCGACGCGGTGGCTGTATTTGGTGGTCAGCTTTTCGGAAAGCTCGGGGGTGGAGACGAATTTGTGAGCCCCCCCGAAAACGTCGGTGCCTTCCCAGGAGCCGCCGGGGCGCTCTTCGACCAGATAGACGCTGCCTCCGTAGATGTCGTTGTGGATGCCGAGGGCCGGTTGTTTGGGGATGTAGAAAAACTCGGGGTTGGTGTGGTAGATGCGAATGGCCTCGGCCATGGGGGGCAGGGCAAGGGGGGCGTAGGGGTGGGTGGAAAGGAAATTATCGACGGCGATGAATTGAGCCAGGCTCATCTTGTTGAAGGGGAAGGGGAGCAGGCGGGTGACGTCCTTGGTCAGGTCGCGCATGACGAACTGGTGCCCCTGGGCATCGGCCAGGCGCAGGGAGTTGGTCTGGTTGCCGCCGCCCCGCTGGATGGGGGTCATGCCGCCCCGCCAGGTGCTGAGGTCGAGCACGGGCAGGCGGTATTGCCGGAGGTAGAGGTCGCGGTAGTGCTCGCCGAAGAGGAAGTTGTGAATGGGGCCTTTGGGCTCGAGCTCGTAGCGGACCAGGGGGCGGGTCACCGTGTCGCTCAGCTGTTCGTATTCGGGGAATTCGGTGGGGATGTTCTCCTCGATGGTGCTGAGTTTGTCTTTGACCTTCTTTTGGAAGACCAGACGGGCGTCGGTGCCCTCGGCGTTGGGCACCCAAAACTGGACCCAGGCCTGGCCGTCCTCGTAGAATTCGAGGGTGGCGTAGCCCTTCCGGCCGTAGGAGAAGAAGCCTCCTTTGCCCAAACCGGCGGGGCTGGTCTTGCTGCCCGCCCCGCTGATGATGTACTTCTGGAAGTCGCGTTCGATGTACTGGAGGTTGTGTTCGTGCCCGGCGGCGAAGATGAAACTGCCGTTTTTCTTCACCCCTGCCAACAGCGACTCGGTCAGCTCCTTGTACTCCTGATGGTTGATGTCTTGTTTGGTGGCGATGGAGCCCCGCAAAAAAGCATAGACCGTCCCCACGATGGGGAAGGGGATGTAGAGGTTGTCCTTGATTTCGGTGAAGGGGAAGAGGTGCTCTTTCCAGGTGAAGCGCCCGCCGTGGGGCCCGAAGGAGTGCACCGGGTGGTGCATGGCGATGACCACGTTCTTGCTGCGGTGTTTGCGCACCGCATTCTCGAACATGAATCGGAACATGAACTTGTTTTTGATTTCACAGCCTTCGTGAATGCGGGGCTCTTTGTCCCAGTCGGCCAGCCACCACTGGGTGTCAATCACGATGACGACGAGCTTGTCGTTGAGCTCCACCACCTCGGGTCCCGGGCAGCCGCCGTCGGGGAGGAAGTAGTTTTCCCAGTCGTCGTCGTCTTCGATGCCTTTGTTGAGGAATTTCTCCACCATTTTTTCCTGGCTGCGCAGGCCCTTGAGGCCGTTGCGCCAGTCGTGGTTGCCGGGCAGGAAGATGGGTCGGCCCTGGAAGTTTTCGAGGGCTTCGAGCTGGATGCGCAGGCGGTATTCGGCCAGGGTGCGGTTCTCGACGTCTTCCTTGGGGGGCAGGCCGTCGGGGTAGATGTTGTCCCCCAGGAAGAGGATGGAGCTGTTGGGGCCTTCTTCTGCGAGCACCTTTTTCAGGTACTTCAACACCGGGGTGGTGCCGCCCAGCGGGGCGTTGCCGGCGTCGCCGACGAGGTACATCCGGTGCTCCAGTTGGAGGTCCTGGGGCGGGCGGTCCTGTTGCCAGTCGGCGGCTTCGCGGGCGTAGTGAAGCTTGTAATCGGCGCAGGCGGGCAGCAAAAGCAGGAACAGGAGGAAGGACAACGAGGGGCGGAGGGCAATCATGGTTGGGGGTGGTTGATTTGCAATGCGTCTCTCCGGCTCCGGCTGCCGGGAGGATGCTCCAATGTAAGGTTTCTTCCTCGAATGATACAGCTTTCGAGGGAGTTGCGCGTCGCGGACAGGACGGCAACTTGTTCCTATATTGGCGGCGAAATACCCCTTTCCCGATGAATGCTTCAGCACCCGACGGCATCACCCACTATTCCCTCAACGGAACCCTCCTTCCCAAAGAGGATGTCGTGCTGCACTGTCACGACCTGTCCATCCTGCGGGGCTATGGGTTGTTCGACTTCTTTCTGGTGCGGGACTTCCAGCCCCTTTTCTTGGAGGACTACCTGGATCGCTTCGAAGCTTCGGCGCGTTTTCTGCGCCTGCCTCTGGCGATGAGCCGGCAGGCCCTCCGGCAGGCCATCGAGCAGCTCATCGCGTGCAACGGCCGGGCGGATGCGGCCATCCGGCTGGTGCTCACCGGCGGTTATTCGATGGATGGCTATCGGCCGGCCGAACCCAACTTCCTCATTCTGGAGCATCCCTACCCCGCCCGCGACGAGCGCGCCTACCAGCAGGGCGTGCGGCTGCTTTCCTTCCCCTACGTGCGCACTTTTCCCACGGTCAAGACCACCAACTATGCCGTGGGCATCCACCAGTTGCCGCGGCTGCAGCGCGCCGGCGCCGTGGACGTGCTCTTTCACCAGGATGGGTGGCTCAGCGAAACCCAGCGCGCCAATTTCTTCATCGTTGCCGAAGACGGGGTCGTGGCCACCCCCGCCGAGGGCATCCTGCGCGGCGTGACGCGAAAGCAGGTGCTGGCCCTGGCCCGCCAACGCTTCCCCGTCGAGGAGCGCCCCGTCCACATGGAGGAGCTCAAGCGCGCCCGCGAAGCCTTCCTCACCAGCAGCACCAAGGGCGTCCTCCCCGTCGTCCAGGTGGACGATATCGTCATCGGGGATGGGAAGCCCGGGCCCTGCAGCCAAACTCTCGGCCGTGCCTTCCAGGAACGGGTGGAAGCCTACGTGAAAAACCCCTCCGAATCCCCTTGATGGGACCTGACCGAGCACGCAGGGCGTGTGGGCAATGTTTTTCAACCTGTCTCCATGTATTTCCACGTGTTTCGGGAGTCGCCTCAAATCGCAGGCGGGACATCCCGGTTGCCCCGAAAATCCTGTTTGCCTCAGGGGTTCGGATTCAGAGGCCGGATGGGTTGGTTTTCAAGTCCTGAGTCTGCTGAAAAAAGCCCAATCCCGCCGAGGAATCGAACATTTGAGGAATCGAGGATTTGAATAAATCATTGAT
>CAZBYX010000073.1:0-14670 GCA_964496055.1 uncultured Saprospiraceae bacterium
TCGTTCCGGTGTACATCACCGAGAACATGGTGGGGCACAAGCTGGGCGAGTTCGCGCCCACCCGCCAGTTCCGGGGCCACGCCGGCAACCGCAAGAAGTAAGCATCCGGGGGCCAGGCCTCGATACAACGAGCGCCCCCCTGCCAACTCGAACCATAACAAATCAGCTCGATATGGAAGCTGTCGCCAAATTGAAGAACTGCCCGATGTCGGCGCGCAAGATGCGGTTGGTGGTGGACAACATCCGCGGCAAGCGGGTGGCCGAAGCCCTCGACATCCTGCGGTTCACCAAAAAGGAAGCCTCCTACTGGGTGGAGAAGCTCCTGCTCAGCGCCGTGGCCAACTGGGAACAGAAGACCGGCGGCGTGGAAAGTGCCGACGACTACGACCTCTACATCAAGAAGGCCACCGTGGACCAGGGCTTCATGCTCAAGCGCTATCGGCCGGCGCCGCATGGACGTGCCCATCGCATCCGCAAGCGCACCAACCACGTCACCCTCGTGGTGGAAAACCGCCTGAAGCTCCAAAATGAGGATGCCTTCGGCGCCGCTGCGGAGGAGGAAGAATAATTTTCGTCATCCACGTGCTCGCTTGCAGCACTCAAGATTCAAAAGCATGGGTCAAAAAACGAATCCGATTGGCAATCGCCTGGGCATCATCCGAGGTTGGGACTCCAACTGGTATGCCGACCGCGACTACGCCGACAAGGTGGTCGAAGACCAGCGCATCCGCGAATACTTGCATGCGCGGGTGGGCCGGGCCGGCGGCATTTCGCGCATCGTCATCGAGCGGACGCTCAAGCGCATCACCATCACCGTGCACACCAACCGCCCGGGCATCATCATCGGCAAGGGCGGCCAGGAGGTGGACCTCATCCGGGAGGAGTTGCGCAAGCTCACCGGCAAGGATGTGCAGATCAACATCGTGGAGATCCGCAAGCCGGAGCTCGATGCCAACATCGTAGGCGAGACCATCGCCAAGCAAATCGAGGCGCGCATCAACTATCGCCGCGCCATCAAATCCGCCATCCAGAACACCATGCGGGCCGGTGCCGAAGGCATCAAGGTGCGGGTTTCCGGCCGCCTGAACGGCGCGGAAATGTCGCGAAGCGAAGAATACAAGGAAGGCCGCATTCCGCTGCACACTTTCCGCGCCGATATCGACTACGCGCTGGTGGAAGCCTTGACCGTGTACGGCAAAATCGGGGTGAAGGTGTGGATTTCCCGCGGCGAAGTGCTCGGGAAGCGCGATTTGTCCCCCAATGTGGGGGTGGACAAAAAAGACCGCAAGCGCGGCGGCCGCGAGCGCGGCGGCGGGCGCGGACGCCGCGGCTGACCGCCCGCCCTGCCCCTGGAAAAGCGGGTACCTTGCAGGAAGGGATTTCGGAAAAATCGCCGTACCTTCGCGTCGCTTTTTTCGGACCCTCTTTCGGCTCGGCTTTTCGAAGGGTCTTTTTTCTGGCCAATTCATTGATTTTTAGCTGATTGGCTTTCCAGTCGGCTTGATTCGTGAAAATCCGAAAAAGAAATGTTACAACCGAAACGGACCAAATACCGGAAGCAGCAAAAGGGCCGCAACAAAGGAATCGCTCAGCGGGGTCATACCGTGGCCTTCGGTTCCTATGGCTTGAAAGCCGTGACCGGGGGGCGCATCACCAACCGGCAGATCGAAGCCGCCCGTATTGCCATGACGCGCTACATGAAACGGGAGGGCAAAGTCTGGATTCGGATTTTCCCCGACAAACCCATCACCTCCAAACCCCAGGAAGTGCGGATGGGGAAGGGCAAGGGCGCCCTGGATCACTGGGTGGCCGTGGTCAGGCCCGGTTGCATCATGTTCGAGGTGGATGGGGTTTCCCGGGAAGTGGCCGCCGAAGCCTTGCGCCTGGCGGCTCAGAAGCTGCCCGTGTTGACCAAGATGTCCATTCGGCCCGATTTGTTGGCTCGCTGAAGCCCCTTTTCGACCTCAAAAGCCCAATTCGGGGCACTGCCCCATGAATCGAAAATCATCAGGTCATGCCTAGCAAGAAATTCTTGGAACTGCAGGAGTTTTCCGACGAGGAGCTGGTCAATGAATTGGCCGAGACCGAGACCCAGTATCAGAAACTGAAATTCGACCACGCCATCAAGGGGTTGGAAAACCCGATGGTGTTGCGCGAAGTGCGTCGGGACATCGCCCGGCTGAAGACGGAACTCCGCCGTCGTCAGGTGGAGAAGATGAGCGAGGCGGAATTGGCCAAGCGCTCCAAGATTCGCCAACGCCGGCGCCGCAAGTCCTGATTCTTCAAGCATTGAAAAGCCTTTGAAATGAGCGATATGACTGTCCGTAAAATGCGCAAGACCCGGGTGGGGATTGTGGTGAGCGACAAGATGGAAAAGACCATCAGCGTGTTGGTCGAGCGTCGCTTGCAGCACCCCATCTACGGCAAGATGGTCAAGCGTAGCAAAAAATACCTGGCCCACGACGAGAACAACGAGTGCCAGGTGGGGGACAAGGTGCGCATCATGGAATGCCGCCCGCTGAGCCGGCGCAAGCGCTGGCGCCTGGTGGCGATTCTGGAAAAAGCCAAGTGAGGCTGGATGCGCGCGAAATTCGTTTGGTTGACCCATTCAATCCGAAAGCAATGATTCAACAGGAGACCAGACTCAAAGTAGCCGATAACAGCGGGGCCAAAGAAGTGCTGTGCATCCGTGTGTTGGGGGGCTCCAAGCGCCGTTACGCTTCGGTGGGCGACAAGATCGTCGTCACGGTGAAAGACGCCACCCCCGGCGGCATCAAGAAAGGAACGGTGTCGCGGGCCGTGGTGGTGCGCACCAAGAAGGAAATCCGTCGGAAGGATGGCAGCTACATCCGCTTCGACGACAACGCCGTGGTGCTGCTCAACAACGCCGACGAGCCGCGCGGCACGCGCATCTTCGGCCCCGTAGCGCGCGAGCTGCGCGAAAAAGACTTCATGAAGATCGTCTCGCTGGCTCCTGAGGTATTGTAAAACATCCGCCTGCGGGCCTGCGGGCTTGCAGGGCGCACAAACAGTTAGGCTGTCATGTCCAAGAAAACGAAAAAGACGCGGTTCGCTCCCAAGTTCCACATTCGCAAAGGCGACAAGGTCATGGTCATCGCCGGCGAATACAAGGGGGAAGTGGGCGAAGTCCTCGAAGTGCTGCCCAAGAAAAACCGGGCCGTCGTCGAGGGGGTGAACATCGTCAAGAAGCACCAGAAGCCCAGCCAGAAGAACCCACAGGGTGGAATCGTGGAGATGGAAGCCCCCATCCACATCTCCAACCTGATGCTCATTGACCCCAAGACGGGTGAACCCACCCGGGTGGGCCGCAAGCTGGTGGATGGCAAGCTGGTGCGCTACGCCAAGAAATCCGGCGAAATCATTCTCTGAACCACCAAATCATTCAAATACCTGAACCGCCATGGGCTACGAACCGAGACTGCGTAAGAAATACAGGGAGGAGGTCGTTCCGGCGCTGATGGAGCAATTCCAATACAAAAGCGTCATGGAAGTGCCGCGCCTGGTCAAGATTTGCATCAACCAGGGCGTGGGTGCCGCCACCCAGGACAAGAAGCTCGTCGATGTGGCGCTGGAAGAGCTTTCGCTCATCGCCGGTCAGAAGGCCGTGCCCACCAAGGCCAAGCGCTCCGTGTCCAACTTCAAGTTGCGCGAAGGCATGACCATCGGGGTGCGCGTCACCCTGCGCCGCGAGCGCATGTGGGAGTTCATGGACCGCCTCATCACCGTGGCCCTGCCGCGGGTGCGCGACTTTCGGGGCATCAATGACAAGAGCTTCGACGGCCGGGGCAACTACACCCTCGGCATCACCGAACAGATCATCTTCCCCGAAATCGACCTGGACAAAGTCAGCCGCATCAATGGGATGGACGTCACGTTCGTGACCAGCGCCAAAACGGACGCCGAAGCACGGGCTCTGCTTTCGCTGCTGGGCATGCCGTTCAAAAACGCCCAGCGCGGCTAATTGATTCCAAACCGAACTCGATTCAATCGATCCGATTATGGCTAAGAAATCCATCATTGCAAGGGAAAAAAAGCGGGAGCGCCTGGTCGCCAAGTACGCCGAGTTGCGCAAGAAGCTCAAGGAAGCCGGCGACTACGAAGCCCTCGACAAGCTGCCGCGCAACGCCTCGCCCGTGCGCCTGCACAACCGCTGCAAGCTCACCGGGCGCCCCAAAGGCTACATGCGCAAATTCGGCATCTGTCGGGTGAAGTTTCGCGAAATGGCCCTGCAGGGCAAATTGCCCGGTCTGACCAAGGCCAGCTGGTAAAACTCCCGCTCCCTTCCAAAATGCTTTACTGAAATGGCAGTTACCGATCCAATAGCAGATTACCTGACGCGCCTGCGCAACGCCCAGATGGCCGGCCATCGCGTGGTGGAAATCCCCGCCTCCAAGATGAAGAAGGCCATCACCAAGATTTTGTACGACCAGGGCTACATCCTGAAGTACAAATTCGACGACGAGGCCGGCAAGCAGGGCATCATCAAAATCGCTCTCAAATACGACCCGGTGACCAAAGAACCGGTCATTCGGGAGTTGAAGCGCATCAGCAAGCCGGGGCTGCGCAAATATTGCAACGCCGACGAATTGCCTCGTGTCATCAACGGGTTGGGCATCGCCATCATCTCCACGTCCAAGGGCTTGATGACCGACAAGGAAGCCCGCAAGGAACACGTGGGTGGCGAAGTGCTTTGCCACGTCTATTGAGGCCCCGTTGTGATGCATTCTCGAACCCTACAATCCGTCAACTGATGTCTCGAATAGGAAAAATGCCGATTCCCATCCCTGCGGGCGTGGAAGTGACCGTCAGCAAAGGGAACCTGGTGACCGTGAAAGGACCCAAAGGGGAATTGCAGCAACAAGTGGACCCCGACCTGGAAATCGTCATCGAGAACGGCGAGATGCAGGTGAAGCGCCCCACCGACCAGCAGCGGCACCGCGCCATGCACGGCCTGTACCGCTCGCTGTTGGCCAACATGGTGGAGGGTGTGTCCAAGGGCTTCGTCAAGGAGCTCGAACTGGTGGGGGTCGGGTATCGCGCCAGCAACACGGGGCAACTGCTCGAATTGATTTTGGGCTACTCTCACCCTATCTACTTCTACCTGCCCGATGAAGTGAAGGTGGAAGCCAAGATGGAAAAAGGGAAGAACCCCATCATCCGTTTGGAGAGCCACGACAAACAGCTCATCGGCCAAGTGGCCGCCAAGATTCGCTCCTTCCGCAAACCCGAGCCCTACAAAGGCAAGGGGGTGCGCTATGTGGGCGAAGAGATCCGTCGCAAGCAAGGCAAGACCGCTGCCAAGTAATCGTAGCCATCGTCCTTCCCGCGTGCTGCGGCAACTCGTTCGATCGCAACCCGGGAATCAAAACCTGCGTAACCATGCAGTTCAGCAAAGAGCGTAGACGCCAGCGCATCCACTATCGCATCAAGAAAAAAGTGAAGGGTACGGCCCTTCGCCCCCGGCTCTGCGTCTATCGTAGCAATAAGGAAATCTACTGCCAGGCCATCGACGACGTGACGGGCCGCACCCTGTTCGCCGCTTCCTCCCTCGACAAGCGGGTGGACAAGTCGGTGCCCAAGGTGGAACAGGCCAAGATGGTGGGCAAGATCCTGGCCGAGAAAGCCAAAGAACACAACATCAGCACCGTGGTGTTCGACCGCGGCGGCTACCTCTATCATGGGCGCGTCAAAGCCCTGGCCGACGGCGCCCGCGAAGGCGGCCTGCAGTTCTGAGGTGTTGTCAAATCATCGATTGTTCAGACTTAAGACCATATTCAGATGGGCAAAAGAGTTGAAAAGCGAGTCAAACCCGCCGAAACCGAGCTGAAGGAAAAGCTCGTGAGCCTGAACCGGGTGGCGAAAGTCACCAAAGGGGGGCGCACCTTCAGCTTCGCCGCCATCGTCGTCGTGGGCGACCACAACGGCACGGTGGGGCACGGGTTGGGGAAAGCCCGCGACGTTTCCGAAGCCATCCAGAAAGCGGTGGATGACGCCAAGAAGAACCTCATCAAGGTTCCCGTTTACAAAGGCACTATCCCCCACGAGCAGCGGGGCAAGTACGGCGCCGGGCGGGTGCTCATCAAGCCCGCCGCCGACGGTACCGGCGTGATTGCCGGCGGCGCCATGCGCGCCGTTCTGGAGTACGCCGGTGTGCACAACGTGCTGGCCAAATCCCTCGGTTCGTCCAACCCGCACAACGTCATCAAAGCCACCTTCGATGCCCTGCGAAAACTGCGTAGCCCCATGGATGTGGCTCGCCAGCGGGGAATCGACTTGCAGAAGGTTTTCAACGGCTGAAGAAAGGTCACAGGCCTGCGCAACCATTTGATAGGGAAGCAGTAAAACCCTGATACGTCATGGGAAAAATTCGCATCACGCAAGTCAAAAGCATCATTGACCGCCCGAAGAAGCAGAAAGACACCATTCGGGCCCTGGGCTTGCGCAAAATTCGACACTCGGTGGAGCACGAAGCCACCCCGGCCATCCTGGGCATGGTGGACAAAGTGCGCCATCTGGTGAAAGTGGAACAAATCTGAAACCGCTTCGGAAGGCGGTGGCTTCGGGGCTGCTGCATTCCGTCCTAACGGCTAACGATACGAATCATGGAACTGCATAATCTGAAACCAGCTCCCGGCGCCACGAAGAAGGAAAAGCGCCTGGGCCGTGGCCAGGGCTCCGGCACTGGAGGCACCTCCACGCGCGGGCACAAGGGGGCCAAGTCGCGTTCCGGGTACAAGAACAAGCGCAATTTCGAGGGGGGGCAAATGCCCCTGCAGATGCGTTTGCCCAAGCGGGGCTTCAAAAGCCCCTTTCGGGTCAGTTACGTGCCCCTCAACTTCGAGCGCCTCAACAAGATTGCCGAGAAATACCAACTGGAGGAAATCAGCGTTGAGAAGCTCGTCGAGCTGGGTATCGTGCGCAAGAAAGACCGCGTGAAAGTTTTGGCCAAAGGAGAGCTTGCCAAACCCCTGAAACTGACCGCTCACGCGTGTTCGGCTGCCGCCCGCCAGGCCATCGAAGCCAAGGGGGGAAGCATTCAACTGGTTTAATTTTCTGCAATGAAAAAGCTCATCACGACGCTCCAAAATATCTGGAAGATCAAGGAGTTGCGCAACCGCATCCTCTTCACCCTGGGCATGCTGGCCGTGTATCGGTTCGGTTCTTTTGTGGTTTTGCCCGGCGTCATTCCCGCTGCCCTGGACAACGCTTCCCAGAACGCCGCCAGCGACCTCCTGGGGCTCATCAACGTCTTCACGGGGGGCGCATTCAACAATGCGGCCGTCTTTGCCCTCGGTATCATGCCCTACATCACGGCGTCCATCATCGTGCAGTTGTTGGGCTTTGCGGTGCCGTACTTCCAGAAGTTGCAGCAGAAAGAAGGAGAGTCGGGGCGCAAAAAACTCAATCAAATCACCCGTTTGCTCACCCTGGCCATCACTCTCGTTCAGGGGGGCGGCTATTTGACCTACATCCACAGCCAGGGCGCAGTGGACCCCAGCATTCCCACCACCGTTTTCTGGTTTGCCAATATCATCATCCTTTCGGCGGGTACCATCTTCGCCATGTGGCTGGGTGAGCGCATCACTGACCGGGGTATCGGCAACGGGGTGTCCTTGCTCATCACGGTGGGTATCATCGCTTCCCTGCCGGCGGCGCTGGCTGCCGAAATCGGTATTCAGGTCAGCGGGGGCGGGTTCTTCTTCCTGGTCATCGAGTTGGCCATTCTCTTTTTGATCGTCATGGCTACGGTGCTCATCGTTCAGGGGGTGCGCAAAGTGCCCATCCAATTCGCCAAGCGGATGGTGGGGCGCGGGGCTACGGCCATGCCGGCTTCCGGCATTCGGGACTACATCCCCATCAAGGTGAATGCCGCCGGTGTGATGCCCATCATTTTTGCGCAAGCCCTCATGTTTTTGCCTGCCACCGTGGCCCAGTTCGTCGCCGGCGACGATGCCACCCTGGCCGCCAGCCCGCTGCTGCGCGCCCTGGTGGACCCCTTCTCCATGGCTTCGAGTGTCATCACCTTTTTCCTGGTGGTCGTCTTCACTTACATCTACACGGCGCTGCTGGTCAACCCCACCCAGTACGCCGAATACCTCAAACGCCAGAACGCTTTCATCCCGGGCATCAAGCCCGGCAAGCCCACCGCCGATTTCATCGACACCGTCACCACGCGCATCACCTTGCCCGGCTCCATCTTTCTGGGCATCATCGCCATCCTGCCGGCCTTTGCCGTGGCAGCGGGCATCAACGCCGGGTTTGCCCGCTTTTTCGGCGGCACCTCCATGCTCATTTTGGTGGCTGTCGTGCTCGACACCCTGCAGCAAATCGAAAGCCATTTGCTCATGCGTCGCTACGACGGCCTGGTCAAGTCGGGCAAGATTCAAGGGCGCAGCCGCATGCAGGGTATCGGCGCCAGCATGTAAGGCGATGGCTCGTTCCGGGCAGGCGCCTGCATCCAAGGTCGTGCTTTGATGTGCTCCCGAAACCGCAGCCGGCAAAGCACGACTTTTTTTTGGGGCAAGGGTAGCTCCGTTTCCCCCGGTGAAATCGAGGAGGCTCATTTTTAGGGACAATGATTTACTACAAGACAGATGAAGAAATTGAACTGATTCGGCAGGCCTGCTTGCTGGTGTGCAAGACCTTGGCCCACATCGGGGGGCTCATCCGCCCGGGGCTGACCCCCAAACAACTGGACCAGGAAGCCGAATCCTTCATCCGCGACCACGGAGCCGTGCCCGCTTTCAAGGGCTACAAAGGTTTCCCCGCTTCCCTGTGCATTTCGCGCAACGAGGTGGTCGTGCACGGCATCCCCGATGAGACGCCCTTCGAGGAGGGCGACATCGTCTCCATCGACTGCGGCACCTTCCTCGATGGCTACTACGGCGACGCCGCCTACACCTTTCCGCTCGGCGAGGTGCCCGAAGAAGTCATGGAGCTGTGCCGCGTGACGAATACCGCCCTCTATCTCGGCATCGAGCAGGCCGTACCCGGCAACCGCATCGGCGACATCAGCTTCGCCATCCAGAATTTCTGCGAGCGGGTGCATCCCTACTCCGTCGTGCGCGAGCTGGTGGGGCACGGCATCGGCAAGAAACTCCACGAAGACCCGGAGGTGCCCAATTTCGGCAAGCGGGGCAAAGGCCCCAAGATTCAGGAAGGGCTGGTCATCGCCATCGAACCCATGATCAACCTCGGCAAACGGAACGTGAAGCAGGGCAACGACGGCTGGACCGTCTTCACCCGCGACCGCCAACCCAGCGCCCATTACGAACACACCATCGCCGTGCGCAAAGAGGGGCCCGACATCCTGTCCGACCACAAGCTCATCGAGGCTGCCCTCGAAGGCAACCCCAACGTTCGCAAGGTCGCCCTGCTGGAGGTAGCGGGTTCTTGAGCTTCGGCATGCCCCCGTCCGTGTGAGGGCGGCGGTTGGAGGGGGGGCGGAAGCCCCCGGTCCGCAAAAGCGCGGAGCCTCCTGGTTTTCAGAATGATTTTCTTATCTTTGCGCCCCGAATTTTCTGACCTATGGCGAAAAAGAATTTGATCACACAGGACGGGACCATCGAAGAGGCCCTGTCCAATGCCATGTTTCGGGTGCGATTGGAGAACGATCATCAAATCTTGGCCACCATCTCGGGCAAGATGCGCATGAACTACATCCGCATTCTGCCCGGCGACAAGGTGAAGGTGGAAATGTCGCCTTACGATTTGACGCGGGGGCGCATCATCTACCGCTACAAATAAACTTCGAAGGAACATGAAAGTGCGAGCTTCCGTCAAGAAGCGTTCTTCGGAATGCAAGATCGTGCGCCGCAAAGGGCGCATCTACGTCATCAACAAGAAGAACCCCCGGTTCAAGCAGCGTCAGGGCTGAGCCCTGCGGTGCGAACCGTTTTTGCATAACCTCTACAACCGCGCGAAATGGCTCGTATAGTTGGTGTTGATCTTCCGAAAAGCAAGCGAGGGGTCATTGGTCTGACCTACATCTTTGGCATCGGCCGCTCCCGCGCCCGGGAAATCCTGCAAAAAGCCGGGATTGACGAGAACGTCAAGGTGGAGCAATGGAGCGATGACCAGGTGACCACCATCTCCCGCATCATTCAGAACGAATACAAGGTGGAGGGGGAACTGCGCACCGAAGTCCAGATGAGCATCAAGCGCCTGATGGACATCGGGTGTTACCGGGGGTTGCGCCACCGCAAGGGGCTGCCCGTGCGCGGCCAACGCACCCGCACCAACGCCCGCACCCGCAAAGGAAAGCGCAAAACGGTGGCCAACAAGAAGAAAGCCACCAAGTAATCTGCTGAAGCCGCCTCCATCGGCGGGGTCCCCCAGGAGAGGGAGCGCGTCGGTCGGGAGGGTTTCCGCCCCCAACAGCCCCAACCCGCACCCCCACCGCCCACTCCCAAACGCTCTCGACTCTCAACCGTAAACTATTACTTCAAACCTGCTTGATTCATGGCAAAGGGAAGAGCACGGTCCAAGGCAAAGGTCAAAAAACGCAAAGTTCGGGTGGAGCCCGAGGGCTTTGCCTACATTCAGGCTTCTTTCAACAATATCATCATCACCCTGACGAACAAGAAGGGGCAGGTTATTTCCTGGTCCTCGGCCGGCAAGTCCGGTTTTCGGGGCTCCAAGAAGAACACCCCCTACGCCGCTCAGGTAGCCGCCTCGGATGCGGCGCGCACCGCCTACGAGGCCGGGATGCGCACTGCCGAGGTGCTGGTGAAGGGCCCGGGTTCGGGGCGGGAGGCCGCCATTCGCGCCATCGACTCGGCCGGCATCAAAGTGACCAAAATCAAGGACGTCACACCCATTCCGCACAACGGTTGCCGCCCGCCCAAGCGCCGGCGCGTCTGAGTGTTTTCATCCGTTAACCGCAGCATTTTCACAGCATGGCAAGGTACACCGGACCAAGAGCGAAAAAAGCCCGCGCCTTCGGCGAACCGATTTTCGGTTTTCAAAAGGCTTTCGAGAAAAAGAAATACCCCCCGGGGATGCACGGCAACAGCCGGCGTCGCCGTCAGAAGTCGGACTATGCCCTCCAGCTCATGGAGAAGCAGAAGGCCAAGTACACCTACGGCGTGCTGGAGCGGCAATTCCGCAACTTGTTCGAGAAGGCCAGCCGCAAGAAAGACGGCGTCACCGGCGAGGTGTTGCTGCAATATCTGGAAGCCCGGCTCGACAACACGGTCTTCCGCCTGGGCATCGCCCCCACTCGTCGCGCCGCCCGGCAGCTCGTCTCTCACAAGCACATCACCGTCAATGGGGTGGTGACCAACATCCCCTCCTACCTGCTGCGCCCGGGGGACATCGTCGCCGTGCGCGGCAAGTCGCAGAAGCTCGAGGTGATTCAGGAAAGCGTCAAGGGCAAATCCGATGTGCGCAAGTACCCCTGGCTGGAATTCAACCCCGAAAAGATGCAGGGCATCTTCTTGAACTACCCCGAGCGGGAGCAGATCCCCGAGAAGATCAACGAGCAATTGATCGTCGAACTTTACTCCAAGTAATTGGAGGAACGCCATAAAACAGGACAACGGACCGGCAAGGGCTGGTCCCTTGTCCTTTCGCTGTCTGAGTCAGTTCCTTCCTTTCGTGTTTGGCAGGGTGCTGTACCCTGTTGCCGGTTTTGAGGGGAACGGTAATTTCCGAGGTGCGAGCCTCCTTCCTTGCCCCTCCTCATCTTCCAATCAATTATCCATCAGCATATGAGCATTCTGACCTTTCAAAAGCCCGACAAAATCAAGCTGAAGAAAGCCAATGATTTTGAAGGCATCTTCGAATTCAAGCCGCTGGAACCCGGCTTCGGCCAAACCATCGGCAACTCCCTGCGGCGCGTGTTGCTCTCCTCCCTGGAGGGTTTTGCCATCAGCGCCGTTCGCATCGCCGGCGTGGACCACGAGTTCTCCACCATTCGTGGGGTGGTGGAAGACGTCCTGGACATCGTCCTGAACCTCAAGCAGGTGCGCCTCAAGCAAATCATTCAGGACGAGAACATGAGCTCCGAGAAGATTTACCTGACCATCAGCGGAAAGGAAGAGTTCCGCGCGCGCGACATCGAGGAGCAGACCAACGTGTTCAAGGTCATGAACCCCGACCTGCTCATCTGCACCATGGAGCCTTTCGTCAACCTCGAAATGGAACTGACCGTGACCAAAGGTCGCGGCTACGTTCCCGCCGACGAAAACCTCCCCAAAGACGCCCCCATCGGCGTCATCCCCATCGATGCCATCTACACGCCCATCAAAAACGTGGCCTACAAGGTAGAGAACACCCGCGTGGGGCAGCGCACCGACTACGAACAACTGACCATCGAGGTCAAAACCGACGGCACCATCCACCCCGAAGATGCCATCAAAGAGGCTTCCCGCATCCTCATTCAGCACCTGATGCTCATCACCGACGAGCACATCACCTTCGACGACAGCTCCGTGCGTCAGGATGACATCGTGGACGAGCACATCCTCCACATGCGCAAGCTGCTGAAAACCCCGCTGGAAGACCTCGACCTGTCGGTGCGCGCCTACAACTGCCTCAAGGCCGCCAAAATCAATACCCTGGCCGAGCTGGTGAAATACGACACCCACGAGCTGCTCAAGTTCCGCAACTTCGGCAAGAAGTCCCTGGTGGAAATCGAAGAGCTGCTCACCGAAAAGGGGCTCACCTTCGGCATGGACCTTTCGAAATACAAATTGGAGGAGGATTGAGTCTCGGGTTGGGGGGCGGGCCTTGGCTGCCCACCACCCGGTGCCCGCGCATTCCCCTTCCACCGATTGCAATAACCGACGGGGCGATGGATTCGCCTCGGGGTGTTGCGAGGATAACAAAATTGCTCACTTATGCGCCACGGCAAGAAATTCAACCATTTGGGCCGCAAAGCCGGCCACCGCAGGGCGTTGCTGCGCAACCTGGCCATCGCCCTCATCGAACACAAACGCATCGAAACGACCCTGGCCAAAGCCAAGGCTCTGCGTCGCTACATCGAGCCTTTGGTCACCAAGGCGAAGAACAACACGACCCATTCCCGCCGGGTGGTCTTCAGCTACCTGCAGAACAAAGAAGCCGTGACCGAACTGTTCGGTCCCGTGGCGGAGAAAGTGGGCGATCGCCCCGGAGGCTATGTGCGCGTCATTCGCACCGGCTGGCGCCAGGGCGATGGCGCCGAAACGGCCCTCATCGAGTTCGTGGATTTCAACCCGAGCTACGACCTGAGCACCCCCGTTGAAGGGGAAAGCGGTCGTCGCCGCCGCCGGCGGAGTAAGAAAGCCGAAGCCGCTGCCGCTCCCGTGGCAGCCGCCACCACCGCCGGGGAAGAGGAAGAATGAGGCTCCCTCCCCCCTGCTCTAACCTCGAACGAAGGGGCGATGCCGCGCACAGGTCATCGCCCCTTTCTTCTTTTTGCCATCTTTGCGCCGTTCATCACCTAACCAACCAGAGCAAAACCTGATTTCATGAAACAAGTGTTCATCGTTTCCGCCGTTCGCACCCCGCTGGGTAGTTTCGGAGGGGCTCTTTCTTCCCTCTCGGCTACGCAGCTGGGCAGTGCCGCCATCAAAGGAGCCCTGGAGCGTGCCGGGGTGGAGGCCGCCCTCGTCGAGGAAGTCTTCATGGGCAATGTGTGCAGTGCCAATCTGGGGCAGGCTCCGGCCCGCCAGGCGGCCCTGGGCGCCGGCATCGGGCTGAACGTGCCCTGCACCACCGTCAACAAGGTATGTTCCTCGGGCATGAAAGCCGTCATGTTCGGGGCGCAGGCCATTCAGCTGGGGCAGGCGGACCTCATCGTCGCCGGCGGTATGGAGAGCATGTCCAACGTGCCTTACTACGTGCCCAAAGCCCGCTGGGGCTACAAGTACGGAGACGCCACCCTGGTGGATGGGCTGGCCAAAGACGGCCTCACCGATGCCTACCACCACACCGCCATGGGGGTCAGCGCCGACAACACCGCCCGCAAGTACGCCATCAGCCGTGAAGAACAAGACCGCTTCGCCGTGCGCTCCTATCAGCTCGCCGCCCAGGCGACCCAGAGCGGCGACTTCGGCGATGAAATCGTGCCCGTCGAGGTGCCGCAACGCAAGGGCGACCCCCTGCTCGTCAGTGAAGACGAGGAGTACAAGCGGGTGAACTTCGAAAAGATTCCCAAGCTGCGCCCCGCCTTCAGCAAAGACGGCACCGTCACTGCGGCCAATGCTTCCACCATCAACGACGGCGCCTCGGCGCTGGTTCTCGCCAGTGAGGAGAAGGTTCGGGAGCTGGGGCTGAAACCCCTGGCCCGCATCGTCGCCTATGCCGACGCCGCCCAGGAGCCCGAGTGGTTCACCACCGCACCCACCCTGGCGGCCCCCAAAGCCCTCCAACGGGCCGGCCTCCAGCTCGAGCAGGTGGATTTCTTCGAAGTCAACGAGGCCTTCGCCGTGGTGCCCCTCGCTTTCAACAAGGTGTTGGGCGTGCCCGAAGAGAAGGTGAACGTCTTCGGCGGGGCCTGCTCCATCGGTCATCCCCTCGGCGCTTCGGGCACCCGCATCGTGACCACCCTGCTGAACGTGCTGCGCAAGAAGGAGGGCAAAATCGGCCTGGCCACCCTCTGCAATGGAGGCGGCGGCGCCTCCGCCATCGTCATCGAGCGGGTTTGACGGTGTCAAGGTCCCA
>CAZBYX010000074.1:0-14558 GCA_964496055.1 uncultured Saprospiraceae bacterium
ACCCCACCCCCTAACCTCCAACACCCACGTCACGTTCGTCACGTCGTCACGCATGGAATCCATTCAACCTGAATCACCGGAGCTATAAGGGAAAAAAAATACCCGAGGGGTTACCTCGGGCACGAAAAAAACGAATCTTACAATTCTTTAACCAAAACTTACACATTGCAACATGAAGCAATTTGTGTGCCAAAAATTAAAATCGAGCTTAATTTATGAAAACTGAGGATGCATAAGGGGGGATGAGCTCCAATTCGCGTGCCGTTTGGAAGAGCCGTTCGACGGCGCGGCGGCCCTCGGCGCCCAGGTCGAGGGTGAAGTCGTTTACGTATAGGCGGATGTGGCTATGCAAAACGGCGGGGTCCATTTCCTGGGCGTGCTTTTTCACATACGATTCGCTGGCCATGGGATTTTGCAGGGCAAATTCCACGCTGCGGCGCAGGACGCGCTCGAGCCGATGTTGAAGCTCCGCAGGCAAATCGCGCCGAACGGCGATGCCGCCCAGGGGAATGGGCAGGCCCGTACTTTCCTCCCAGAAGGCACCAAGGTCCCGCAAGGCGACGAGGCCCTTTTCGGCATAGGTGAAGCGGTTTTCGTGGATGATGACCCCCGCCCCGACCTCACCCTCGAGCACGGCTTCCTCTATTTGGGAAAAGAGCAGCTCCACCTTGTTGCGAAGCTGCGGAAAGGCCAGGCTGAAGAGAAAGTTGGCGGTGGTCCAGCGCCCCGGGATGGCGATGGGGGCGTTTTCCAGTTGCTCCAGGGTCTGCCCGGGGCGGGCGATGAGCAGGGGGCCGCACCCTCGCCCCAGGGCGCTGCCGCTGTTCAGCAGGGCGTAGCGGTCGAGCAGGTGCCCCAGGGCATGGAAGCTGAGCTTGGTCAGGGGCAAGGCGCCCTCGAAGGCGAGGCGGTTGAGTTCTTCGACGTCGGCCAGGAGGGGCTCGAAGCGCAGCCCTTCGGTATCCACCTTGCCGTGCACCAGGGCATCGAAGATGAAGGTGTCGTTCGGGCAGGGCGAAAAGCCTATGCGTATTTTCATACTTTTGCGCGGATTTGGAGCAAAGGTACGGCCCGCCGACACGAAGGCTTTCCACCCATGCAATACCCACAGCCCATCGTCATTTACGAAGACAACCACCTGCTGGCGGTGAACAAGCCGGCCGGCTGGCTGGTCCAGGGCGACGCCACCGGCGACCTGCCCCTCAGCGAATGGGCCAAAGGCTACATCAAAGACCGCTACCAAAAACCCGGGGCGGTCTTTCTGGGGGTCGTCCATCGGCTGGACCGCCCCGTGAGCGGCGCCCTGCTCTTCGCGCGCACCAGCAAAGCCCTCGAGCGCATGAATCGCCTCTTCCAGGAACGCCGCGTGGAAAAAACCTACTGGGCCGTCACCACCGAAGCCCCGCCCCTGGAAGAAGGCTCCCTGGTGCACTACATCCTCAAGGACAAGAGCCGCAACGTGGCCAAAGCCTTCGACCAACCGAGCCGCCGCGCCGCCCAGGCCAAAAAAGCGGAACTGACTTACCGCCTGCTCGGCCGCGTCGGCACCCACTACCTGCTCGAAGTGAAACCCCTGACGGGCAGACCGCACCAAATCCGCGTGCAACTGGCCAAAATCGGCTGCCCCATCCGCGGGGACCTGAAATACGGCGCCCCCCAACCCAACGAGGACGCCTCCATCTGCCTGCATTGCCGCGCTTTGGCCTTCGTGCACCCCGTGAAAAAAGAACCCGTCCGCATCGTCGCCGCCCCTCCCCAAACCCAAATCTGGCAACTCTTTCAGCCCCTGCTGGAAGAAAGTTGACCACCCCGACGACGAACGACGGACCAAAGACCCTTGGAGTTCGGGGGCGGGGCCCGAGGAGGGAACCCCCAACCGCACACCCTCCCCTCCCCACTCTCAACCCTCGACTCTCAACTCTCAACTTTCAACTCTCAACTAAAAAAACTCACCACTGAAGTCATGAAGAACATCGCCGTCATCGGGGCCGGAACCATGGGCAACGGCATCGCGCACGTCTTTGCCATGAAGGGGTTCCAGGTCCAATTGTGCGACATTTCGCCCGAGGCTTTGGAAAAAGCCCTCGCCACCATCGGTCGGAATCTGGACCGAATGATTCGCAAAGAGAAAATCAGCGAAGCCGACAAAGCCGCCACCCTGCAAAACCTCCAGACCACCACCGAGCTGGAAGCCGCCGTCGGTGCGGCCGACCTGGTGGTGGAAGCCGCCTCCGAAAACGTGGAGCTCAAGCTGGACCTCTTCCGCCGCATGGATGCCGCCGCCCCTGAGCACGCCATCCTGGCTTCCAACACCTCCTCCATCTCCATCACCCGCATCGGCGCCGCGACCGGGCGCCCCCAGCGCGTCATCGGCATGCACTTCATGAACCCCGTGCCGGTCATGAAGCTGGTGGAGGTCATTCGCGGCTATGCCACCACCGACGAAGTCACCCAAACCATCATGGAGCTGTCGCGCCGCATCGGCAAGGTGCCCGTCGAGGTGAACGACTACCCGGGCTTCGTTTCCAACCGCATCCTCATGCCCATGCTCAACGAGGCCATTTACACCCTCCACGAAGGGGTGGCCGGCGTGGAGGAAATCGACACCGTGATGAAGCTGGGCATGGCCCACCCCATGGGGCCGCTTCAGCTGGCCGATTTCATCGGGCTGGACGTCTGCCTGTCCATTCTGCGGGTGTTGGAGGAGGGTTTCGGTCTGCCCAAATACGCCCCCTGCCCCTTGCTGGTGAACATGGTGACGGCGGGGAAACTGGGCGTCAAGAGCGGAGAGGGGTTCTACGATTACAGCCACGGCACCAAGGAGCTGGTGGTGGCGGCACGCTTCCGCAAGTCCTGAGGCGGAAGGTTCAGTGGTCGGCGCCGATGAGGGTTTCGAGGCGGACGGGCAGGTGCTCGCGCACCCATTGTTCGTAGTCGCCGTGGTAGCCGACCGCCTCCTGCCGCTGCCGGATGCGCTCCTCCAAAGCCTCGAAGGCCGCCGCGCTCAGGGGCGGGGCCTTCTGAATTTTCTCGGCGATGCGCATCACGTCTTCGGAAGCGGCTTCCCGCGCAGCCTCGAACACGGCGCGGTGGCCGTCCTCGTCCCATTGCAGCCAGTTTTCGTAGATGGATTGGGAAACCTCGCGCCCGTGCTTTAAGGATTCGTTGATGTTGCCGCGCCCGGTGACGGCATTGCCCACGGCGAACACGTGTTGGAATCCCCGTATGCGGCAGCAGTTCTCCTCATCCACGTCGTAGGTCTGGTACTTCATGGGGATGCCGGCAATGGGCTCGGGGATGCTGCCGATGGAGGAGATGGTCAGGGGGGCGCGCACCTCGTATTCCGTTCCGGGTAAGGGCTTGACCCGTCCGTCCACCACTTCGGTGCGCTGAAAGACCAGCCCCGCCAGGCGCTCGCCCTCCACCACCTTGTCCACGGGCACGTGCAGGGGCTCCACGCGGAAGAGGTATTTCGAGCGGGCGTTGTCGAGCACCTTTTCGCGCACGCGCTCGGCCTTGGCGAGCAGCTCGGGGGTGGAAGTGTCCATCGGGGTAAGGGGCATGTCTTTGATGCGGCGGCGGTAGTAAAGCGTGCACCCCTTCAAACCCAAATCCTCCAGCGTCAAACCCAACCCTTCGAGCACTCGTGCGATGGAGCGGTCCAGGGTGAAGAGGTCCACCTTGTGCCCGCGCTCCTCCAGGGCTTTCTGGACGTTGAGCATCATCAGGGCCTTGGCCACGTCGATGGAAGCCAGCCCCCCGCCCACGATGATGGCGCCGTCGGCGATGGTGCAGTTTTCCCCCTTGAAGTCGGGTTCGTGAAAGTGGTTGAACCAGTAAATGAAGGGGTTCTGGTAGTAAAAGCCCCGACCGATGAAGGCATCCACCCCCTCGACCGGGAGGGGGCGGTCTTTCCAGGCACCGATGGCGAGCACCACCGCAGAAAATCCCCAGTTGCGGGCCACGTCCTCGAAGTCCACATCGCGCCCCAGCCGGGTGAGGGGAACGAAAGTGACCAGGGGATGGGTCAGCTTCTCATTGATTTTGGCTTCCTCCTTGTCGCGCAATTTGACGTGCCACTTGGGCAAGCCGTCCTCGATTTTTCCGTAGGGAAGGGCGTTTTGGTCGAAGACCGCCACCCGGACGCCGCGTTCGGCCAACTGCCAGGCTGCCTCGGCGCCGGAAACGGCTCCCCCGAAGACGGCCACGAAATGGTCAGGTTTGCTCATATGCCGGGGTTTGGTGGAAAGTGGAGAGTGGAGAGTGGAAAGTTGTGGGTTGTGAGTTGGGGGTCTGGGTTTGCGGGACTGTTTACTCCCGTGTGCACTCTGGCTTGACCGTATGCTTCACCCTGTGGTTCAAACAAACCCAAACCTGAGTCCACTGCAAAAAGGGTCGTGGCCCTGAAGTTTAAAGTTTATTTCTTTGATTACCAATGATTTATTCAAATCCTCGATTCCTCAAATCCTCAGAGGGTTAGGCCTCGCGGGCGGCCTCCTCAAATCCTCAAATCCTCCTCCTTCTCCATCATTCGTCCTCATTTACCCGGGCTAAAGAGTTTAGGGTGAGGGGTTTGGGTTTGGGGGAGGCGGGGGTATTCAAATCGTCCAGGTGGCGTTGCCCCGGAGGAGTTTGTTCAGGTCTCCTTTGCCCTTTTCCCGGGCGGCGGTTTCGAGTTGCTCGAAGAGCAAGTCTTCGTAGCAGGGCCGCTCCGTGCGGTAGATGACCCCGAAAGGACGGGGGAGGAAATTCTCCTTCCTCTGGCGGGGGTCGTCGAAGAAGCGGGCCAGCATCTGAGCTTTCACCAGGTCGGTTTCGTCGTGAATCCAGAGGTCGCTTTCCGTCCAGCCGTCCTCTCGCAGATTGACGACGACGGGCTTGAAGCCGTCGAGGCGGATGCCCAGCTCCCGCTCGGCACCGAAGACGAGGGGTTGGCCCTGTTCGAGGAAGAGGGCATGGGTGGGCTTGGAATCTTTTTCGGTGAAGGGGAAGAAGGCACCGTCGTTGAAGATGTTGCAGTTCTGATAGATTTCGAGGAAGGAAGTGCCCCGGTGTTGGTGGCAGCGGCGGAGCATTTCCTTGAGGTGTTTGGGGTCGCGGTCCATGGAGCGGGCGACGAAGGTGGCGTCGGCGCCGAGGGCGAAGGCCAAAGGATTGACGGGGTGGTCGAGGGAGCCCATGGGGGTGGACTTGGTCTTCTTCTGAAACTCGGAGGTCGGCGAGTATTGCCCTTTGGTCAGCCCGTAAATCTGGTTGTTGAACAGCAGGATGTTGAGGTTGAAGTTGCGGCGCAAGACGTGGAGCAGGTGATTGCCCCCGATGGAGAGCCCGTCCCCGTCGCCCGTGACGACCCACACGCTGAGCTCGGGGTTGGCCATGCGCAGGCCCGAAGCCACGGCGGGGGCGCGCCCGTGGATGGAATGCATGCCGTAGGTCTCCATGTAGTAGGGGAAGCGGGAGCTGCAGCCGATGCCCGAGATGATGGCCGTCTTGTCCTTGTCGAGCCCGAGCTCGGCGAAGACGCTCTGCACCTGCTTCAGAATGGAGTAATCGCCGCAACCGGGGCACCAGCGCACATCCTGGTCGGTGGCGAAATCTTTGGCTTTCAAGGCGGGCTTCTGCCCGGAGGTATCGGTGGTGGTGACGGTCATGGCAGCTGAATTTTGAGAAAGAACAAGCCGGGCCTATCCTTTCAGAAGTTGCTCGATGAAATGTTTCAGTTCGGCGTGGCCGATGGGCACCCCCTGGATTTTGTTGTACTGGACGACGTCCACCAGGTAGCGGTCGCGCAGCAGGCGCGCCAGCTGGCCGTTGTTGATTTCCGGTACGACCACCCGACGATAGCGCTTCATGAGCTCGCCGAGGTTGCGCGGGAAGGGTTTGAGATAGCGCAGGTGACTGTGGGCCACCGACCACCCATCCTCCAACAACTCCCGCACCACGGACTCGATGACGCCGTAGGTGGAGCCCCACCCCAGGACGAGGACTTCCCCTTCCTCGGGCCCCGCTTCCAGGCCTTGCTCGGGGATGAAATCGGCGATTTTCTCCACTTTGGCATCCCGAATCTTCACCATGTACTCGTGGTTGGCGGGGTCGTAGCTGACGTTGCCCGTGCCTTCCTCCTTTTCCAGCCCGCCGATGCGGTGAGCCAGGCCGGGCGTGCCGGGCAGGGCCCAGGGGCGCACGTAGCGCTCGTCGCGCAGATAGGGCAGGAAGGGTTCGCCGTTGTCTTTGGGGTCGGCGAAACGCACCTTGATTTCGGGCAGGTCGTCGGCGGAGGGAAAGCGCCAGGGTTCGGCGCCGTTGGCGATGTAGCCGTCGCTGAGCAGCACCACCGGGGTCATGTGCTGCAGGGCGAGGCGACAGGCCTCGTAGGCGGCATAGAAAGCATCGGCCGGAGAGCGGGCGGCCACCACGGCCAGGGGGCACTCCCCGTTGCGCCCGAACATGGCCTGCAGCAGGTCGCTCTGCTCCGTTTTGGTGGGCAACCCGGTGGAGGGCCCGCCCCGCTGAATGTCGCAAATGACCAGAGGCAGCTCCAGCATCACCGCCAGGCCCATGGCCTCGCCTTTGAGAGCCAAGCCCGGACCCGAGGTGCCCGTCACCGCCAGATTGCCCCCGTAGGAGGCCCCGATGGCGGCGCAGATGGCGGCGATTTCGTCTTCGGCCTGAAAGGTCTTCACGCCGAATTCCTTGTAGGCCGAGAGGTAATGCAAAATGTCGGACGCCGGGGTGATGGGATAGGAGCCGTAGAACAGGGAAAGCCCCGACTTCTGCGCAGCGGCGATGAGGCCGATGACGAGCGCCTCGTTGCCCATGATGTTGCGGTAGGTGCCTTTGGGCAGGGGGGCGGGTTCGACGGTGAATCGGGTGGTGAAGGTTTCGGTGGTGTCGCCGTAGTGGTAGCCGGCTTTCAGCACCCGCAGGTTGGCGTCCAACACCTCGGGCTTGTTGCGAAACTTGAGCTCCAGGAAACGGATGACCGAATCCATCGAGCGGTTGTAGCGCCAGAGCAAAAAGCCCAGCACGAACATGTTCTTGCTGCGGTCGATGTCGCGCGTGCCGAGGCCGCTGTCTTTCAGGGCCTCTCGCGTCATCTTCGTGATGGGGATTTCGATGACCTCGAAGCCTTCGAGGCTGCCGTCTTCGAGGGGGTTGGCCCCTTCGGGGTATTTGGCCAGCCGGAGGTTCTTCTTGTCGAAGCCGTCCGTATTGGCGATGATGGTGCCCCCGCGCTTGAGGCGGTTCAGGTTGGTTTTCAACGCAGCGGCGTTCATCGCTACGAGGACGTCCACCTCGTCGCCGGGGGTGTAGATGCGTTTGCTGCCGAAATGAAGCTGAAAACCGGAAACCCCCGCGAGGGTTCCGGCCGGCGCGCGGATCTCGGCCGGGTAATCCGGAAAGGTAGCCAGGTCGGTACCCGTCAGCGCCGTGTTGTCGGTAAACAGGGTACCCGTGAGCTGCATCCCATCCCCGGAATCGCCCGCAAATTTGATGGTCACTTCATCCCGAACTTCGGTCACCTTGCTCATGTCTCTGTGTTTGAGTCGCCTGGATGGGCGGTCAAGGCCCCACCCCCACCGCCCATCGAAGGGAAAAAGAGCGGGGCGGCAGGCACTCGGCCTTGACCCGTCGGATTAAAGGTGAAGTCGCTCCTTTCGTGCCAGCAACTGTTCTTCCGTCTCGACATGCTCCGGGTCGGGCACACAGCAATCGACCGGGCAAACCGCCGCACACTGGGGTTCGTCGTGGAAGCCCTTGCATTCGGTACACTTATCGGGAACGATGTAGTAAAAATCTTCGGAGATCGGCTCCTGGCGCTCGGAGGCATCCACCACGGTGCCGTCCTCCAGCTTGTATTCGCCCTGAACCGAGGTTCCATCTTCAATGGCCCATTCCACGCCTCCCTCGTAAATGGCGTTGTTGGGGCACTCGGGCTCGCAAGCCCCACAATTGATGCATTCGTCCGTGATCTTGATGGCCATGGTGTTGCGTGCGTTTTTCAGCGAACGAAAAGGAAATCCCTCGATTTGCTCTCCGCTGCTGTTGCATGAATATTGTTTCCTTTTGTCTTTGGTGTACGCCTTTGAAAGAACAAAGTTTGACCCCTGAAAGATTGGCGATTCCTCCAACCGGCTCCTCGGGGGGCTGCGCGGGAAACGAAGGAAGGGTGAAGGGTTGGAGTGGGTTTGAAAACAAACGGGAACCCCGCATTCCCGGAAAAGCCCCCTCCCCTGCGAAGAAAAACAATTTTCCCCGAACGGCGCCGGCCAAATGTACGCCCCAGCGACCAATCCCCCAACAAAGGGTTCGGAAAAGGAAAAATCCGGCTATTTTTCCACATTTCGAATAGGGTTTTCCAAAATGTGTGCTGGGAACGATTTGGGGGTCAAAGATTTAACAAGGTGTGAATAAATCCTGTGGATTTCTTGTTGAAAAAAAACGCTTGCATCAATGACCGAATCGAGCCTATATTGCAATCGCTTTCAGCAGCCAATGATTTCAGACGATATTGCAAAGGCAATATTAAATTTTTTGAAATAAGAGCTTTGCCTACAATCCTTCAAACGGCCAATCGGTGTCGTACGCAGGGGGTTCGCCTCCTGCTGCTTGTCCCTTCCTGACCACCGAGCAACCGCGCGAAGGAAGGCAAATCCATAGGTGCCGCCCGATGGGGGCCAAGGGCTTTCGAGCCCGAGGCCGAGCGAAAAGGGGTGCAGCCAGCCTGCACCGGGGAGGGAAGCCGCAAGGCCGAAGCCCCCACCCTGCCGCTCAACCTCGACGGCACCGCGTTCCGACAGCCCACCGCGGCGCAAGCCGCGGGGTCGCTCTTCGAGCCACCCTGTCGGGACAGGCGACAAGGCCAAGGAACCCTCGCCGACATGGCTGGAGGGCAAGGCAACCTGCCCTCCCCGGCATTCCGGAGCGAGCCCTCCCTCCACGGGAGCATGGAAACGGTTCAGCTCTGCGGAGCAGTCACTCACCCTCCAGGGGCGCCTTCGGGCGGGACTGCCCCGATCCACAGAGCGGAAAAAGATCCTGGCACGCCTCCTGCCGGCAGCACGCCCGCCGCCCAACCCGGCCCACCAACCGGCACGCCGACGAAGGCTTCGGCCGACGAAGGCACGCCAACCGGTGGAACCCGCCGGCCCAGGCGCGGGGCTCCGTGCACAGCCATCCGGGAGTTTCCCGGGGGCCTCCGGCGACCGGCTCTCCGAAGCCGGATAGAGCAAGACCGGGCCCACCCAGCCTCCGGGCCGGGAAAGCCTCCCTTGCTCGAAAGCCCGAGCGCCCAAAGGCAGGGACTGCCTTGGCCGCTGTCGCCAAACCTCGATGAAGCGCCTCTTCGGAGGCTTTTCGTCGAGGTATCCGGCAAGCACCCCGAGGATGCCGGCTAACTCCGCCTCGCCGGAGGCGGGGTCGAGTGTGGAAGTCTCCGCCAGGAGATGGAAGCCTCTTCTCCAGCTTGTCATAGCCTTTCGCCCGAAAGGCAGAACGCAGCCCCTCCCCGGAGGATGCCGCGGACCGACAGACTGGAAAACGCCAAGTGTCTCCTTGGGTGTTTGTCAAAAGCCCTCGAAACGAAAGGGGAACGGCCCCGGCCGAACCCCCGCCGAATCGAGGCAAAGTCAAGCTTGATTCCCCGCAAAGGAAGGTTGCAAAACCTTCCGGGGCGAGAAAGGGATTAGGAGCCTCCGGGTGCCTAGTCCCTTTTCTCGTTTGGGGCCGGCCCTCGGAATCGGCGAATGTCCACCGCCGGGTCCAGCGGGGCCCCTTCGAGCAGATGCCGGGCCAACTGGTGCGCGAAAAAAGGCGCCAGACTCGCCCCTTTCGTGCCCAACCCATTGAAAATCACCAGCTCCGGATGCACGGGGTGGCGCCCCAGAAAGGGGCGCCGGTCGCGCGTCGTCGGTCGGACGGCGGCCCGGTGGCTGACCACCTCGAAGGGCAGCTTCACTATTTGCCGCAACTGTTCCTCCAACCGGCGGCGCTCGGCCGCGGTGGGCTCCGCGTCCTCGAATTGGTGCTCGTAGCCGGCACCCACCCAGAAAACCCCTCCTCCCAAAGGCACGATGAACAACCCCTGCTTCACGATGGCGCTCTCGGGAAACCCGGCCATCCGGACGAGGAGCACCTCCCCCTTCACCCCCGCAAACGGCAGCCAGGAAAAGTGGGGGTTGGCTCGCCCCGCCGCCCCCTCACAAAAAACGACTGCCCCGGCACGCAGCTCCTCGTATCGGATTCCTCCCCCTTCCAGGTGCAACTTGCCGAAATCCATCCTTCCCTGCATCCAGCATTTTTCTTTCTGCCAGTGGTCGCGCAGGCTTTCCACCAATCGCCCCATCTCCACCCGCCCCCCACCCCGTATTTCCACGTAGAGGGGTGCGGGGCGCAAGACTGGCTCCCACCGGTTCGCCTGGGAGGGGGCCTTCAGGTAAGTGGCATAGGCGGGGTCGGCGGCGCGCCCCATCCAGTCGTTGGCTTCTTTGGGGGTGGCGGCGGCCCGAACGATGGGCATGGAATGAAAAAGGGGAGCTCTCAGCAGGTCCGCCAGTTCGTCATAGGTGGTTTTGGCAAAAGGCAACAGCTCGTCGATGCGCCAGCTCTTGGCCAGGCGGCGCCCCGTCAGGGGGTTGACGATGCCTGCCGCCACGCGGGAAGCCGCACGGGGCGAGCCTTCGTCCAGCAAGCAGACCGTCGCGCCGGCTTTCTCCAGATTCCAGGCCAGCAGACTGCCCGCCAACCCCTGCCCGACAATGAGAAAATCCACGCTCATGTCCCGGAAAGAGTTGTCGCCGTACCCCTCCTGCAAGAAAAAATCAAAGCCGCTCCCACTCCGCACGAATTTTTTTGGGCAAGCCCGCCACCACCAGCTCATAGCTGTGGTCGATCAACTCGCGAAGCAGGCTATCGGGCAAGCCGCCCTCCAGCACCACCGTGTTCCAGTGGCGCTTGTTCATGTGGTAGCCGGGCAAGACCTCGTCAGGGTATTGCTCGCGGAGTTCTTCCGCCTTCAGGGGCTCGCATTTGAGGTTGGCGGTGGGCGGCTCGGCGTCCAGGGACAACAGGGCGAACATCTTGCCCATCACTTTGAAGACCAGCGTTTTGTCGTCGAAGGGAAAGGACTCGGTCACGCCCTTGCGGGCCAGGCAATTGCTGCGAAACGATTCGACATCCATGCGAGGGAGGCATTGAAATGAAACGGGAAAAAACAAAAAAGGCAGCAAACCATGCAGGCTGCTACCCTTAAAAAAGTCACGCTCTCTCTAAAATTTATCTTGACCGTGGGACGGTTTTCGAATCGTACCGGTGCTCTTGCAAAAAAAAGACCAAAAACTCGCACATAGCTGGACAAATGTACGAAGGGTGGAAAAAAAATAAAAGTAAATACATCTAATTCCTCCAACCCCTTGCCCTACGCGCCCCGGAGCTTGTCCAGCAGGGTGTTCAGGGTTTCGGCTTCTTCCCTGGAGAGGTTTTGCATGGATTGGCGGATGGCCTGCTCCAGCTCCTCCGTGACGCGTTCCAACACCTGGAACCCCTCGGGGGTGAGGGTGACGCGGACGCGGCGGCGGTCTTCGGGGGCGGGTCGGCGCTCGGCCCATCCTTTGCGTTCGAGTTTGTCCACCAGGCGGGAGGCATTGGACATCTTGTCGATCATGCGGCGGGTGAGCTCCTTGATGGAGGCGGGTTTGGGGTGCATGCCCTTCAAAATGCGCAGGATGTTGTATTGCTGCCAGGTCAGGCCGTAGGGCTTGAGGACCTGCGCCGAAATCTGGTTCATCCAGGCGGCGGTGTACAGAATGTTGATGTGGGCTTTGAGGTGAACGTCGGGGAAATGCTTCTGGAGAATGGCGTCTTCGATTCTCACGGTGCGAGGACTTGTAGGGTTCACTTTGGCTTCGGGTTGAATTCAGAATTCTGGGAGTTGGTACAATTTTGAATTCCACAATGTGTGGGGCTAAAAGTACTTCATTCACGCCACAAAACGGCTCGGTCCCATCCGGTTGAATGGAAATCCAAGCTCAGAAAGTCGTATGCGCCCATCACGCAAGTTTCTGCCAACCAAGGTCTTAGGGTTGGAACTCCCTTCTCAAAGGTCGTATGGGCATCGGCAAGTTACCCTTCACGGGGCCGGGTGGTGCGCCTACCTTTGAATTTCGCGCGCCAAAACTGCAAGCATGGCAGCACTCAACAAATACAGCCGACGCCTGACCCAGGACCCCACCCAACCCGGAGCCCAGGCCATGCTCTATGGCATCGGACTGAAACCCGAGGACATGGCCAAGGCCCAGGTGGGCATAGCGAGCACCGGTTGGGAAGGCAACCCCTGCAACATGCACCTCAACGCCCTGGCCGCCCGCATTCGGGAGGAGGTGTGGGGTGCGGGGCTGGTGGGTTTGACCTTCCACACCATCGGCGTCAGCGACGGCATGTCGATGGGCACGCCGGGCATGCGCTATTCGCTGCCCAGCCGGGAAATCATCGCCGACAGCATCGAAACGGTGGTCGGAGCGCAGTGGTACGACGCCGTGATAGCGGTGGTGGGTTGCGACAAAAACATGCCCGGCGCCATGATGGCCCTGGCCCGCCTCGACCGGCCCGCCATCCTCTGCTATGGAGGCACCATTTCGCCGGGCTGCTGGAACGGCCGAAAGCTCGACATAGTCAGCGCTTTCGAGGCGCTGGGCGAACAGCGGGCCGGAAAACTCAGCCCCGAGGAGTTTCAAATGGTGGTGCGCCACGCCTGCCCCGGTCCCGGCGCCTGCGGTGGCATGTACACCGCCAACACCATGGCCGCCGCCATCGAAGCCCTGGGCATGAGCCTGCCCTACAACTCCTCCATCCCCGCCACCCACCCCCGGAAAACCGAAGAAGCCCCCCGCCTGGCCGCCGCCATCCGCCGCCTCCTCGAACGCGACCTCAAACCCAGCGACATTCTCACTCGGGAAGCCTTCGAAAACGCCGTGACCGTAGTCGTCGCGCTGGGGGGCTCCACCAACGCCGTGCTCCACTTGCTGGCCATGGCCCGTTGCGCCGACGTGGAGTGGAGCCTCGACGATTTTCAACGCATCAGCGAGCGCACCCCCTTCCTGGCCGACCTCAAGCCCAGCGGCCGCTACGTCATGGAAGACCTCTTCGAAGTCGGCGGCGTGCCCGCCGTCATGAAACGGCTCCTCGAAGCCGGTCTCCTGCACGGGGATTGCCTCACCGTGACCGGCAAAACCCTCGCCGAGAACCTGGCCGAATGCCCGCCCCTGAAAGATGGGCAGCAGGTCATCCGCCCCCTGGACCAGCCCCTCAAACCCAGCGGGCACCTGCAAATCCTCTACGGCAACCTGGCCGAAGGGGGTGCGGTGGCCAAAATCACGGGCAAGGAGGGGGAACGCTTCACGGGGCCGGCGCGGGTTTTCGACAGCGAAGAGGCCGCCAACGAAGCCATCATCGGAGGGCACATACGCCCCGGCGAAGTGCTCGTCATCCGCTATTGCGGCCCCAAAGGAGGGCCCGGCATGCCCGAGATGCTCAAACCCACCTCCGCCATCATGGGGGCGGGTTTGGGTGGGCAGGTGGCCCTCATCACCGACGGCCGCTTCAGCGGGGGCACCCACGGGTTCGTCGTCGGGCACATCACCCCCGAAGCGCAGGACGGAGGGCTCATCGCCCTGCTCCAGGACGGCGACCGCATCACCATCGACGCGGTGAACAACCGCATCGAGGCCGAGCTCGACGGCGCCACCATCCAGGACCGACGCGCCCGCTGGCAGCCGCCCCAAAAGGAATGCCCGCCGGGCTACCTGCGCAAATACGCCCGAACGGTGCGCCCCGCCAGCGAAGGGTGCATCACCGAATGAGCACACCTCCCCGGAGGCTACTCCCCGCCTCTTGGGTCTGAAATTTGCTGAGCTTCCAATCGTCCGCCATTCATTTTCAAGCCCGTAAATATGACCATCCACGACGCAGCCTACTCCCGCCCCCAACCCAACCCCCACCCCGCCGGGGAGCGCCTGAGCGGCGCCGAAGCCGTCTTGCGCTGCCTGTTGGAGGAAGGGGTGGACACCGTCTTCGGTTATCCGGGTGGCGCCATCATGCCCGTTTACGACGCCCTGCTGAAATACGAAGACCGGATTCGCCACATCCTGCCCCGCCATGAGCAGGGCGCCATCCATGCGGCGGAAGGCTATGCCCGCACCTTGCGCAAAACGGGCGTCTGCCTGGCCACCTCCGGCCCCGGTGCCACCAACCTCCTCACGGGCCTGTGCGACGCCATCCTCGACTCCACGCCCCTGGTCTGCATCACGGGGCAGGTCTTCAGCCACCTGCTGGGCTCCGATGCCTTCCAGGAAACGGATGTCATCAACTGCACCATGCCTCTGACCAAGTGGAACTACCAAATCACCCGGGCGGAAGAAATCCCCGAGGTGTTCGCCAAAGCCTTCTACATCGCCAACTCGGGCCGCCCGGGCCCCGTCGTCATCGACATTGCGAAAAACGCCCAGCTCGAGTCGTTGAACTTCCGCTATCAGCCCCGCCCCTACATCCGCAGCTACCACCCC
>CAZBYX010000075.1:0-14393 GCA_964496055.1 uncultured Saprospiraceae bacterium
CGATGTCACGTCGTCACGCATGAAATCCATTCAACCTGAATCACCGGAGCTATAACTAAACCTCCTGCATTATGAGTTGGTTGGCAAACTACGAACGAGTCTTTGGGGAAATATTTCAGGAAGAGGGTACAACCTTACATCTCAAGACACTGAAAGACCTGTTGCATTCCTTGAACGGCCAGACCTTGCAGAAGGCCCTGGATGAGACGGACTGCTCCCTTGAAGCATTCCTGCTGCAGCTGCTTGATGATGCGCTGCATATGCATCCAAAATACGCAAATCTAATCGTTGCCAAAGTGCTCAAGCTGGATCCCGACTGTGTTTTCGCTTATGAAATAAAAGCAGCCTTATCCCCCCCCAATCAAAGGTTAGCTTTCTATAAAGAAGGGATAAAAAGGGGTTGGAAAAAATACGGGGGGAATTATCGGAAAACAAACAAGGGCAAATTTTGGCATTTTCCCCCCACTAAGTCTTTGTTGCGTTGCATGTATGCCGTAGCAATGCATGATTTTAAGAGAGGGAAAATTGAGCCGGCCCAAGCCATTTGGGAGCAAATCCTCGAACTCGATGAGGAAGACCACATGGGCGTGCGCTACCACCTGCTTTCCGTGTACCTTCATGCAGGAGAACTGGATCTTGCAGAGCCTTTGTTTCAGCGTTTTGGGGAGGATGGTTCCATCCATATGACATACTTGAAAATCCTGTTTCTTTTTCTCAAAAATGAAATAGACGAAGCGCGGTCTTCTTTGTGGCAGGCCTTTAGACTGAACCTTCACTTGCCAAACCGACTTTTTTTTGGGGAATTATTGCACTTGGAGGAGCATGACATACCGGATTCCTATCTAAGGGGTTCGGTCGAGGAAGCCGAAGATTTTATAGTCATTGGAGGCTGGCATGCTTGGGGGGCGCACTCGGAAGCATTGGCCTGGCTGAAAGATGAATTTTACGATTTCGTGGCGGATAAAAGCGGCCCCATCGGAAAGGAAATCCTGGACAAATTCCTTATGCCTCTGGGGGCACCCATAGATTTTTCCTTTATGAACCCATTCAGCCCAGGCTCCCCGCTAGCCTTGAATAAAAACCTCCCCGAGGCCGAAGTTCAGCAGGCACCTTTCCTTCAACTGGCGTATGCGCTATTGAATGGAGTGCTTGAAAAGGAACCTCTGAAACTCACGTCCAGAGGGAATTTGCCGACCAAACTCGTGAAGGAGATATCCCAGCTCGGAATTCTTGTGGATTGGAAAGAGTCTTCGATTAAACGACTTCGAGAAAGTCATTATTCCGCCCTGAGGATCGTTAGAGAGGTTTGTCAAATGGTGGGGTTCTTGCGTAAGCGAAAAAACCATTTGTTGCTGACTAAAAAAGGGAGGCAGGCCCTTGAAAACCCCTCCAGGACCTATGTGGAATTACTTCAGGCTTATCTGGAGGAGTATGATTGGAGCCGAAATGATTATTTCCCAGGAGGTTTGGTCCAAAACGTGGCCGGAAATCTCCTGTTTGCTTTTTTTATAACCGGCCGGAAATACTATCCTTTGAGTGACTATTGCAAGTTCTTTTCATTCCTGAACTTACAAAGCCAGGAGCCACTTTTCCATTCCTTTTTTGACATAATTGCTGAAAAGACTTTGAATGAACCCTTCTTTGGTCGCTTTATCTTGCGTTTCCTGATACCGTTTGGCTTTTGTAGCTTTGATAAAAAAATAGAGGATTTCTACGATTTGAATTATTTTTTCTTCGATTTGGATTTAAGTAAAATCCGAGTGAAAGCCACCAATTTGGTTTTTGAGCTTTTTGTTCCCAAATTGGGCAATGGAGTTTTTGACTCTTTCGAATTTAGCGCCGGGGAATGAGGATGAAAAGCACGCAAGGAGGATTTGAGGAACCGAAGATTTGAGCAACAGGGTGTGATCGCCCTGCAATGTATTCGTCATGAATCACCGGACCTGTAATCGGGCCGGCTTCTTTTCCCGCTCCCGTCCAGACATATTTTTGCAGACTTTTTTCCCTTGAAAGGACGAAGCCGCTCTCCCTCGTGGGGGAGCGGCTTCTGGTTGGGGGGGAGAAGGCAAGGGTCAGTGCTCTTCACCCGGCAAGACCATTTGCCCCTCGATGAGGGGAGCACCGGCTTCGAGCAGGGCTTTTTCGAGTTCGGGAATGTCTTCCTGGGCGATTTTCAGCAGGCGGGGCTTGTGCTGGTTGAGCTCGGCCGTTGCGATTTCGAGGCTGCGCTGGTGCAAGGGGGTGGGGCCGTAGAAGGAGATGCCTTCGAAGGCCACGCGCATGCGCTGGCGGATGGTGGGGGCGGTTTTCTCGCCCACCTCGCGTTTGGCGGGGCTGCCGTTGACGGCTTGGTCGATTTCCCGCAATTCCCGCTCGAGCTGGTTGAGGCGGTCGGGCAGGTCGCCCAGGTCGCGTTCGGCGCGGGTCACGGCCGTTTCGAGGGCTCGGATTTTCTTCTTGCTCGTTTCGAGCAGGTAGTCGAGGGCGGAGGTTTCGCGTTGCAGGTCCTCGACCCGTTCGCGATAGGCGGCCATGACGTCGACGGGCTTGGGTTCGAGGGCGCCCTTGCGCAGCGGTACCACTTCGAAGGCGATGGGTTCACTCAAGGTGGTTTCCACCCCGTCGATTTCCTTGGAGAGGGTCACGGTGTAGGTGCCGGGCGTAGCCAAAAGACCGCGGTCGCCGCCGAAGAAGCGCTGCCCTTCCTCCCGACGGGGCTGGTCCAGACGGATGGCGCTTTTTGAGGCGTGGCGCAGGTCCCAGGCCACCCGGTGGAAGCCTTTCTTCGTGGGCCCCTGGATTTTGCGCACCACGTTTCCGGCTTCATCGCGGACGGTGAGCCAGACTTTGGGCTTTTCCTGTGCCATTTCCTCCTCGATGGCATCCCAGCCGGGGAAGGTGACGGGCTCGCCTTTTTTCTCCAGTTCTTTTTCGTGCTTTTTCCGCTCGGCTTCTTTGGTGGTGTAGCCCTCAGCCAGGTGGTAGGTGAAGACGGCTCCGTAGGGCGGGTTGGGGGCGGTGTAGTGGCTGGCACCCTGAGCACTGACGATGCTGCGCTCGAAGTACCACCAGGCTTTGCGGGGCTGGAAAAGGGTGGCTTCCTGGGCGAGCTGCGCTTCGGACACCTCACGCAAGGGCGTGTAGTCGTCGAGGATGAAGAAGCCCCGCCCAAAGGAGGCGGCCACCAGGTCGTTTTCCCGGCGCTGGATGGTGAGGTCCCGAATGGAGATGGTGGGCATTCCGCCTTTGAGTTTTATCCATTTCCCGCCTCCGTCGATGGTGAAAAAGACGCCGAATTCGGTGCCCACGAAGAGGAGCTCGGGCTTCACGTGGTCTTGCACCAGGCGCCAGACGAGAGTGCGGTCGGGAAGGTCGCCGGCGATGCTGCTCCAGGTGCGGCCGCGGTCGGTGCTTTTCAGCAGGTAGGGTTTGAAGTCGCCGAATTTGTGGTTGTCGAGGGCGACGTACACGGTGTTGGCGTCGAAGAGGTCGGCTTTGATGTCGTTGACGAAGGCGGTGGCGGGCACGCCGGGCAGGCTGCCCACCTCGATGCGGCGCCAGGTCTGGCCGCCGTCTTCGGTGACCTGGAGGAGGCCGTCGTCGGTGCCGGCGTAGATGAGGCCTTCCTGGAGGGGGGATTCGGCCAGGGAGGTGATGGTGTTGTAGGTGGACATGGCGAGGAAGTCCCAGGGGGCGTCCCAGCTCCAGGTTTTGCCCATGATGGGCAGGGTGATGCGTTCCTGGTCGCGCGTGAGGTCGCCGGAGATGGGCGTCCAGTTGTCGCCGCGGTCATCGCTGCGCCAGACGCGGTAGGAGGCGAAGTAGAGGCGTTGGGGGTTGTGGGGGGAGACGAGGATGGGGGCGTCCCAGTTGTAGCGTTCGTGCTTTTCTCCGGCATCGGGTTGGGGCTGGATGAAGATCTGCTCGCCGGTGATGCGGTCGATGCGGTGCAGGCCGCCCTGTTGGGTTTCGGCGTAGGTGATGTTGGGGTTGCCGGGTTCGGTGGCGGACTGGTGGCCGTCGGCGCCGAGGGTTTTGTACCAGTCGGCATTGCGGATGCCGTGGCGGGTGTCGGTGCGGCTGGGGCCGCCGTGGGAGCCGTTGTCCTGGGTGCCGCCGAAGACGTTGTAGAAGGGCTCGGCGTCATCGACGGCGACCTTGTAGTACTGGGTGATGGGCAGGTTGTCGAAGAAGCGCCAGGTTTGGCCCAGGTCGAAGCTTTCGTAGAGGCCGCCGTCGGAGCCGACGAGGAGGTAGTCGGGGTCGGAGGGTCGGAAGGCCATGGCGTGGTTGTCGGAGTGCTTGTCGCGTTCGGAGAGGCGGCGGAAGGTTTTGCCGCCGTCGTCACTGACCTGGATGCGCACGTCCATCAGGTAGATGCGGTCGAAGTGGTGCGGGCTGGCGTAGAGTTCCTGGTAGTAATGGGGGCCGGTGCCGCCGGAGACGGCGTCGGAGCGCTTCTCCCAGGAAGAGCCGCGGTCGGTGCTGCGATAGACGGCGCCTTTGCGGCGGTTGAGTTCGATGGCGGCGTAGAGGATGTCGGGGTTTTGGGGGGAGATGGCCAGGCCGATTTTGCCGAGGTTGCCCTGGGGAAGGCCCTTGGAGAGTTTTTCCCAGGTTTCGCCGCCGTCGGTGCTGCGCCAGATGCCGGAGCCGGGCCCGCCCCCCATGTAGGCGGCGACGTTGCGGTGGCGTTGCCAGGAGGCGGCGTAGAGGCGGTCGGGGTCGCGGGGGTCCATGACGAGGTCGGTCACGCCGGTCCATTCGTCCACGCTGAGCACCTGCTTCCAGGTTTTGCCGCCGTCGGTGGTTTTGTACAGGCCGCGCTCGCCGCCGCTGCTCCAGAGGGGTCCCTGGGCGGCCACCCACACGACGTCGGAGTTTTCGGGGTGGACGATGATTTTGCTGATGTGCTCCGACTCTTTGAGGCCCATGTTTTTCCAGCTGCGGCCGCCGTCCATGCTTTTGTACACCCCGTCGCCGTAGCCGACGTGGCGCCCGCCGACGTTCTCACCCGTTCCCACCCACACGATGTGGGGGTTGGAGGGGTCGATGGTCACGCAGCCGATGGAGTAGGAGGGCTGGTCGTCGAAGATGGGGGTGAAGGTCACCCCGGCGTTTTCCGTTTTCCACACGCCGCCGGAGCCGACGGCCACGTACCAGGTGTTTTCGTCCTGGGGATGGATGGCGATGTCGGCGATGCGGCCGGAAGTGAAGGCCGGGCCGATGTTGCGCCACTTCAGGCCGGCGAAGGTGCCGTCGTTCAGGGCGGATTTGGGTTTGTCCGTTTCGGGGGTAGCTTTCTTTTGCTTCTGCCCGAAGAGGGACAGACTGACGAAGGTGAGCAGGGCGAGGAGTAGGGCGTTGGCTTTCATCGTGCACAGATTTTTCCTCCGCCCGGAAAAGGAATGCGCAGACGGCGGGGCGTCGGGTGATTCGCTTTCCGGGGGTTCGGTTTTGAAAAAGGAGATGGGCGGTAGCGGTGTTCAATTGCTTGGGCAAGAGGAGCTAAAGCTATGAAATTTCGGGCGCTTCAAAAGACCCCCAGATGCAAAATGCGGGCGCCGGCGGCGGCTGCCGGGTTGCTGCTCCGACCGATGACGATGCCGGCTTCGGGGGCGGTGTAGGTTTGAATGACATCTCCGAAGGCGTTGCGCAAGTGGGCGATGGGCGCTCCCGCCCGCACCCGTTCCCCCAACTCGGGCAGGACTTCCAGCCAGCCGCCCCGGTCAGTGTACAGCCAAAAAGAGCGCCGACAAACGGGGATGGAAGCCGTCTCCGCGGGGTTCTCACCCGACAACATATCGAGATGGATGAGCACACGCCGCAGGCCCTCCAGCCCTCGTCGCACCATTTCCGGCTGGAAGATTTGGGGGTTGCCCAATTCGAGGGTCAGGGTGGGAATTCCGTTTTCCGTAGCCTGTGCCCGAAGGGTGCGTCCCGTTCCTCCTGCGGAGGGCGCGCCTTCGCTATGCAGAATGAGGTCGGGCTGAAAGGCCGCAGCCAGCACGGCGAGCAGGCTGTCCTGCATATCCGCCCGAACGTAGAAAGTGTTTTCCCGGCCGAAGCTGGCGGTGTGCAGGTCGATGAGCAGGTCGAAGTGCGGAAGCAGTCTTTCGGCAATGGCGTGCGCCCATTGTTGCCCTTCGTTGCCGTCGGGGCGCCCCGGAAAGAGGCGGTTGAGGTCTTGCCCGTCGAAGAAGGCGCGCTGATGCAGCAATAGGCCCGGAGGGTTCAGTCCCGGCACCCCGACGAGGGTGCCCTGCAGGGCCGTCGTGTCCAGCTCCTGAAACAGCCGGTGAAGGACGGCGATTCCGTTCAGTTCGTTGCCGTGAATGGCGGCCACCACCCCAAGCACCGGCCCCGGTTGCTCAGCTTTTTTTACCAGCACCGGCACCGTCATCGGCCGACCGAGGGGGTCTTCCCCCATCTGGAGCCAGTATCGGGCCGCACTGCCCGGGGGCAATGTATCGAGGGGTAAATGGGCAACGATGGGAACAACCTCTTGGCCGGCCAGCAGGGCCGATAGCAGGAGGGAGAAAAGGGTGAGGCGAAGTCGGTTCATGAGCGGGGGGATTTTCAGTCGGGCGACATGGCAGGCTGGCAATTTGCAGGAAATTTTGTAAATCTCCGGGCAAAAAGGAACGCCATGACCCGCATCGAACTTCTTCGCGGCGACATCACCAAAGTCGAAGTGGATGCCATCGTCAATGCCGCCAACTCGGGTTTGAGGGGTGGGGGCGGGGTGGACGGCGCCATCCACCGCGCCGGAGGGCCGGCCATCATGGAGGAGTGTAAGCTCATCCGCGAACGGCAGGGGGGCTGCCCCACCGGCGAGGCCGTCATCACCACCGCCGGGCGTTTGCCCGCCCGGGCCGTCATTCACACCGTCGGTCCCGTCTGGGACCCTGCCCGCCCGGAGGAGATGGACCGCCTGCTGGCCGATTGCTACCGCAACAGCCTTCGACTGGCCGTGGAACGCGGCTTGAAGTCCGTGGCCTTTCCCAACATCAGCACCGGGGTGTATGGCTTCCCCAAAGAGCGGGCGGCGCGCGTGGCCGTAGGGGCGGTGCGTGCTTTTCTGGAATCGGAACCCCCGCTGGAGCGCATCCTCTTCGTTTGCTTCGACGAAGAAAATTACCAACTTTACGCCCGCCTGCTTTGAATCGCCACGCTCGGAGGGGTGAAACTGCCTCCGATGCCAAACGAGGAACATGAGCAAAATCGCCGTCTTTCCGGGTTCCTTCGACCCCATCACCATCGGCCACGTGGACCTGGTTCGTAGGGCGGCGCCGCTGTTCGACAAAATCGTGGTGGCCATCGGGGTCAATTCCCAGAAGAGCTACCTTTTCCCGCTGGAGCAGCGCCTGGACTGGCTGCGGCGGGTGTTCCAGAAAGACGCGGCCGTGGAAGTGGCGCATTTCGAAGGGCTGACGGCGCACTTTTGCAGCAGCATCGGTGCCCGGTATTTGCTCCGCGGTTTGCGCAACGCCAGCGATTTCGATTACGAGAAGACCATCTCCCAGCTCAACCACATCGTCGGCGGGGGCATCGAAACGGTCTTTTTCATCAGCCAGCCGGCCTATTCGCACATCAGCTCCACCATCGTGCGCGAAATCATCCGCGGCGGAGGGGACGCCAGCCCCTTCCTGCCCCCCGAAATTCGTTTGTGAGCCAATGGGGCGGGAGGTTTCGGGCAGGTGACAATTATAGCACCGGCGGATGAGGATGAATAGCACGCAAGGAGGATTTGAGGAACCGAGGAACCGAGGATTGAGTCTGCTGCAAAAGGTCCAATTTCGCCGAGGAACCGAAGATTTGAGGAATCGAGGATTTGAATAAATCATTGATAACCAAAGAAATAAACTTTAAAATTCAGACCTGCAACCCTTTTTGCAGTGGACTCAATCCTCAAATCCTCGAATCCCCAAGGGGCTGTCCTCGCGGGCGGCCTCCTCAAATCCTCGAATCCTCAAGGGGCTGGCCTCGTGGGCGGCCTCCTCGAATCCTCGAATCCTCAAGGGGCTGTCCTCGTGGGCGGCCTCCTCAAATCCTCGAATCCACAAGGGGCTGCCCTGGCGGGCGGCCTCCTCAAATCCTCACAGGGTTGGCTTAGCGGGCAGCATTCCCGAATCCTCCAAACCACCTCCGGTCCATTATGAATTATTCCTGGGTCTTTTTCGATGTGGACAACACCTTGCTCGATTTCAAGATGGCTGCAAGGGTAGCCTTCGAGGAAACCATGCGCGCCTTCGATTTGCCGGGGGGCGATGCCCGCCACTACCTCTACAAGCGCATCAACGACGCCTGCTGGGAGGCCTTCGAGCGTGGTCGGATGCAGGGGGAGGAACTGCGCTTCGAGCGCTTCCGGCAGTTTCTCGATGCCATCGGCAGCTGGCGCGACCCCCTGGAGATGAACGCCTGCTACCTGGAGCGGCTGGCCCAGCAGCGGCATCTGGTTCCGGGGGCGCGGGAGGTGCTGGAGACCCTCCGGGAGCGGGGGGTGCGTTTGGCCGTCATCACCAACGGCTTGAAGGAGGTGCAGCGCACCCGCCTGGCGCGCGCCGACCTGAGCGGTTATTTCGAAACCATCGTCGTCAGCGATGAAATCGGGTGCGCCAAGCCCCAGGTCGCCTTTTTCGAAGAAGCGTTTCGGCGGGCGGGGCAGCCGGCCCGGGCGGAGGTGCTCGTCGTGGGCGACAGCCTCCGCTCCGACATTCAGGGCGGTCGAAACTATGGCCTCCCGACCTGCTGGTTCAACCCCACCGGCCACGTCCCCGAACCTCAAACCATCCACCCGGATTTCACCATCCGCCGCCTTATGGAAGTGCTCGACCTTGTCGGGGTGGGGGCATGAGCGGTTTGGGGGGAGCTCTTTTCCGGGGAAAGGGAAGACGCCGAGAGCATCCGGCTTTTTTTACATTTGCAGCGCCACAAGGGGCCCCCTTCCCGGATCGGTCCATCGTTCACCCTTCAAAGTCTGGAATTTTATGGCCAATGCATTTTACGACCCCCCGGTAGCGGTAAACGAACCCGTCTTGTCGTACGCCCCCGGTTCCGAGGAACGCCGGGAGCTGAAAGCCGCCCTCGCCGATGCGAAGAAGCGCGAAGTGACCATCCCCATGACCATCGGGGGCAGGAAAATCAAAACGAAGGAGCAAATCGCCATTCATCCTCCCCATGAATTGAAGCACACCCTGGGGCACTTTTGCAAGGGCGACAGCTCCCACGTGCACAAGGCCATCGAGGCGGCGTTGGCCGCCCGCCAGGATTGGGAAAACACCCCCTGGGAGGAGCGCGCCGCCATCTTTCTGAAGGCCGCCGACCTGCTGAGCGGCCCCTTCCGCGCCCGGATGAATGCCGCCACCATGCTCTGCCAGAGCAAGAACGTGTTCCAGGCGGAAATAGACTGCGTGGCGGAGCTCTGCGACTTTTTCCGCTTCAACGTTCAGTACATGGCGGAAATCTACGCCCAGCAGCCCGAGAATGCCCCCCGAACCTGGAACCGCCTCGAATACCGCCCCCTGGAGGGCTTCGTCTTTGCCATCACCCCCTTCAACTTCACCTCCATAGCGGGCAACCTGCCCGGCGCCCCCGCTCTGATGGGCAACACGGTGGTGTGGAAGCCGGCCGAGAGCCAAATCTATTCCGCCGCGGTCATCATGGAGGTCCTGGAAGCGGCCGGCTTGCCCCCGGGCGTCATCAATCTCATCTTCGTGGACGGGCCCATGGCCGGCGACATCATCTTCAGCCATCCCGATTTTGCGGGGCTGCATTTCACGGGCAGCACGGGCGTGTTCCGGCACCTGTGGAAGACCATCGGCAGCAACATCGAGAAATACCGCAACTACCCGCGCATCGTGGGCGAAACGGGCGGCAAGGACTTCGTCATGGTCCATCCCAGCGCCAACCCGGCCGAAGTGGTGACCGCCCTGAGCCGCGGCGCCTTCGAATACCAGGGGCAGAAGTGTTCGGCCGCCTCCCGCGCCTACATCCCCGACAACCTGTGGAAGACCATCCGGGAGGGCTTGCTGGCTGACCTGGCCTCCTTCAAAATGGGTAGCCCCGAAGATTTCAGCAACTTCATCAACGCCGTCATCGACGAGCGCGCCTTCGACAAAATCAGCGGCTACATCGCCAACGCCAAAAAGGACGCCGATGTGGAAATCCTGGCCGGCGGCAACTACGACAAAAGCGAAGGCTACTTCATCGAGCCCACCGTCCTGCTCGCCTCCCGACCCGACTACGTGACCATGTGCGAGGAGATTTTCGGCCCCGTGCTCACCATTTACGTCTATCCCGAAAAGCAATACGAACAAACCCTCGAAGTGGTGAACGCCACCTCGCCCTATGCCCTGACGGGGGCCATCTTCGCCACCGAGCGCCACGCCATCCAGACCGCCACCGAAAAGCTGCGGCACGCCGCGGGCAACTTCTACATCAATGACAAACCCACGGGGGCCGTGGTCGGGCAACAACCCTTCGGCGGAGCCCGCGCCAGCGGCACCAACGACAAGGCCGGCTCCTACCTCAATCTGCTGCGGTGGGTCTCCCCCCGAACCATCAAGGAGAACTTCCTCCCCCCCACCGACTACCGCTACCCCTTCCTGGCGGAGCCCTGATTCGCCGCAGCATTTGGGGGTCTGCCCCTAATTGATTAGCTTTGAGGCTTTTACAAATTTGCCTTTGCCACCGTCTTGGCATGGGGCTCGAGCGGGCATGAAAACTTGACCCGCTCCCGCTGCTTTCGACACCCAATTAAATGGTCCCAATGGACAAACCCCTGATTTGGCTGGTTGGTGTGGCCTTGCTGGGCTGGATTTCCGGCTGGTCCTATTTGCTGCCGCGACAAATGGATGCGCCCCCGACCGAAGAACCGTTCATCCTTTCCGCCGGGGAATTCGTGGTGGCTTCGGAAAAACCCTTCGCTTTCGATTGGAGCAGCGCCGAATTGCAACTGGAACCCGAAACGGCTGAAGCGCTGGCCGCCCTGGCGCTTCACCTCACCAAGCACCCCGAGTTGCACCTCCGCCTGACGGGGCTCTACACCTCCTCCGAACGCAACGGCACGAGCTTCCCGACGCTGGGCGAGGCGCGCGCCGCCGCCATAGCCGATTTGCTCAAAAAAGGGGGGGTGCCCGCCGAGCGCCTGCAGATAGCGGGCTTTCGAATGGACAGCTCCCCCTTCCACGACGGCAAACTCCTCAACGGGGTGTTGTTCACTTTCTTCGAACACCCTGTGGAGGAGGAAAAACAGCCCCAAAGCCCGGATGACCCCGGGGCCGTCGCCTTCCGCCCCGCCGGCGGTGACCACCACACCGCGCTGCTCTCCTTCAGCGAAGGCAAAGCCAACTTCACGCTGCAGGACCAAGCCTCCCTGAAAGCCCTCAGCGACCTGCGCTGGCACCTGCGCGCCCATCCCGGGCTGGAGGTGGAGCTCAGCGCCTTCTACCCCGAAACCGACGCCGGGGCGCGCAAGCTGGCCCAACGGCGCGTCGAAACCGTCCGCCGCTACCTCATCGACAAGGGTATCCGGCGGCGCAACATCCACGTAAAAATGGTGCCCGTGGCACCGGATGCCCCCGAAGCCGGCCGCATCCGAGCCGAAACCCGCGAATGATTCCCCCGGGGATAGGCCCCTGAATCGAATGCTATGACCACTACCGTCTCCATATTGCTTGCCCTGTTCGGCACCGCCGCGCTGGCCTTTTTGCTCGGCTGGTTGCTCGGCGGCTCCCTGCTGCGCCGCCTTCGACAGGACAACCGCATCCTGGCCGTGGAACTGGACAAGGCCAAAGCCCGCCTGCAGGAGACGCTCCAACAGCTCAAGGACACCCGGGAAGCCCTCGAAAACCTGCAATTGGCCCGCGCCGACCAGGAAAAAACCAACTTCGAGCTGGCCGGCAAACTCAAAGACCTCAACGAGCAATTGCTCGAACTGCTCGAGGAGAAAAAGCAATGGGAAAGCGAAAAGCGGCGTTCTCGCAAAGGGCGCAGCGGACAGTCCCAGGCGCCGTCCTCTCCGAAGGCAACCACGGCCGCTCCCCGGAAAAAAACCAAGCCCGAAGCCCTCGAGGTGCGGGAGGAGCAGCCCGCCGGAGGCATCCGGCCGGCGCCGGTGGTGTCCAGCCTCTTCCGGGCCTGGCTGCACAACGAAAATCTCAAGCTCATCGAGGGTTTGGGGGGGGAAGACGTCGAGCGGCTCCGGGCCGAAAAAATCGAGGACCTGGCCGCTCTCGCCGAATGCTCCCTGTCCCGCTTGCGGGAAATCTTCCCCGACGAAGACAAACATTCCCAAGCCCTGCTGGAAAGCTGGCCCGACCAGGCCATCCTCCTTCGGCGCCGCCAATGGGGCGAGCTGTTGCGCGTGCAGCGCCAGGTCTTGCGCACCCTGAACCCCGACGCCCCCCCCAAACCCACCCGCATCGAAAACCTTTTCTCCCACCTCATCGCCAGCCCCTTCATGCCCCGAAAACTGCAGCTGGTTTCGGGCATCAGCCCCAAAGTGGAGAAAATCCTCTTCCAGAACGGCATCAAAGAATTGAAAGACCTGGCCCGCGCCGACGGCGTCATCTTGCGCAGCATCCTCTCCTCCGGCGGGGAGCGCTTCAAAGCCCTGGACCCCTCCACCTGGCCCCACCAGGCCAAATTGGCGCTGGAAGGCCGTTGGGGGGCTTTGCTCGATTTTCAGCGCAAGGCCCTCGGCAGCGACTTCGACGAAGAAAACCCCGCACCCACCAAGCTGGAGCGCTTCTTCGAGAAAATAGCCGACAGCCCCCAGCCCTGCGATGATTTCAAAATCATCCTCGGCGTGGACAGCCGCATCGAGCAGGGCCTTTTCGACGCCGGCATCCGTACCTGGCAGCAACTGGCAGGTGCCCAGCCCGAAGCCCTGCGAAAAGTGCTCGCCCAGGCCGGCATCGAACCTGCCCCCCCATCCCTGCCTACCTGGCCCCAGCAAGCGGCGCTCATTCTGGCCGGCAAGTGGGAAGAACTGGACTTGCTGCGCAACCGCCAGCTCACCAAGGCGCCCAAAAATTGAGACCGCCGCCCTTTTCCTTCCCCCCCTGACAGGAATGATTATTTTTGCCCCCGCAATCCGGGCGCCCGTTCCGGCTCCTCCAAACCCGACTTGGCGCCCCTCAAACCTCGATTTCCTATGGCCAGAATGCTTCAATTGCGCGAAGCCATCCGCGAAGGAATGGTGGAAGAAATGCGCCGCGACCCCAACGTCTTCCTCATGGGCGAAGAGGTCGGCCAATACAACGGCGCCTACAAGGTGAGCAAGGGCATGCTCGACGAGTTCGGGCCCGAGCGCGTCATCGACACCCCCATCAGTGAGCTGGGCTTCGCCGGCGTGGGCGTGGGCGCTGCCATGAACGGCCTGCGCCCCATCGTCGAATTCATGACCTGGAACTTCGCCGTCCTGGCCTTCGACCAGATTGTCAACAACGCCGCCAAAACCCTCAGCCAGTCGGCCGGCGATTTCAAATGCCCCATCGTCTTCCGCGGCCCCACCGGCTCCGCCGGCCAGCTCGCCCAACAACACAGCCAGACCTTCGAAAGCTGGCTGGGCAACCTGCCCGGAGTCAAAGTCGTCTCCTGCATCGACCCCCACGACGCCAAGGGCCTCATCAAATCCGCCATCCGCGATGACGACCCCGTCTGCATGATGGAGTCCGAAATCATGTACGGCTACAAGGGGGAGGTGCCCGAAGAAGAATACCTGGTGCCCATCGGCGTGGCGGCCGTGCGGCGGCCGGGCACGGACGTGACCCTCGTCTCCTACAACAAAATGATGATTCAGGCCCTGAAAGCCGCCGAGGAACTCCAAAAGGAAGGCATATCCGCCGAAGTCATCGACCTGCGCACCATCCGGCCGCTGGACTACCACACCATCGTGGAAAGCGTCAAGAAGACCAACCGCCTCGTCGTCGTGGACGAATCCTGGCCCCTGGCGAGCATCTCCGCCGAGGTGGCTTTCGAAGTCCAGAAATTCGCCTTCGACTACCTCGACGCCCCCGTCCTGCGCGTCAACTCCGCCGACACCTCCCTCCCTTATGCCCCCACCCTCGTGGAGGAGTACCTGCCCAACCCGACCAAAATCATCAAGGCCGTCAAGGAGGTGATGTACATGCAGGTGTAGCCGACTCCCTCGGTTTGGAACCCTCCCCCGAACGACTTTTCGGGGACAAGCAAAAAGCCCCCGCACGGGGGCTTTTTGCTTTCGGTGGGTGAGCCCTCAGCGGCTGATTAGCACCTTTCGGGTCAGGCGAGCCTCCTCGAATTGGAGGTGGAGCAGGTAGAGGCCGGGCGGCAAGTGTTGGAGGGAAAGGGTGTGGGAGTTCGGGGGGAGGGAAAGGAGGGTTTGGCCGAGGGGGTCGGTGAGGAGG
>CAZBYX010000076.1:0-4619 GCA_964496055.1 uncultured Saprospiraceae bacterium
GATGGATTGATGGCATGTAGTGTTTCATAACTGAGGTTAAAAGTTTGCATTTGATCTCGGCTTACTTGGATTGGGAAACACTTCCAATTTAGTATTTCCTTCCCTTAATGTAGTTTTCAATGAGTTGCTCTTTTTGTTATTGGCTAGTAGTTCTTCGATTAATTCTAATCTAATTTCTAATTCATAAATTTTTTGTTGTTGGCTTTCAATGATTTCTTGTTGGGATTTAATTGCTCCAATTAAGTAGGGAGTTAAAACATCGTAATTTAACACCATTAACTCATTTTCACTTACACCTACAGCCTCTGGAATAACCTCTGCAACTTCTTGCGCAATTAAGCCAGTTGAACGACCCTTTGGCAGCCCCTTTATATCAAAAGAGTTATCATTTAGCGCAAAGTCATAATTTACCGGCCTTAAAGATATTACTTTTTTCAATGCATCACTTGGTTGGATTGGTTCTATGTTTTTCTTTATTCTGGAGTCTGATGCGATCCACAATCCTCCTGCTGCAAATGCGCTTCCGTGGACTGTAAAGTAAATGTCGTGACAAGTTTCTCCGCTGAACGCGAATCCAATTGGGGGACCGTTTACTCCAATAGATTCATGTTGCTCTCCAGTGCATCCTGAAACCAATCTTTGGGACATAATTGAACAGAATAATTCTTTATTGTTAGTTCCACCTAAGAGTGGGAAAAAGTTTGGAGAATTGCATGAAGAAGTAATGTATTCGTCCAATTCTAAATTAGTGTAGTATAACTTGCCATCCTGATCTCTAACCAAAAAGTCAGAATAAGCATTTGTAAATGTAAGACCTTCAAAACGGACCCCTTTAGTTGTATGAAGCTGTTCTGAAGGATTAGCTGTTCCAATCCCAACATTACCTCCAGGAATGATGCGCATTGCATCGGTCCCAGGCTGATAAGACCCATCTTGAGATGCTTGGGTACTTCTTGGTTGAAACGAAATATACCCCCCTTGGGAATTCAGGGAATAGTTTTCACTGTCATTTGCCCAATAGGTACTAAAAACCATACCTATAGAAGAGTTCAGAGATCGTCTCAATTGCACATGACCATTGTTTCCTAACAAAAGAGCACTATGAAAAGGAGTTCCAGATCCATGTAATACTAAAGAAGGAAAAACATTTGCACACGCATCAAAATTTGGCTCATCGCTACAGTTAGTATCATGGTCAATAATGACCGAAGAATTAGTAGGAAAATTATAATTAATCGGTGCTGAGGCTGGATCCCAAAAATTATTCGTGTTATTTGTGGAATTGGGAGCATGTAATGTAGGTGCAGGTGGTTGGGAGGCGAGAATTAGTGGCATTAACAACAAAAACAAAACGAGTGTTCTTGAGGCTGAGAAGCTGAGAAGCTGAGAAGCTGAGAAGAGTTTTCATATTTGAACGATTTTTGAGTGAAGAAAAATTCAAGGGCAAATTACATGAAAAGAAGGAATAATTCAAAAGCAACTACACATAAAGTATTTTTTAAATTATCTTGAAAGTTGAATGAATTCCTACAGGTATATCAAGGAAAAAGAGAACTATTGGTTTGTCGTAAATGAGCTTCCAAAAGCTACTTTCTTTTGGAGTTAAATCTTAAGTTTAAAGCAAACAATTATGCAATTTTTCGTGATTCAAAATCTTCTTAATTTCTTTGCATTGTAAACCCAATAAGTTCGTACTAGCTGGATGCCCTGGCGAGGAGTGCCTCGCCTACTTTGTTTCGGATTCAGGTTAGGAACTTTCAAAGGATCCCTTGTGGTTTGTACCAATATTTACTTGTTCAACAATCTCCAAGGGAACCCCCGCCTCATTCTTTCACCACCTTCACCATTCTCGTTCCATTCCCGGATTTCAACACCAGGAAGTAGGCACCTGCGGGCAGTTTGCGGGTGCGGAGCGTCCGGTGCTGTTTGCCGGCGTTCAGGTTCCACGTGCCGCTCAGGATGGGTCGGCCGAGCAAGTCGCGCAGGGTGTATTGCAGCTCCGTTTCGGCGGGGCTCTGCAGGGCGATGTGGAGTTCGTCGCGGAAGGGGTTGGGGAAGACGCGCAGCGCCTGCACGCCGGGCAGTTCCTCGGCGGCGGTGGTGGTCTGGCATTCCAGGGGCACCTCGACTGCGGCGGAGCAGCCGCCCTCGTCGACGGCGGTGAGCAACAGGGTGGCCGCCCCCTCACCCGCGACCACCTGAATCGTGGGTTCGTAGGGGTTGCCCAGCAGGGTCCAGCCGAAGGGGTTGTCCACGAAGCTCCATTCGTAGGCCACGTTGCCGGAGGCGTTGAAGGCTTCGGCCAGGAGGAAGGCACTTTCCCCGCAATCGATGGAGGCGGGGGGGCGCACTTCGAGGGCGAAGGCCGCGTCCGTGATTTTCACTTCCAGCAGGTGGTCGCTGCTGTTGCCGCACAGGTCGGTGGCGCGCCAGTTAAAGCGGTGGTATCGGGCGTCGCAGTCCTGTTGGATGTCTTCGGCCAGCTCGTAGTCCACGGGCGAGCAATCGAGGGTTTGGGGGTCGGGCAGTTGCCAGTTTTCGAATTCTTCGGCGCTCATTTCCAGGTAGGCGGGGTAGTCCTCCCAGAGGGGCGGTTCCTCATCGGGGGGGTAGGAGAGGGTTTGCTCCACGGCTGCGACGTTTCCGCATCCGTCGGTGGCCGTCCAGCGGCGGGTGAGGCGCCAGCCCTGGGTGCAGTCGTCCACCTCCACGGAGGTCTCGATGCTCATCGTGACGCCGGAGCACTCGTCCAGGGCGGCCGGGTTGTCGAACTGAGGTACGGCGCCGCAGGGCATTTCCTTGTCTTCGGGCAGGAAGGAAAAGACGGGCGGTTCGGTGTCGTCGGGGCGGGTCAGGGTGGTGACGGCGCTGACGGCGTGGCCGCAGGTGTCGGTGGCCGTCCAGGTGCGGATGTATTTGCGGGTGCCCATGCAGCCGGGTTCGGTGCTGTCTTCGTAGCTGATGCTCACGGGGCCGCAGATGGAGGCGGCCAGGGCCTGTCCGAAGTCCGGCATTTCGCCGCAGGCCAGTTCGCGGTCGGCGGGCACCTGGATGAAAGCGATGGGGTTGCCGTTGAACAACCCCGGGATGACGATGGCGCGGGAGGTGTCGAAGGCCATGTTTCCACAGGCGTCGGTGGCTTTCCAGATGCGGCGCACCTCCCAGCCGATGCCCAGGTCGCAGTCGGGCACCCCGATGACAGTGTCGGTGAAGGTGATTTCCACGTCGGTGCAGATGTCCATGGCGGTGGCCTGGAGGAAGAAGAGGCTGTCCTCGCAGTCGAAGAAGGCCGTTTCGGGCACGAAGGTGAACACCGGCGGCACCGTGTCGGGCCCCGTGAGGAGCACCTGCGGGAAGTCGGCGGCATTGCCGCACAGGTCGGTGGCCGTCCAGATGCGGTGGATGAGCAGCCCGGTGCTGCAATCGCCCATGAGGGTGCTGTCGGTGAAGCTGAGGCTCACCGAGCCGCAGGAGTCGGTCACGAGGGGCGGGGAGCTCATGGCGGCGCAATCCACGGTGAGGGTGTCGGGGTTGGCGGGGTCGAAGACGGGGGGCTGGGTGTCGGGTCCGAGGGTGATGGTCTGGCTGTCGGAGGCTTCGTTGCCGCACTGGTCGCGGGCCGTCCAGGTGCGGGTGATGGAGAAAGGCACCGAGCAATCACCGGGTGCGGGGGAGTCCTCGAAGGTGAGCTCCAATAACCCAACGGGGCATTCGATTATTATTTCGGGAGCGCCGAACTGGGGGTTTTCGTGGCAGGCGAAGCTGGTGTCGGGCGGGGCGATGACGGCAAGGGTGAAGGGCGGCGGGATGTTGGTGACGGTCTGGGAAGCCGTGCTGGTGTTGCCGCACAGGTCGGTGGCCGTCCAGATGCGGGTGATGGTGCTGGGGGCGGGGCAGCCGTCGCCCACCTGCACGTCCTCGTGGGTGAGGGTGAAGCCCGAGCAATCGACCACGAGCGGGTCGCCGAAGACGAAGTCGCCCGGGCACTGGTTGGTGTCGGGGGGCGGCACGAAGATGAATTCCGGGGGCACGGTGTCCACGAACAGGACCACCAGCTCGAAGAAATCCTGCAGGCCGCAGTCATCCGTGGCAATCCAGGTGAATTGCTGTTTTTCCAGAAAGCCGGTGGCTTCGCAATCGAAGGTGACCAGGAAAGCCGACAGCAAGACCTCCACCGAGTCGGTGCAGTTGTCCACGGCGCGGAAATCTTCGGGCACGAAGGGCGGCAGGCTGTCGCAGGGCAGGATGAGGGTGTCGCCGCTGCTCAGGCCAAGGACGTTTGGGGTTTGGGGGATGAGTTGGGGCGGGACGGTGTCGCGGCGCAAGAAGTTCAGGGTGAATTCGGTGGTGTTGTTGCAGTGGTCGGCGACCGTCCAGGTCGTCTGAATCCACTCGACGAAGCCTTCGGGGGTGCATTCGAGGGGCATGGCGGAGGAGGAGATGCTGCCCGTGGGGTCGGGGTCGCAGTTGTCGCTCACAGTGATGCTGGGCAACGAAAAGGGCAGGCACCCGTTGACGATGACGGTGTCGCCGCTGCTGAACCCCTGGAAGATGGAATCGGTGAGGGTGAGGGTGGGGGGCACGGTGTCCTGGACGAGGATGTTGAGGGTGAAGCTGCC
>CAZBYX010000076.1:4719-11448 GCA_964496055.1 uncultured Saprospiraceae bacterium
TGGTGGTTTCGAGGCTGTCGTCGCAATTGTCGGAAGCGCTGACATCGCTGAGGTCGAAGGTGGGGATGGCGTCGCAATCGACGATGAGGGTGTCGCCGCTGTTCAGCCCTGTGAAGAGGGAGTCGAGGGGGGTGAGGGTGGGGGGCACGGTGTCCTGGACGAGGATGTTGAGGGTGAAGCTGCCGGTGTTGCCGCAGTCGTCGGTGGCGCTCCAGACCACCTGCTGCCATTGGAGGAAGCCGTCCGTTTCGCAATCGAGGGGCACGAGGGCGGAGATGATGGTGGTTTCGAGGCTGTCGTCGCAATTGTCGGAAGCGCTGACATCGCTGAGGTCAAAGGCGGGGATGGCGTCGCAATCGACGATGAGGGTGTCGCCGCTGTTCAGCCCTATGAAGAGGGAGTCGAGGGGGGTGAGGGTGGGGGGCAGGGTGTCGCCGACGGAGAAGGTGGCGGTGCGGGAGTCCACGTTGCCGCATTCGTCGGTGGCCAGGAAAGTCACGGTGGTGCTGGCATTGCAGGGGTCGCTGAGGTCCAGGGTGGGGTTCGGGGGGTCGGTGCTCCAGGCGAAGTCGAGGCAGAAGTCGGTGGCTTCGGCGAAGCCGTTGTTGGCCAGCCACTCGTCGAAGGCGTCCTGGGCGCCGTCCACGCAATCGAAGTGCACGTTCATGGGCTCGACGAGGAAGACCGGGGCGGTGGTGTCGGTGAAGAAGATGGTGGCCTGCAGGTCGGCGCTGTTGCCGCAGGCATCGGTGGCGGTGAAGGTGACCACCTCATTGCCTTCCCCGTTGACGCAGGGGCCCTCCAGCCCGTCGAAGTCATTCGTCACGGTGAGCGGGATGCTGACGTCGGAGATGCAGGTGGTGGAGATGAACTCCAGCCAGTCTTGTATGATTTGCGGGGCGTCGGGGTCGCTGCAATCGAGGTGCAGGTCGTTGTCGTGGGCGATGGTGAGCCACATGGGGGGCATGTCGTCCACGATGGTGTAGGTGGCGGTGGTGGAGAAGCTCATGCCGCAGGCATTGACGGCGGTGAAAGTGACGGTGACGCTGCCGGCGATGGGGCCGCAGCCGCTGAAGTCGGCCGGGTCGAAGTCGTTGGTCCAGAGCACGGGCTCGCAGCCGGGCACGCTGAACACGGCGCCGCCGTTGTCATCCAGCCAGTCCTCGACGGGGATGGGCACCGAGCCGTTGGGGTTCATGATGACGGTCAGGTCCTGGGCGGGCAGCACGACGACCGGGCTGCCGGGCACAAGGGGGTTCGACGCCAGGTTGCTGAGGTCCGAGACGTTCAGCTGGTTGCCGTCCGTGCCGCCGCCGACCGCCTGGTTCAGGAAGCTGCTCAGCTCGGGGTTGCCCATCGGGTCGATTTCCACGGTGAACTGAACGGTGAAGGAAGCCCCCGCCTTGATGAAACTGGGCCCCAGGATGTTGATGTCGGTGAAGCCGTTGAAATTCGGATTCAGGGCGGCACCGGTCGGAACGGGCGGCGCGACGATTTGCGGCGGGGAGCTGAGCCCCATGAACGCCCCCCCGAAGAAGCCCACGAGGTCGTCGTCGAGGAAGGCATCCAGCAGGGCGGTGGAGCTCAGGTTCGTCATGGTGACCTGATACGTCACGTCGAGATGGCCGGGAATGCCGCTGGCGGCCAGGTCCACGCCGACGAAATTTTTCGTGACGAGCACCTCCGGCAGGATGCTGCAGGAGGGTGGGGGTGTGGGCAAGCCGGTGCAGGCTACGGGGTCGTCGAACAGGCAGCGCTCGGCGCACAGCTCGATGCTGAAGGGCTCCCGCCCCGGCGAGGGTTCCGAGGAGGAGTAGTCCACGCAAAGCATGGTCAGGGGGGCGCCGTCCGTGTGGGCGCTCCACCCCAAACCGTAGTCCTCGAACCCGTCCGCCGAGAAGGTGAGTTGGTGGGTGTTGTTGCCCGTCAGGGCGCCGGCCGGCAGGTTGAAAGCTCCTTTCAGGGGGACGGGGTTCCCGTTGTTCAGGGCGGTGAGGACGATTTTTTCCGAGCGCACGAAGTGGCTGTGCTCGAAGGAATGCACCGCCATTGCCACCGGTTCGCTGAAAGTGAAGCAGTACTGGTTCCCGGCAGCCCCGGCCAGCTCCCGGCGGTTGTCGAAACTCTGGGTGCCGTAAACCCCGGGGGCTTCGTTGTTCAAAAACCCGAATCCGGAAGCAGGGGAAGGCCCGGCGCTGATGCTCACCAGGATGGGGGCGCCGCCTTGGGTGCAAAACCCGGTGTGGAATCCCGAAACGACCCCTCCGAGGTCCAGTGCCTGCCGCTGGGCGGGGGTGAGGTGGTTCCACCGGGTGATGGGTTGGGAGGCGCAGGGCTGCCCTTGCACCGGCAGGATGGTGTACAAGGTGAGGTTCAGGGAGGTGAGAAAAATAACCTTTGCAGTAAGGGAGAGGCTGCGCAGTTTCATGGCGTTTTCATTTAGGGGTGACGGTTTCGCCCGGCGGGCGTTGGATTGTGCAACGAGATGGGAATCGGTACAATCGTCGCTCGATCGAGCTGCAATGGAAGGGAAGATGTTGGAAGGGAAGGGATTCTGAGGGCTTAGTCGAACGGTTCCGAAAGGTAATTCAATTTTGGCATGCTGCCAAAGCCTGCAGCGCCTAATTGGAGCTTTGTCCGGCCTTTGCCCCCGCGCAGCCTCGAAATGCCTGCCCGGCCCGGGAGGAAAAATTTCTACCTTTGTCGGCCCAATTCCGAAGACCCCTCCTATCTTCGCCCCCTGAAACAATTCTACGTTCCGATTGTATAATTCCACGCAAGTGGTACGGTACTAAGTTACCCCCTCAAGATTTTTTTAGTCTTTCTGATATCAATAATTAATTGGACCCCTGCTAATTAAACTTAAGGACTCATAGGATATGGCAAAAGTGATGGTATTTATCGACGGCTCGTGGCTGTATGCGAGCGTTCGCAACCTTGCCGATGATTTTCACATCGATTACGGAAAGCTCCCCAAGGTCCTTTGTGAGAAGGTTGCCGAAAAAATCGGGGCCCGCGATGTGGACCTCGTCCGAACCTTCCTTTTCGGCTCCAATGCCCGCAATTATCAGGACGCCGACAAGGAGATGGTGCGCAAGCGGCGCATTTTCTACGACACCCTGCGCGAGGAATACAACTACGAGGTGGAGGTGTACGAAATCGACTACCACGGCCGGCGCCTGCGCAAACAAGACCGCGACCCCGACGACGACTTCATCCCCATCGAAAAAAGCGTGGACATCGCCCTGGCCAGCTCCATGCTCTATTATGCAGCCCTGCCCAACGCCTACGACATCGCCGTCGTGGTCGGAGGTGACCGCGACCTGGTGCCCGTGCTGCAACGCGTGCGCCTCCTCGGCAAGCGCGTGGCCATCGCCAGCATCAAGGGCGCCTGCTCGGTGGAATTGAAGGACTACAAAGACCGCAAAGGCATCCGAGACTTCGACGTCATCTGGCTCAACGACTGCATGGAGGAAATCCAGATGATTCAGCGCGAACGCGAGGTCGAATGCAAATCCCCCTTCCACGAAGGCCCCAACCCGGTGCTGACCGACGAATTCGTCCGCAAAAGCCGCCCCTATTTTTGCAGGGAATGCCGCGAAAAAATGTGGTCCGATGAAGGGGGGTTGCGCTCCATGTGGGAGGAGGAAGAAGAAGTGAACGGAAACCTCCCCGAAGTGCCCCAGAACTGGAACAGCGGCAACATCCAGGAGGGGGATTTGTGCAGGGGGGTGATCAAGCGCAAGCTGGACTACTGCGGCTTCATCGAAACCCTCGACGGCGATTTCTACTTCGGGGCTCAGGATTGCGCCCCGGACACCGAATTCCACCGCCTGCAAAAGGGCATGCTGGTCGAGTTCGTCGCCACCAAGCTCCCCAACAAGGAGCTGCGCGGGGGGCAGGGCAACGGCAACGCCGAAGAGGTCAGCCTCGTCACCCTCGATTGACCCTCCTCCCTTCCCCCCAACCCTCGCCCGGCTTTTGCTCTCGTTTCGAGATGGAAATCGGGGGCGGCTGAATTGCGAGGCAGAGGTTCAACCGAGTTTAAACCTTCCTTTACAACAAAGCCCCGCCTCCAAGCGTCTTGAGGGTGGGCAGTTCAGGGGCTTTACGCCCCAGGTCTGCTCCCTCAATCGGATGCCCATGAAAACCTCCCTTCTCTTTTCGATTGCCTTTCTTCTCTGGCTCCTTCCGGCTCCCGCCCAGGACAACCAGATCATCGGGCGCGCCGTGTTGGGGGGCAAGGTCGTCAAGATGATGCTCGATGAAAACGGCGACACCCTCTACCTGGCCAACGACCTGCTCACCGTTTCCCTTTCCTCCCCCCGAACCTTCAAGAGCCGCGACGACTACCTGCGCTATCGGCGCTACCTGCGCTATGCCGCCATCGTCTATCCTTACGCCCGCGAAGCCATCCGCATCTTCGACGAGGTGCAAAACAACACGGCGCACCTGAAAAAGCGCAAGCGCAAGAAATACGTCAAGAAACTGCAGCGCGAATTGGAGACCGAATTCGAGGAGCCCCTGAAGAAACTCACCAAAACGCAGGGGATGATCCTGACGAAAATGATCGAGCGGGAAACGGGGCATAGCATGTACGAGCTCATCAAGAGCCTGCGCGGCGGCTTTGCCGCCGGCTATTGGAATCTGGCAGGCAAGTTCTGGGGCTATCACCTGCGCGACGGCTATCGCCCCGGCGAAGACCCCATCCTCGATGCCGTCCTCTCCGATTTCGAATTGTCGCGTTCCCAACAGGAAGAACCCTGAGCCCGGGCACTCAACGCACCGAGAACAGGGCGATGATGAGCACGATGACCACCACCAAAATCAAAATGGTGCGAAAGGTTCGGTGCTTGTCGCGGTAGGTGTTGAAGAGCAGCTCCACGTAATCGCGCCATTCCAGCCCCTGGATGTAGCCTTCGTACCCCATGACCAGGTAGTTTCGCTTGCGCTTCCGGTCGGGGTTGCCGTGCTTGCGCAAGATGAAAAAAGCATTGCTCAGGAATGCCAGTTCGTACAGCTCGCTTTTGTTGCCCAGCTCGATGAGCATCTTGTTCGTCCCTTCCAGCAGCCTCCATTTCCCGCGTTGCACGTTCCCGTCCACGCTGGTGAGGTATTCGCCCCCCTCGTTGAAAAAGTGGAGCACCGCTTCGTGAAAATTGGGGTCGTCTCGGACTTCGAGCCAGGGCTTGCCGCCTTGCACCGAATAAAACTCCGTTTCCCGGAGGTCTTCCCCCCAGGGGCGTATTTTCGGCACGATGAATTCGACGTATTCCTCCAAGGAATTCATTTCGGGCAATTCCACCGAGAAATTGCCCACGACTTTTTGCAGTGCAGTTTCAATCACGGGAGCGATGCATTTCGTCCCTCAAAGTTAGCAAACCCGCTCTAACCCGCCCCCCTCGCCCTGCCCTTTCGGGTGGGGCGGTTGGGGGGAAGGCCGTTTGGGGGGGGTGCCTTTCCAACCGCCGACAAAAAATATCTTTGCCGCATGGAAATCAAAGAGCGCCTCAGCCGTCGGAAATCGGCAGCCCTGTTCGAAGAAGCCAAAAAGATGTTCCCCGGGGGTGTGCATTCCCCGGTGCGAGCCTTCAAATCCGTCATCGGCCCGCCGCTGTTCATCCACCGGGGGGCGGGCAGCCGCATCGAGGACGCCGACGGCAATTCCTACCTGGACTTCTGTTGTTCCTGGGGGCCCCTCATCCTGGGGCATGCCCACCCCGAAGTGCTCGTAGCCGTGCTGGAGGCGGTGCGGCGCGGCACCTCTTTCGGAGCGCCCAGCGAGCTGGGCAATCGGCTGGGCCGTCTCATTCTGGACAACCACCGCTATGTGGAGATGCTGCGCTTCGTCAGCTCGGGCACCGAGGCCGTCATGTCGGCCATTCGCCTGGCCCGGGGGGTGACCGGGCGGAACAAGGTTCTCAAATTCGAGGGCTGCTACCACGGTCACGTGGACGCCCTGCTGGTCCGGGCCGGAAGCGGCTTGGCCACCTTCGGCACCAGCACTTCGGCGGGGGTTCCACCGGCCGTCATCGCGGACACCCTCGTCTTGCCCCTGGCGGATGCCGAGCGTTTGGAAGCCGCTTTCCAGGCCCACGGGCATGAGCTGGCCTGCGCCATCATCGAGCCCGTGCCCGCCAACAACGGCCTGCTCCTGCAAAGCCCCGATTTCCTCTCGCTCCTGCGGCGCCTCTGTACCGAGCACGGCGCTTTGCTCATTTTCGATGAAGTGATTTCCGGGTTTCGGGTAGGTTTCGAGGGGGCGGCCGGTCATTACGGCATTCGACCCGACATCGCCACCTTCGGCAAAATCATCGGGGGGGGCATGCCCGTCGGCGCCTACGGAGCTTCCGCCGAAATCATGCGCCACGTCGCTCCCGAAGGGCCCGTTTATCAGGCGGGCACCCTCAGTGCCAACCCCGTCGCCATGGCGGCTGGTCATGCCACCCTGCAGCAATTGCTCGAGCCCGGGCTGTATGCTACCCTCGAAGCGAAAACCCATCGGCTGGCTGACCAGATCGAAAATTTCGCCCGCGAAAAAGGCTATCCGCTCCGCGTGCCCCACATCGCCTCCATCTTTTGGCTCAGCTTTTCCGAACAGCCCATCCAACGCGCCGACCAAATCGAGGCTCCGGGAATGGAAAAATTTAAATCTCTGCACCACGAGTTGCTCCAAAGAGGGGTATATTTAGGCCCCTCGGGATACGAGGTCGGCTTCGTCTCCGCCGC
>CAZBYX010000076.1:11548-14300 GCA_964496055.1 uncultured Saprospiraceae bacterium
TTGAAGTATTGCCGCTATGCCCTCGATGAGGAGAACAACATCCTCATCGTGTTCGATACCCACTCGCTCGACAGCTCGCCCTACAAGCTCTATCACGCCCTGAAAGAAGCGGCCACCAAAGCCGACAAACAGGATGACTTGCTGCTCGACGAGTTCAAATCACTCGAGCCCGCCGAGTCTGGTTTCAAGGAAGACTTGCCCGAAGCCGAAAAAGCCGTCAAGTACCGGTACCTGACCACGGAAATCCAACGGGCTTTCCAAGAACTCGACAGCGGCAAACCCGACCCCAACCAGTACCCTGGTGCCTATGCTTACCTCTTGCTCAGCCTTTGTTACAAATTCGACTACCTGCTCAAACCCGAGGGGTTCATGATGGAGACCCTCGAACGCATCCATCGGCAGTACTTTTCCAATCAGGAAGAGCATTCCCTGCGGAAAATTCAGATCCTGCGCAAGGAGTTTCAGCAATTGCTCGACCGCCCTCAAGAGAGCCTGGTGTCGGAGATGTATCGGGTGAAGAGCACCTTCGGCATCACCGCCCCCGTCAATCACGAGCGCGTGGTTCACATCATCGATGGCGAGCTGGGCAACATGGACTGGTACGTCGAGAACAAGCATTGGGCCATCGCCTTGGCCATCCCTTCCTACATAGCCGGCTATTGCCTTTTCAATTTCGCCGTGCCCAAACCAGACCGCGAATTCTTCCACCTCTTCTTTCACATCGTGGAAAACGAGTTCTTCAAACAGCTGGGCTTCCCTCAACACTTCTACGACCCCCAAACCGGCACCCTCGACGAGCGGGCCATCCGTGCCGCAGTGCGCCAGATCGGGGAATCCAACCGAAAGGAATTCCCCAAGCTGGAGCCGAAGGTTCATATCCTTTCCTTCGATTCCATTTACGCTTTTTCCAAATCTTTCATGCTGATGATCAAGGACTTGGACATGACGGCGGCAAAATAAAGCAGGGAAAAATCGAAAAAAATTCGCTCACATATTTGTATTTCCCTATTCGAGCATATATATTTGCGGCATCACCTTGCATCTGCATTCTCACCTACCGGAATTTTTTCCCATCAAAAGCTTTTCCTTGACCATTGTGGGTTCGGCCCACGCTGTGACGTCGTAAGCCTTTCGCTTGCCGTTCAGCACGGGGCCTGACGCACGCCCTTTTTCTCGTGGGCATCGTCGCTGCTGCCGAGGCACTCGGCGGCAGGGTGCCCTATCGTTCAACATTTTAAAAACATTCGCCATGTCGAAACTCTCCCCCCAGGTGGCTACGGTCCACCAGATTTTGACAAATCTCGCAAAGCGTGGTATTGCTCAGATTACCGTCGAGAATACCAGCTACGATGGCAGGGAAATTCAGATTGATGGGCAAACCCTTGTGAATTTTGGCAGCGGGAGTTATATGGGGCTGGAGACGCATCCCGCGCTCAAACAAGGTGCCATGGATGCCCTTCAACGCTATGGGACCCAGTTTCCCAGCTCCCGGGCCTTCATCGCCATCCCCCTGTACGAAGAGCTGGAAGCCTTGCTCGAGCAAATGTTCGGTTATCCGGCCATTGCCGCCGCTTCCACCAGCCTGGCGCACATCAGCAACATTCCCGTTTTGGTGACCAAAGACGACGCCGTCATCCTCGACCACCAGGTCCATGCCAGTGTCCACAATGCGGTCAAAATGGTGAAAGCCATGGGCACCCACGTCGAAATGATTCGGCACAGCCGCATGGACCTGCTCGAAGACCGCATCAAGAAACTCAGCCAGAAATACGACCGCGTCTATTACATGGCCGACGGCATCTACAGCATGTTCGGCGACGGGGCACCGGTCGAAGACCTCTATGCCCTGATGGACCAGTACGAACAGTTCCACCTCTACATCGACGACGCCCACGGAATGGGCTGGACGGGGCGCAACGGCTCGGGTTACGTTCTGCAACGCATTCCCTTCCACCGCAAAATGATTCTGGTGACCTCCCTGAACAAGAGTTTCGCTGCAGGGGGTGGGGCCACCATCTGCCCCGACATGCAGACCAAGGAACTCATTCGTCGCACCGGCAGCACCCTGATTTTCTCGGGTCCCATACAACCGCCGCTGTTGGGGGCTGCTGTGGCATCGGCTAAATTCCACCTCTCCGACGAATGCCCCGTCCGGCAGCGGGCCCTCAGCGACCGCCTCGAATACTTTGTCAATTTGGCCAAACGCCACGACCTGCTCCTCGTAAACGAGGATCGCACGCCCATCTTCTTCCTGGCCGTCGGGAAGCCCGATATCGGCTACAAACTCTGCCGCCGCATGATGGACCTGGGCTACTACATGAACATCGCCGTGTACCCGGCCGTGCCGTACAAGAACACGGGCTTGCGCATCACCATCACCAATCATCTGGGCTTCGAGGACATCCGCCGCATGCTGGTGCTGCTGTCCATCGAGTTCGAACGGACCTTGCGGGAAGAGAATTACACGCGAGAGGAGATCTACCAGGCTTTCCGCATCAAGAAAGGCGTCACGGAATTCGTTTACGCAGAATAATTACCTAAGCCTGATTTTGCGGCTTTTGGAAAAGTTGCAGAAAAAGGGTTATTCCATTTTTTGGGGAGCAGCCTACGGGTTGTTCCCTTTTTACTTACCTAAGTCTGATTTGTTGCAGACCCCCAAGGTAAGGGAAATTGTTAATTTCGCATTCAACTTTTTAGGCAAATGTTTATCACCCCCCCACCCCCCCCCCCCCCCCCCCACCCCCCCCCTTTT
>CAZBYX010000077.1:0-10280 GCA_964496055.1 uncultured Saprospiraceae bacterium
CGACCTGCAGGGTGTCGATGACCGCCTGCCCCCCCAAACCGAAGAAGAGGCGCCCATCGACGCAGGACTGGAAGCCGCGCATGGGAAAGAGCTCGCGGAAGAGGCGCAGGCGGTCGGCCACGAGGGTCACCTGCGCGCCCACGGCGAAGCGGTTTCGGCCCTCCCCTTCGAGCCGCAGGCGGAGCCAACGCCGTTCGGGGAGCAAGGTTTCGGCGTTGTTGCGGAACAGGAAGCTGGGCATGTTGACGTTGTTGACCACCAGATCGAGGTCGCCGTCGTTGTCCAGGTCGCCGTAGGCGCTGCCGTTGGAATGGGAGGGGATGGCGAGCCCCCAGTCGGGGGCGACGTTTTCGAAGCGGTAGTCGCCGAGGTTGCGGAACAGGTAGTTGGGCAGCTTCTCGGAGGGGATGCCTTCGAGGAGCCTGAGGATGGCGCCCCGCTCGCGGTTTTTGATGGCGGCGAGGATGGCGGGGTCCACGCTGTAGAAGTTGATGTAGTCCTGGTCGAGGAGGTCTTTGTAGATGCCGTTGGCTACGAAGAGGTCTTGCCGGCCGTCGAGATCGGCGTCGAAGATGAGGGCGCCCCAGCTCCAGTCGGTGGCATGGACGCCGGCCAGGCGGCCGATTTCGCTGAAGGTGCCGTCGCCGTTGTTGAGCTGGAGGACGTTGCGGGCGAACTGGCGGAAGTAGCCGTTGCGGAGGTTTTCCTGGTACTTGTCCCAGCTTTCGAAGGCGGCTTTGGTTTTGAGGCGGGCGTCGTCGGGGGGCAGCATTTCGGTGACGAAGATTTCGGGCCAGCCATCGTTGTTGAGGTCGGCGGCGTCGGCGCCCATGGAGCCGAGGCTGATTTCGCGCAGGTGTTCTTCGAGGGCTTCGCGGAAGGTGCCGTCGTGGTTGTTGAGGTAGAGGTAGTCGCGTTCGAAGAAGTCGTTGGAGACGTAGATGTCGGGCCAGCCGTCGCGGTCGAGGTCGCTGATGGTGACGCCGAGGCCGAAGCCGATGGCGCTGCCGTAGATGCCGGCCTGCTCGCTGACGTCGGTGAAGTGGTCGCCGTCGTTGCGGTAGAGTTTGTTTCCGCCGAGGGAGTCGCGGATGAGGCGCTGGTTTCGGCGCAGGTCGTAGCCGCCGACGGAGCGGAAGGAGTTGTTGAGCAGGTAGCAGTCGAGGTCGCCGTCGCGGTCGTAGTCGAAGAAGGCGGCGTGGGTGGACAGGCCCTTGTCGGCGATGCCCCACTGGTGGGCGGCTTCGGTGAAGGTGGGGGTTTTGTCGGGTCCGCCGTCGCCGTTGTTGAGGAAGAGCTCGTTGTGGCGGCGTTCGCCTTCGGGGCTGCCGGATTTGCAGACGTAGATGTCGAGCCAGCCGTCGCCGTTGACGTCGGCCAGGGCTACGCCCGTGCTCCAGACGTTGTGGCTGGCGACACCTGCGCTGTCGGTCACGTCGCGGAAGCGCCAGTTGCCGAGGTTGAGGTAGAGCTTGTTGTCCACCATGTTGCCGCAGAAGAACAGGTCGGGCCGGCCGTCGTTGTTCACGTCCCCGACACCCACCCCCCCACCGTTGTAGAAGTTGCGGTAGGTGTACATGTTGAACTCCTCGGTGTAGGTCAGGTCGTTGCGGAAAGCCACCCCCGATCGATCGGGGGGCACCAGGGAGAAGAGGGTGGCGGGCGGGTTTTTCTCGCGGTTGGAAGAACAACTGAGCAAAAGCAGCGCGGCGGCACCGAAAACGAAACCCTTCATCAGCACGAGCGGTGGTGTTTGCGGGTAAAAATACCCAAAAAAAGAAAGCATGCAACGCGGGGTTGCATGCCTTCCGGGGTTGGGTCAACCCAAGTGTGCCCCCAGAGGGGCACCCCTGCACAGAGCGGCCTCAATAGCCGGGGTTCTGCACGAGGTTGGGGTTGGCGTTGAGCTGGGATTCGGGGATGGGGAAGATGTTGACGTGCGGGTCGAGGATGGCGGTTTCCCCGTTGTTCACGTCGTTGGCATCGGCGGTCTTGCCCCACCATTCGTCGTTGTAGCGGTTGAAGCGCAACATGACGGGGCGGGCGAAGGCCTCGAAGCACATCTCCCGACGGATTTCCCAGTAGAGGTCGTCTTCGGTCAGGCTGGTCAGCATGTCCAGCCCGGCGCGCTCGCGCACCTGATTGACCAGGGCGAGGGCTTCGGCGCTGCCGTTGTCCTGGCGCCAGAGGGCCTCGGCTTTGATCAGGAGAATGTACGCATAGCGGAAGATCGGGTAGTCGTTGTCGAGGTTGGGCGTGCTGCCGATGGCAAACTCGAACTTGCCGATGCGGGCGCCGGCCTGGCGCAGGGCGAAGGGCGCCAGCTCATTCACTTCGGGGGTGAAGGTCAGCGGAGCCCCGTCGGGATCGACCGGCTTGTCCGGGTTGTTCGGGTCGGGTTGTTCCCAGGACTCGTCCATGAGGCGTTCGCCGGTCAGCGAGAACTGCGGACCGGTGATGAAGCTCCCTTTGCGCACGTCCTCGTCGTCGAAGGCTTCGTAGAATTCCTGCAGGGAGCAGTAGCCGTTCCAGGGCTGGGCCTGGAAGTTGTAGGTCTGCTGGCTCAGGTAGTGCAGGGTGCGGTGGTGGAGGTTGAAGCCCCCGGCGTTGACGGCATCGTAGGGAATGACGAAGATGTTTTCCCGGGAGCCGTCGTTGACGGTCTTGAAGTTGGAGAAGTAGTCGTTTTCGAGGCGATACAGACCGGAGTTGATGATTTCGTTGCAAGCGGCCACGGCGTCGTCCCAGCGGGCGGTGCCGGTGTACACCTCAGCCATGATGTAGAGGTTGGCGAGGATGGCTTGAGCCACGTAAAAGTTGATGCGAGCGTAAGTGCTCTGGTCCACGTTTTTGGGCAACACCCCGACGATGTCCTTCAGTTCGGACTCGACGAAGTCAAACACGCTGGTACGGGAAGCGGTGGGCGGGTTCGGGTCGGCATCGAGGAAGCCCGTCTGAATGGGAATGTTGCCGTAGGTGTCGAGCATGAACCAGTAGAACAGCGCCCGCAAGCCGCGCAACTCGGCGATGAAGGGCGCCGCCACGGCGGGGTCGGCCAGCTCGCTGATCTGGTCGATCAAGCGGTTGCAGGTACTGATCCCCCCGAAACCGAAGTTCCAGGTGCCGTTGATGATGGGGTCGTTGCCGTTGTAGTTGTGCGTGTGCAGGCGACGCCAGTGGCCGCCGTCGTCCCAGTCGGCGCCGCGGGTGGGCACCACCACTTCGTCGGTGGTCACTTCCTGTGCGGCGTAGTAGTCACCCATGAACCCATAGAGGGCGGTGTAGGCCGCCCCCAGGGCGGAAATGAACTGGGCATCGGTTTGGAAGAAGTCGTCGGGGGTGATTTCCGAGTACAGCTCTGTATCCAAGTCGGTACAGGACTGATTGACGAACGCCAGCAAAGCCCCGACGAGGAGAAACTTGCTGAATATTGAATTTTTCATAAGGATTCGAAATTTAAAGGTTAACCGTGGGTCGAGTTGGGCGGTCTCGGTAAAAATAACCGCAAATCCGTCGGTTACTTATCAATTCGGCGACAACTTTTCCCGATGGGCGGGAGGCGCCGTCGCCAACCCGAGAAAGGCAAGCCGGCGGACACTTCTGCCGCCGGTCCACACGACTCAGAAGCCCAGGTTGACTCCGAAGGTGATCGTCCGGGTGCGGAAGTAGGTATTCCGCCGGTCGATACCCGGGGAGAGGATGTCGTTGTTGTTGGCTTCCCCGGCGTTGTCCGCATCGCCGGGGTCCACGAAGCGCACCTCGGGGTCCACACCGGTGTAGTCGGTGATGACGAAGAGGTTTTGCCCCGAGACGTAGAGGCGCAGGCGGTTGAAGGAGCTGCTTTCCGGCAGATCGACGGTGTAGCCGAGGGTGGCGTTGTCGAGTTTGAGGAAGGAAGCGTCCTCCACGTGGTAGCTGTTGAAGTCGGCCGGGTCGGTCAGGTCTTCGAGGAAGTACTTGGTCTTGACCATGTTCACGTTCAGGTTGGACACCACGGAGGGCACTTCGTAGAAGACGCGGAAGAGGTTGACCAGGTCGTGGCCGAAAGCACCGCGGAAGAAGACGTTGAAGTCGAAGTTGCCGAAGGTGAGGGTGTTGTTCCAACCCAGTTCGAAGTCGGGCAAGCCGTTGCCGATGATGGCGAAGTCGTTTTCGCAGTTGCAGAAGCTGCCGTCGCCGTCGAGGTCGGCGAAGTTCCAGCTGCCGTCGTCGTTGAGACCGAGGAAGACGGGGCCGAAGATGTTGCCGATTTCCTTGCCTTCCTCCAGGCGAATCATGTTGGTTCCGTTCTGACCGGGGGCACCGACGTTGGCGCGGTCATCCTGGCTGCGGTCGGTGGTGAACTTGACCAGTTCGGTTTTGAAGGTGGAGAAGGTCAGGCCGGTTTCCCAGGTGAGGTTCTGGTTGCTGAGCACGTTGTAGTTGACGGCCAGCTCCAGGCCGTTGCTTTCCAGCTCACCCACATTGATGAGGGTGCGGGGGAAGAGGTTCGGCGGCACGGAAACGTCCACGAACTGGAGGACGTCCTCCGAAGAGCGGGTGTAGTATTCGATGGAACCGGTGAGCTTGTAGTCCAGCAGGGCGAAGTCCAGACCCACGTTGATTTCGGTCTTTTCTTCCCACTTCAGGTCGGGGTTGGGGTTGGAGGCGGGGCCGAAGCTCGGCACGAAGTCGCCGTTGAAGAAGAAGTTGGAGCCCTTACCCAGGCGCTGGAGGTATTCGTAGTTCTGCACCGGGGTGTTGCCCGTCACGCCGATACCGGCGCGCAGCTTGAGGTTGTCCACGCCGGAGATGTCGAAGAAGTTGGACAGGGTCACCCCCCCGCTGGCTGCCCAGAAGTTCCCCCAGCGGTTCTCGGGACCGAATTTGGAGGAGCCTTCCCGGCGCAGGCTGGCGCTGAAGAAGTAAGTGTCGTCGTAGTTGAGGTTGACGCGGCCGAAGAAGCTGATGAGGCGGGCTTCCTCGCGACGGCTGTCCGCTACGGCCAGGCCCCGCGGGATGTCCAGCGCCACGTTCAGGGCGTTGAAGCCGAATTCATCGCTGATGAAGTTGCCGGCCTCGACGAAGAGGTTCTGGAAGCCCAGCTCCTGCCAGGAGTAGCCACCCAGGACCTTCAGGTTCAGGTTCCCCAGGTCGCGATCCAGGGTACCGGTCACTTCGAACAGCTCGTTGGAGCGGTCTTCGCTGAAGCGGCGCGCCAGGCCATTGCGCCCCTGCCCGCGGAAGCGGGCATCGCTGCGGTAGTACTGCCCCGTCAGGTCGCTCTCCTGCTGTTGGCTGTAAAAGACGCTGGCCGTCAGCCCGTCCAGGAGTTCGTATTCGGCACGGATGTTCCCGCTGAGGCGCTTCAAGCGACCGACATTGGTGTTCTGCTCGATGATGGCCACCGGGTTGAAGTAGTCGAACAGGTCGAGCTCGAAATAGCTGCCATCCGGATTTTTGACCGGAGCCGTGGGGTTGAAAATGGTGGCATAGCGCCAGGCTTCATTGAAGCCGAATTCGGCGTTGCGGTTGGTCGCCGCCAGGTTCACCGACACGGTCAGCCGGTCGTTGATGGCTTTCTGCGTCAGATTGACGCGCCCGTTCACCTGCTCGAAGCCGTTGAAACGAGCCACGCCCTGGATGTCGCGGAAGTTCAACGAGACCCGGTAGTTGGTCTTGCCCGTTCCGCCTTCCAGAGAAAGGTTGTGCACGTGCGAAACACCCGTGCGGGAGATTTCATCGTACCAGTCGGTGTCGTTTTGGAAATTGGAACCCCCGCGCTCCACAAACTCGGCGGCGCCGATGTGGGGAACGAAGTTCGTCCCCTGGTCGATGGCGACGTAGCCGTTGTAATTGATGGCGGAGCGCCCGGCTTGTCCCCCGCTCTTGGTGGTAATGATGATCACCCCCGAAGAAGCGCGCGTCCCGTAAATGGCGGCTGCGGAGCCGTCCTTGAGCACATCGATGGAAGCGATGTCGTTGGGGTCGATCAGGTCAAGGGAACCCCCGATGACGCCATCGATGATGACGAGGGGTTCGGCGTTGGCCCCGAAGGTGGAAAGACCGCGCAAACGCAGGGCAAACCCTTCGTTGGGGTTGCCTCCCGGCTTGGCGATGGTCAGGCCCGCCACCTTCCCTTGCAGCAACTGGGTGGGGGTGTTCACGTTCCCCCGGTTGAAGTCGGAGGCATCCACGCTCACGATGGAGCTGGTCACCTCTTTTTGCTTCTGCGTGCCATAGCCCACCACCACGATTTCTTCCAAAAACTCACCCGGCGTCAAGGACACGTCGATCACATTCGAAGCGCCGATGGCCACCCGTTGGGCGCCGTAGCCCGTGTAAGTGACTTCCAATTCCGTAGCTCCTTCCGGAACCTCGATGGAGTAAGAGCCATCGATGTCAGTAATGGTACCGATGCTGGTACCCACGACCAGAATGTTGGCACCGATCAGGGGGTCCCCCGTTTGGGAATCCGTCACCGTACCGGTAATGGTCCGTTGGGCAAGTGCGAAATTGCTTAGCCCGAGAGCGAGCACAAGCAAGACCACAAACCTGCCGTAAGGGTCGATTTTAAGTTTCATACACTTTTGAGTTTTGTTAAGGAATTCCATCAAATGAAAAACCAAGGAATTCATTTATCCCTTGAAATCAGTGGAAATTATGCGGCTTGCAGCTCGGGTGGTTAGGGCCTATGGGGCATTGGAAAAGAGGAGAAATCTCAGGGTCTTTTCCGTTCAGATAAGCAACTTAGAAGAGTGTTCATTCTACACTAAGACCTTATGCAAAGGTGAAAAATCAGAGACGGAATTCAAAGAATTGTCGGCATTTCTTGAAAAGACCTCCAAAAAAACGTTTCGTTCCTAACAAAGCAAAAATCCTTTCGAATTCCAGCACCGGTGTTTGGGAAACGCATCGCTTCGGGGAGCCGCTGCCGCCGGCTTGGAAAATACCCTGGCAATGAATAGCTTGCGGCATGCGGAAGACCCGAATATTTGAACGCTATCCAACATGGTAGAAAAATGGCGAGGCAGGACGGCTGGCTGGAGGCGCCGAATCCTTCTTGGCTGGATGAGTGGCTTGTTGGCAATGTCTCTGTGCGGACAACCCGGCGGTTATTCCCTGCTGTCTTCCAAAAGCTTTCAGAAAGTCGAGATCCCCTTCGAGTACGAAAACCACCTCATGATCGTCAAGGTGGTGTTCAACAAAGTGTTCCCCCTCAAATTCATCTTCGACACCGGTGCCGAGCACTCCATCCTGTCCCGCAAGGAAATCACCGACCTGCTGGCCATGCCCTACATCCGGGACTTCCAAATCCTCGGCTCGGACATGACCACCATCCTGACGGCCTATCAGGTCATCAACGTCCATTTGCGCATCGGCGATTTGGAAATTCCCCGCCATTCCATGCTCGTCTTGAAGGAGGACTACTTTCGCTTCGACGAGTCGTTCGGGCTCGAAATCCATGGCATCATCGGCGCCGACATCTTCAAGAATTTCGTCGTACACATCGATTACCGGCATCGGAAAATCATCCTCCACGTGCCCAAACACTTCCGCCCGCCCGCCAAAGGTTTTCGGGAGGTGCCCCTCGAAATCACCCGCAACAAGCCCTACGTTTTCTCGCGTGCCCTGCTGGAAAACGACACCCTGGTGGACCTCAAACTCCTGCTCGACACGGGGGCCAGCATTTCCGTCTTGCTGCACGACGACACCCACCCCCTCCTCCACCTCCCGGAAGATGCCATCGTGGGGCGCATCGGGGCGGGTTTGGGGGGATACCTGGAGGGGTACCTCGGCCGGCTCAAGCAATTGCAATTCGGGGACTTTACCATGCACCAGGTGTTGGCCAGCTATCGCGAATTGCCTCCGCTGGCGGACTCCACCTCCCTCAACCGGCGCAACGGCATCGTGGGCAACCAAGTGTTGGAGCGATTCGAGCTGCTCATCGACTACATCCACCAGAAGCTGTACCTGAAGCCCAACAAGGCCTTCTACAAGCCCTTCGAATACGACAAGAGCGGCCTCATCCTCGTCGCTACGGGGGTCAACCTCAATCAGTTCCTCATCAAGGGGGTCATTCCGGGCTCCCCGGCCGCGGAGGCCGGCGTCCGCCCCGGCGACTACCTGCACAAAATCAACGGCTGGCCCGCCACCTTTTTCTCCCTGACCGACCTGCAACGGAAACTGCGCAAAAAGGAAGGAAAACTCATACGCCTGGTGCTGCGCCGCGGCGACGAAAAGCTCCGCGTGCAATTCCGCCTGCGCAAACTCATCTGAACCCCCGGAAAAAAGAAAAGCCCCCGGAAGGATTCCGAAGGCTTTTGCGTCGGGGTAGCCAGATTCGAACTGGCGACCTCTCGCCCCCCAGACGAGCACTCTAACCTGACTGAGCTATACCCCGATTTATCTTTCGTGGCGGCGGTCCGTCAAACCCCCGCCAGGGCGTTGCGATACATTTTGAGCAGCATCTTCGACACGGAGGTGTACCGGTCGTACCACTCGTCGTACAGTTCCTCGGGCAGCATTTCGAGGTTCTTCATCATTTCCAACAGCGCCACACTTTGAAAGACGTTGCTGCGCGCCGTCATGTAGTGGTCTTTCTTTTCGCTGTTCTCCATCCGGGCGGTGCCGTCGGCCAGCTCCAGGGCGGCCGTTACGGTGGCGCGTTTCAATTCGGCTTTCAAATGGGGGTCCATCACGGTGTCGGTGTTGAGGTGTTTCAGCACTTCGACGTTCAAGCCCTTCAAAATCTGATAGACCTCCAACTTTTCAAAATCAAACATGGCAGCCTTCCCGGATTGTGGTGTGAAGAATGAGGGTTTTGGACGCCCCCCACAAAGGGGGTTGGTGGGTGATACTGGATTCGAACCAGTGACCTCAGCCGTGTGAAGGCTGCGCTCTAAACCAACTGAGCTAATCACCCTGCTTTTTCAAGGATTCTTTCGGTGGGTGATACTGGATTCGAACCAGTGACCTCATGCCTGTCAAGCATGCGCTCTAAACCAACTGAGCTAATCACCCTTTTTCGTAACGGGGCGCAAATTTAGAGATAAATTTTCTGACCTCAAACCCCCCACCCCCTCGGAAAAAAGAAGTTTTTTTTGAGGGGGGCGCGCCCCGGCGCTCTGCCCTCAGGCAGCGGCGAAGAGGGACTTGACGCGCTCGTTGACGATTTCGCCCTGATGGGTCAGGCAGGTGCCGGCTACGATGTCGTCCTCCCAGTTGAGGTCCATCTTGCCGTCCTTGATGAGGAGCTTGAGGAAGTTGGTCACGTTCTTGGAGAACATGCGGCTGGCATCCTGGGGAATGGTGGCCGGGAGGTTGGAGTTTCCGATGATTTTCACCTGCCCGTGCACGATGGTTTTATCATTCTCAGTCAGTTCGCAGTTGCCGCCGGTGGAAGCGGCCAAATCCACGATGACGGAGCCGGGTCTCATGCCCTCCACGGTGGCTTTGTGCACCAGCAGGGGGGCGCGTCGGCCGGGAATCTGCGCCGTGCAGATGATGACGTCGGCGTCGAGGGCGTGGTCGTGGATGGCCTGCGCTTGTTTCTTCTTGTATTCTTCGGTTTGCTCGACGGCATAGCCGCCGGCGCTGGCATCGTCGCGGGCGCCTTCCACCTCCACGAATTTGGCGCCCAGGCTCTGCACCTCCTCCTTGACGGCGGCGCGCACGTCGAAGGCTTCGACGACGGCTCCGAGGCGCCGCGCCGTGGAAATGGCCTGCAAACCCGCCACCCCGGCCCCCAACACCAGCACCTTGGCCGGGCGGATGGTGCCCGCCGCCGTCATGAACAAGGGGAAGAAGCTGGGCAACTCACTGGCTGCCAACAGGATGGCTTTGTAGCCCGCCGCCGTCGCCATGGAGGAGAGCACGTCCATGGTTTGGGCGCGCGAGGTGCGGGGAATGAGGTCGAGGCTGAAGGTCGTCAGCCCGCTTTTGGCCAGTTGCTCCACCCAGTCGAGCTTGCTCAGGGGGTTCATCTGGGCCACAACCACTTGCTCGGGCTTCAGCTTCTTCAAAAAGGCATCCTCCGGGGTGTGGATGCTGAGGATGAGTTCGGCTCCTTGCTGAATGGTTTTCCGTTCCCCGATGACCGCCCCCTTCTCTTCGTACACCGCATCGGGGAAATAGGCCCGCTCGCCGGCGCCTTTTTCCACCATGATTTGCTCGATGCCCAGCTTCAACAGGGCGGCCACCTCGTCGGGGGCCAGGGCTACGCGGTTTTCGTGGTCGGGTTCGCGAAGGATGCCAATCTTCATGATTCGGAGCGATTTGGTTTTTAGTTGAGAGTGGAG
>CAZBYX010000077.1:10380-14165 GCA_964496055.1 uncultured Saprospiraceae bacterium
CTCAAACTTTTCAGGGGGCTGAATATAGCACATTGGGCCCATTTGCAAGGTTGCGGGCTGAATTTTTGGTCTGCAGGCGGGCAAGTCAAATGGAAATCAAGGGGGTGGAGCCGGAGAGGCGAACGATACGGGCCGAGGAGCCGGGCTGGATTTTCTCCAGGAAGAGGGCAAGGGCTTTTTGTTTGCTTGCATCGAGGGCGTAGCTGATGTGGCGGGTGTAGTATTCCTGCAGGTCGAAGTCGGGTGTGGGCGGGGGGATGAGGTAGAGGAGCTGGGGCACGGCCTCCACGCCGCGTAGGAGGGCTTCGTTGAAGGCTTGCACGAAGGCGGCGTCGAGGGGCTGGCGGCTTATCCAGGCGGCGAAGACGAAGGGCAGGCCCGTGTGCTGCATCCAGGCTTCGGCAAGGTCGTAGGCGTAGGCGCAACGCCGTTCGAGAGCGACGGTGCGGTCGCCGATGACCACCGCCCCTCGGGTGAATTCGATTTTGTTTTCGAAGCCCGGTTCGGCGGGCAGGAGGATGGGCTCGTGCTGCCAGTGTTCGCGCAAAAGGATTTTGGCCAGCTCCACCGAGGTGCGCGACTGGTAGTCCAGGTACAGGTGGCTCATCTCGTGCAAGGGGCACTGCCCGAAGATGCAGACCGTGCGCACGGAGCCTTCGGCGCCGATGCAGAGGTCGGAGACGAGGTAGGCTTTTTCCATACGGGTGAGCGCCGCCACGGGTACGAGTGCGAGGTCCACGCTTCCGTCGAGCAGCAGGTCGGCGCAGCGACTGGGCATGGCCAGCTCCAGCTCCAGGTGTTCGAGCACGGGGCTCTGGAACAAGCCGTAGAGGAAGGGCTTGGTGTTGAGGTAACTGACGGCGGCAACTTTGATTTTTCGCATACTCGTGGCTTGAGCCGGGAACTTAACAATCGGCGCGCAAGTCCAGTTTGTGCAGGTGTTTCAGGTCGTTTTCCACCTCGAACTGGTACCCGCGCCCGTTGGCGTGGGCGATGTAGAGGCCGGTGTTGGCGTGCCCGAAGAGGTTCATCTGGCTGGGGGGGCGGCCCTTCATCAGGCAGATGAGGCAGCGCAGGGCGCGGCCGTGGGTGCAAATGAGGAGCAGGCGCTCGGGGCGGGTGCGCAGGTGATCGAGGAAGCGGCGCATGCGTCGGGCCAGGTCGGCGGCGCTTTCCCCGCCGGGCATGCAGGCTTCCAGCTGGCCGTTGCTCCAGGCTTCCACGACGCGGCTGTATTCCCGGCGCATGGGTTCGGTGGGGGCTTTGCCTTCGTGGATGCCCCAGCCGATTTCGTTCAGCTCGGGAAATTGCTCCCAGGGCAAGCCCATTTCGATGAAGGGGGCTATGGTCTGGTGGGTTCGTTTCAGGCTGGAGGTGAGCACCCCCTCGAAGGGCAGATGCCCGTAGGTGCGGAAAAAGGCGGCGGCCTGGCGGCGGCCCGTATCGTTGAGCTCGGTGTCCACCCCCTGCCCCTGAACGATGCCCAGGCGGTTCAGGTCGGTTTCGGCATGGCGCAAGATGTAGAGGGTTTGGGTCATGGGTTTCACGGGTTGACGACGGGCAAATCCAGGTAACCGCGCCAGACCTGGTCTTCTTCGAAGACCACGTCCTGGTAGTCTTTGACGACGTTGTAGAGGGTGTCGCGTTCGATGGGGTGGCGGCCGACGCCCTTGATGAGTTCCACGAGCTGGCGGGTGCTGAGGGCGGGGTGTTGCTCCTCGCTGCCGGCCATGGTGTAGATTTTGGTGGTGTCGTCGATGGTGCCGTCGATGTCGTCCACGCCGAATTGGAGCGACAATTGTGCCACGTGGCGCCCGATCATGGGCCAGTAGGCTTTCAGGTGGGGGAAGTTGTCGAGGTAAAGGCGCGCGATGGCGTAGTTGCGCAGGTCTTCCACCACGCTGCTTTCCGCAATGTGCGACATCTGGTTGTCCTTGTTGCGGAATTTGAGGGGGATGAACGTCTGGAAGCCGCCCGTTCGGTCTTGCAGCCGGCGCAGCAGCTCCATGTGGTGGATGCGGTGTCGGTATTCCTCGATGTGCCCGTAGAGCATGGTGGCGTTGGAGCGCCCCCCGAGCCCATGCCAGATTTCATGGATGGCCAGCCATTGCTCGGCGGTGCACTTGTCGGCGCAAATCTTTTCCCGCACTTCCGGATGGAAAATCTCGGCCCCGCCGCCGGGCATGCTGTCCAGACCGGCTTCCTTCATCAGGCGCATGCCTTCCTCGTAGCTGACCTTGGCTTTTTTGAAGATGTAGTGGTACTCGACGGGGGTCAGCGCCTTGATGTGGAGTTCGGGTCGGTGCGCTTTGATGCGGCGAAACAGCTCGGTGTAAAACGCCAGGTCGTATTGGGGCAGCACCCCCCCCACGATGTGCACCTCAGTGACGGGCTGCCCGTCGTAGCGGCGCACCAGATCCATGATTTCTTCCAGGGTGTATTCCCAGCCTTCTGCGCGCTTTTTGATGAGGCGGGAGTAGGAGCAGAACTTGCAATCGTACACGCAGACGTTGGTGGGCTCGATGTGGAAGTTGCGGTTGAAGTAGGTCTTGTCGCCGTGCAGGCGCTCGCGGACGAAGTTGGCCAGGGCGCCCACGAAGGCCAATTCGCCGTGCTCGTAGAGCCAGAGCCCCTCGTCTTCGCTGAGGCGCTGCCGGGCGAGGACTTTGTCCACGATGTGGCGGTGGTCGGCGCTGAGGTGTTCGGAGTCGAGTTTTTGGAGGAGGGTATCGGCGTCCATGGAGCGGGATGCTTTGGTTACATTTACCGGCCGGGCGGGCTCGGGCGTTTTTGGCAGCTCAAAGGTAAGACATGCTGTCCATTCTGATTCCGGTGTACAATTACGACGTGCGGGCGCTGGTGCGGGGCTTGCAAGCCCAGGCGCTGGCGGCGGGGGTGCCCTTCGAGGTGCTCTGCTTCGACGATGGGTCGAAGGAGTCCTTCCGCGCGGTCAATCGCTCCTTGCGGGGGCTGGAGGGCGTCCGCTACGAAGAGCTGCCCCGCAATCTGGGGCGCAGCGCCATCCGCAACCGCCTGGCCGAAGCCGCCCGCTACCCCTACCTGCTCTTTCTGGATTGCGACGCCGGCCTCGTCGGCAAAGCCTTCCTCGAGACCTACCTTCAACACCTCCACCCCGAAACGGTTCTCTACGGCGGGCGCTGCTACGCCCCCACCCCACCCTCCGACCCCGCCTTGTTTTTTCACTGGCATTACGGCCGGCGAAGGGAACAAATCCCCGTCGAGCGGCGGCGCGCCCAACCCCACCACGCTTTCATGACGAACAACTTCGTCGTTCCCCGCAAACTCTTCCTGCAAATCCGCTTCGAGGAAAGCCTCACCACCTACGGGCACGAGGACACCCTGTTCGGCATCGAACTGCAACGCCGCCGGGTACCTGTCCTTCATCTCGACAACCCCCTGGAACACCTGGGGCTGGAGCCCGTCTCCATCTTCCTCGAAAAAGCCCGCACCGCCTTGCGCAACCTCCACCGCCTGCACCGGGAGGGCTTCCCCGTGCAAACCCGCCTGCTGAGCACCTACCGGAAACTGCCCCGCCCCCTGCGCCGCCTCCTCGCTCACACCCACCCCGCGCTCGCTCCCTCCCTGGAAAAGAATTTCCGGGGGCCGCGCCCCAGCCTGCTGCTGTTCGACCTCTATCGCCTGGGCTTTTTCGCCCGCCTCGATTCGTGCTGATTGCCCACGCGCAAGGGAAGACGACGTGACGCGTGACGGCGGGGTTGTTACTTGTTGTTCGTTGTTCGTTGTTCGTTGTTCGTTGTTCGTTG
>CAZBYX010000078.1:0-2721 GCA_964496055.1 uncultured Saprospiraceae bacterium
CGGAATCGGCCAGCAATTCATCCTGCAGCATGAACACCTCGACGGGGCGTTCGATGGTTTTCTCGCAACCATTGGCTGCGGTGACGGTGAGTTGCACCAGGAGCACGCCGGGGGCAGTGAGGGCGAGGGCGGGCGGGTCGCGTTGGTCACTGGTGCTCACCTGCCCCGCCCCGAAGTCGAAGACCCAGTGCCAGGCGACGGGGTTGCTGGCGGTGTCCACCGTCAGGTCGGTGAATTCCAGGCGGACGGTGTCGCTGCATTCGGTGGTTTCGACGGCAAAGTCGGGGAAGAGGCTGTTGAGCTCGAGGCGCACCGTGCGGGAGCTCGTGTCGGCGCACTCGGTACCCGGCTCGGCGATGAGCGTGATGGTGTAGGTGCCCGTGTCGGGGAAGGTGTAGCTGGGCTCAGCCAGAGTGGAGGAAGCGCCGGGGTTGGTGGGGTCTTCGAACAGCCAGAGGAAGTCGTCGGCGTTGAGGCTCTGGTTGTCGAAGGAGACGGTGAGGCTCTCGCACTGCAATTCGGGGGCGAAGAAAGCGCTGGTGGTCTTTTCGCAGATGCCCACGTTGTACTGGAAATCGCGCCGGGTGACGCTGATGAGCTCCCCGTTGCGGTATTCCTCGGCGCACACCCCCACCACGAACTGCCCCTGAATTTTGGGCAGGGCGGTCAGTTGCCCCGTGTGCACGTCGATTTTCAGGGGGAATTGGCTGGCACCGAGCATGCGGGTTTCGTCGTAGCCCGGCGCCCAGGGCACGAGCTGATAGGGGGGCGGGTTGGGCGGTTGGGGCATGGGGTTGACGGGGTCGGCGCCGTTGAGGGGGGTGCAGAGCTTGTAGGCGATGGAGTCGCCATCGATGTCGGTGGCGCTGTGGTCGAAAACGAGGGGTTCGTCCAGGCAGATGAACAAGGGAGGCCACTCCTTGAACTTGGGGTTGCTGTTGCACTCCAGGAGCGCCTTTTCGGTGATGACGGCCAGGAAGGTGGCGCCCACGTCCAGGGGGTTGATGAGGTTGACGATGGTGCCGTTGCGGCAGCAGCGCTGGTAGGCGATTTGGTAACCCCCCGGAATGGGCGGCAGGTTGACGACCGTGCGGTAGGTGGTGGTGTGCACGCCCACCGGCTCGAAGCTGACGAAGCAATCGGCCGAGAGGTTGCTCTCGAGCGTGTCGTCGATCATGGGGTCGAAGGGCACCAGGATGTTTTGCAGCAGGATGTTGTCCGAGTTGAAGATACCGATGGCGGCGGGGTCATCGAATTGAGCGCCGGGGTTGCCGTTCACCCAGTCGCGATAGACGACCAGCTCGATTTCGTAGTTGTTGTTGCCCAGGCAGGTGTAGTTGATTTCGCCCCCCACGATGTGGGTGGCCTGCAGGGCGGCAGGCAGGAGGAGGAGCAAGAAGCAGGCGAGCCGTACGATGCGGATTCTCAATGGTCGGGGGGTATTGGTTCCAGAATCGCCGCCCTCATGGGGCGCTTAAAATTAAGCAATTGCCCCCGGGCGGTGGAAAGCCGCCGGCGAAAAGGCGCGATTTGTCCGATGCCGTGCCGATTGGGAAAAAGCACGACCCCTGCGGAAGCACCCGTTGGAATCATCCCCCCGAGACCCCCTTGCCCAAACCCTTCCGGAAGCGGGTGCCGTTGAATTCCAGGGTCTTGCGCAGGCGTTTGCGCTCTTCCTCGGGCCGTTGAATGAATTCGGCGCACTTGCTCGAGCAGCAGCTGTGGTATTTTTCGGCGCAGGCATCGCACTGGATGAAGAGCAAGTGGCAGGCCTCGTTGGCGCAATTGACGTGGGTGTCACAAGGCCGGCCGCACTGGTGGCAACGGGCCAGCACGTCGGAGGTGATGCGCTCGCCCAAGCGCTCGTCGAAGACGAAGTTTTTCCCCTTGAATTTGATGGGCAAGCCCTTCTCGCGGCACTGCCGCACGTACTCGATGATGCCCCCGTCAATCATGAAGACCCGTTTGAAACCCTTGTGCAGGTAGTAGGCGCTGGCCTTTTCGCAGCGGATGCCGCCCGTGCAGTACATGACGATGTTCTTGTCCTTCTTGTCTTGCAGCATTTCCTCGACCACGGTGAGGGCTTCGCGGAAGGTGGCCGCCTTGGGGCACAATGCCCCCTCGAAGTGCCCCACCTCGCTCTCGTAGTGGTTGCGCATATCCACAACGATGGTGTCGGGGTCTTCGAGCAGACGGTTGACCTCTTCGGCGCTGAGGGGCCGGCCCCGCCGCGTGACGTCGAAGGTGCGGTCGTCCAGCCCGTCGGCCACGATTTTGGGGCGCACCTTCACCTTGAGCTTGTAAAAGGACTTGCCGTTGTCGTCCACCGCCAGGTTGAGGCGCACCCCTTCGAGGAAGGAAATGCCATAAAGCGCCCGCCGAAAGGCTTCGAAATTCGCTTCCGGCACCGACACCTGCGCATTGACGCCTTCTTCCGCCACATAAATGCGCCCGAAGACGCCCAGCTCGGCCAGCAGGCGGTACAGCTCGTCGCGAAACCGCGCCGGATCCTCGATGTGGGCGTACCGGTAAAAGGAAAGGGTAATGCGTTTCTCGTTGCTTTCCAGCAAGCGGCGTTTCAGCTCCTCGTTGTTGACCAGGTTGTGCAAGCGCATGGGGTTTAGCTTTTCACAGACAGGGGGCGATTGTCCAGAAAAGGGTTCGAAGCGGTCCTGCAAAGGTAGGAAAGGCTGCCGGCAATGCGGTCGGGCGTGGAGGGTT
>CAZBYX010000078.1:2821-14114 GCA_964496055.1 uncultured Saprospiraceae bacterium
TCTTTCGAGCGGCACCGTACTCGCGAACTCCGTTCGCGAGAGATGCTTTCGAACGGAGTTCGAAAGTACGGCGCCATTGGCAGCCCCGACGCGTACGAGCTGAACCGCTCCACCCCGTTCCAAAAACCTAAATTTGCGGCGCCCGCAAAACGGAAAGCACCAGCAGCCTATGCTCCGAACCCTGGCTTACATTCTTAGTCTCGTCTTCCACCCCCTGTTGATGCCCACCTACATGCTCGTCTTGCTGCTGTTGGTCAATCCCTATCTGTTCAGCGTGCGCAGCATCTGGGACCAAACCCCGCTCATTCTGCTGGTATTTCTGAGCACCTTCGCTCTGCCGGCTTTCGGCGTCCTGCTGATGAAGTTTCTGGGCATGGTACAAAGCCTGCAACTGCGCAACCGCCAGGAGCGCATCGGGCCCTACATCCTCACGGGCATATTCTACCTCTGGGTCTTCATCAACTTCAAGAACGACGGCCGCATCCCACGGGAGTACACCGCTTTCATGCTGGGCGCCACCATCGCTTTGTTTCTGACCTTCTTCCTGAACAACTTCACCAAAATCAGCGCCCATGCCGCGGGCATGGGGGGCTTGCTCGCCATGGTGATCATCACCCTGCTGCTGTTCGACTACGACAGCTTCGCCGTGGAAACCGCTCTGTTCGGCACCTTCCGCATCAGCATGACCGCCCTGCTCATGCTCGTCATCCTCTGTTGCGGCGCCGTGGGCAGTGCCCGCCTCTATCTGCGCGCCCACGAGCTGCCCGAAGTCGTAGGCGGCTACCTGGTGGGCTTCTTCTCCCAGTGGATGGGGCTGTTTTGGATGAGTTGAGGGGAGGGGATCATGATTCGAGTTCAAAAACTCTTTCCATCCACCTGACGAAAGCATCGGCTGTGGGGCTGCGTGCATCCAGAAACCCCGCCTCAACGGCGGTGCCGAAGGGCAAGCCAGGGTTTTCTTGCCAGGCCAGCCAGGTGTGCACCAAAGCCTTCTGTGATTTCGACTGCGGAAAACGACAAAAATCCTTTGTGCTCAGATCTTCCACCGTTTTTTGGGAGTGTTGCCAAAGGGGATCCTCTTGGGGAGTAAGGCTGGCTACAAAATGTTCCAGATGTCCCGGGCTTCGATTGTCCGGCATTATCCACACTCCGATGGTGAGACTTTCTCTCATATGATATGCAAACCTCTTTTCTTGGATAGTGATGCTGTCTCCCACCAAATGATAAACCCACCCCTCTTCTCCGAGGTCGGCGGAAGAGCCGTCGAATCCGGGCAGGTGCTCTCTCAACAGGGAAAGAATGCGTTGCCAGCGTGCAGCGGCATGGTCGTCGGCATCCACCACCAATCCAAGGTTTGTTAGGGCAGGATTTGCGAGGCCTTCACGGAAGGCGAACAGCGCAGCTTCGATGCCCCCGGCCTCGATTGCGAATTCCGACTTGAATTTGAGTGGATTGGCATAGCCCTTTGGGGGAGGGAGTTTCCTTTTTCGGCACAGGGCAGCGATAAAGACAGCATCCTTGCCTTCCACGATCAATTGCTGGGCCATAAAGCCTTAACGGGTTTCAAGGTTCAGCTCCAGTGCTTGGCCGAGGCGTTCCATATCGTAAGTGTGGGCTCCCAACCGACCATCGCGATCGTATTGGAGGCGCAAAAACAAAGCATCGGCGACATTGTCCGGTTTTGAGCCGACGTAGTAAAAACTCCGTACCGTATCCTCGCTGTGCGTGGTCACGAAGAGTTGAATATCCCATAGGCGGGCATAATGGAATACCAGCTCCCATAATTTTTCCTGGACCGAGTGGTGTAAGCCTGCTTCGAATTCGTCGATGAGCAGAAGTTTTCCGCGGGCACTGACCAGGGCCAAAGCCATGTGAAGAATGCGCTTCACCCCATCGCCCAGGGAAGCCAAAGGCACGGGTTGGGGTTCCTCTTTTAGCCGAACTTTGACCCCCGAATTGACAAAATCAAATCGCACCAAATCCGGTTCAACGGTCTTTCGCAGAATGCCGAAAACTTCGTCTTCCTCTGGAGTCAGGGAAATTTCACTCCACAACTGTTTGGCATGCTCCAACTGGGCACTCAAGGGAACAAACACGGCCTGGTCTTCCGGAAAATCGGGGGATTTATCCGCATCGAGGTAGGTTTTCTTCCCGTGAAAATTCGCGTCGTAGTGCTTCCTGTTTTCCCGGCTGGATATGGTGAGGTCGTTGATGGACAGCTTCAGCTCCCCTTCGGTGCTCCTGGCATATGTCCGGTTAAAGAGGTTTTCGTAAATCTTGGAGCGGGAGGGGTAAAAATGCCCTCTGCTTTTCAATACATTGTTGACGACTGTAGGCTCCGCTCCTGCGACGAAAATGCGCAAGGCTTCCAGAAGGATGGTTTTCCCGGTGTTGTTCTTCCCCGAAACGAGGTTTATGCGACGCAGGCCTTCGAGCTCGAGCCGCTTGAACACCTGGAAATTTTCAAGTCGCAGGCTGGTTAGCATAGAACGGACAGGTTGGAAATGGGCATTTTCCCATAATGTACACTCCAATCAAAGGTAGGGAGAAATGGAAACAGAACAATTACTGGGTACCTTTCGATTCTCTCTTTCCGATACGGTTCATTCTCAACACCATTTCTTTCTTTGCACCATGCGCATCGCACAAATCACGGACTTACATATCGGGCAGGAAGGGGAAGACACCTACGGGCGGGACGTGCGCGCCAATTTCCGCAAGGTATTGGGCGCCCTCCCACCTCTTGCCCCTGACCTTCTGGTGCTAAGCGGCGACCTCTGCTTCCGCGATGGAGCGGAAGCGCCCTATCGCTGGATAGCGGACCAACTGGAAAAGCTGGGCATTCCTTACGAAATCATCGGGGGCAACCACGACAGCGTGCCGTTGATGGCGCGGGTTTTCGGCCGGGAAAAGGAGCTTCGGGGGCAAGAGCTGTACTTCGCCTGCAGCCATCCCGAGGGGCGCCTGCTGTTTCTCGACAGCGCTTCGGGGCGGGTTTCCGCCGCCCAGCTCGAATGGCTGCAAAAGGAGCTGAAGCACCCCGAGCCCTGCCTGCTGTTCATTCACCACCCCGTGCTCTATGCCGCAGTGCCCCACATGGATAACAACTATGCCCTGGAAAACCGGGAGGAGGTGGCTGCGATGCTTCAGGGCGCCGGCCGCCTCCTCCATCTTTTTTGCGGGCACTACCACGTGGACAAGGTCGTGGCGCAAGGGCTGCTCATGCAATACATTACTCCCAGCTGTTTCCTTCAGATTGACCAGTTCCGGGAAAAATTCGAGGTGGATCACGACCGGGTGGGCTTCCGCATCATCGATTGGGAGGGTGACCGGCTGCGCACCACCGTGCGATATCTGGACGGGGAAAAGCTGTAGTGTGTAAATTCACGCAAAAAACATGACGCAAAAGGACACCGCCGCTGCCCTCCGCTCCAAACTCCCCCAAACTCAGACCACCATCTTCGCCGTCATGTCGGCGCTGGCGCAGAAGCACGGCGCCATCAATCTGTCTCAGGGCTTCCCCGATTTCGATTGCCCGGAAGAGCTGAAAGCTCTGGTAGCCGAGCACATGCACCGGGGGCACAACCAGTACGCCCCCATGACGGGAGTGCCCGCCCTGCGCGAAGCCATTGCCCGGAAAATCGGGCATTGCTATGGCATAGAAGTGGACCCGCAGCATGAAATAACCGTCACGGCCGGCGCGACGCAGGCGTTGTTTTGCGCCATCACGGCCTTCGTACATCCGGGGGATGAGGTCCTCCTGTTCGAACCGGCATACGACTCCTACCGACCGGCGGTGCGCCTCAACGGCGGCACACCCGTGCCCCTCCAACTCCAGGCCCCCGACTACCGCATCGATTGGGAACGCTTCGAGGGGTTGCTCAGCCCCCGCACCCGCCTGGTCGTCCTCAACCACCCTCACAACCCGGTGGGCCGCTGCCTGCAACGCGAAGACCTGCTCACCCTGGAAAGCCTGGCCGAAAAGCACGACCTGCTCATCCTCAGCGACGAGGTGTACGAACACCTCATCTACGACGGGGGGGAGCACCAGAGCGTCCTGCGGTTCGAGGGGCTGCGCCGCCGAAGCCTGGCCACCTTCTCGTTCGGCAAAACCTTCCACAACACCGGCTGGAAGGTGGGCTATTGCATCGCCCCGCCCCCTCTGATGGATGAGTTTCGCAAGGTGCACCAGTTCAACGTCTTCTCGGTGAACACCCCCATCCAATACGCCCTGGCCGACTACCTGAGCGACCCCGCCGTGTACGAGTCCCTGCCCCAATTCTACCAGGCCAAGCGGGACTTCTTCAACGCCCGGATGCAGGGTGCCCGCCTGCGCCCCTTGCCTTGCGAGGGCACCTACTTTCAATTGTTCGATTACTCGGCCATCAGCGATGAGCCCGACACGGAATTCGCCAAACGCCTCACCCGCGAGCATGGGGTGGCTGCCATTCCCGTGTCGGTTTTCAACAGCAGCGGCCACGACGACCGCGTCATCCGCTTGTGCTTCGCCAAAAAAGAAGAAACCCTCGAACGCGCCGCCGAACGCCTGCGGGGCGTTTGAGGATTAGCCCCTCTCCCTGCCAGCCGGGACTGAGGGATGAGTGCTTGGAAACAAAACTCCGATGCCATGAAAAAGTATGGAATCTACCTGCTCACCGCAGGAGCGGTGCTCGTTCTGGCGGGTGCTTTTCTGAAGTTGGAAGGATGGCCGCATGCAGGGAGCGTTCTGGGTGCGGCCCTGGTTGCCTTTGCCGTGGGGCTGATACTGTTCGTCGTGGCGACGCTGGAACGCAAGCCGGAAAGGGAGGGCACGGATTGAGCCGGGGCACTCCCCTCCAACCCTTCCCTCACGCCCCAACCGTCCTTCTCTTCGGGGGGTTCAGAGGGTTTTCACTTCTTCGATGAGTTTCTGGATGCTGTCTTTGGCGTCGCCGAAGAGCATGCGCGTTTTTTCGTGGAAGAAGAGCTTGTTCTGGATGCCGGCGTAGCCGGGGCGCATGCTTCGTTTGAGGACGATGACGTTTTTGGCTTCCCAGACCCGCAAGACCGGCATGCCATAGACGGGGCTGCCGGGCTCGTCGAGGGCGGCGGGGTTGACCACGTCGTTGGCGCCGACGACCACCACCACGTCGGCATTGGCGATGGCGGCGTTGGCATCGTCCAGGTCGAGGAGTTTGGGGTAGGGGACGTCGGCCTCGGCCAACAGGACGTTCATGTGGCCGGGCATGCGCCCTGCCACGGGGTGGATGGCGTACTTGACGTCCACGCCGTTGGCACTGAGCAGGTCGTCCAGTTCTTTCACCTGTTTTTGAGCCTGGGCTACGGCCAGGCCGTAACCGGGGACGAAGATGACCGACTGGCTGTAGAAGAGCTGGATGGCGGCATCGTTGTAGGTGACTTCCTTGACGGTCTGGTCGCCGGCGGCGGCGCCGGCGGGCCCTGCGCTGCCAAAGCCCCCGATGATGACGTTCATCAGGCTGCGGTTCATGGCTTCACACATGAGCACCGTCAGGATGGTACCGGAAGCGCCCACCAGAATGCCGCCCACGATCATGATCTGGCTGCCGTAGATGAGCCCGGCGCTGGCGGCGCTCAGCCCCGAAAAGGAGTTGAGCAGGGAAATGACCACGGGCATGTCGGCCCCGCCGATGGGCGCCACGAAGGAGATGCCGTAAATCAAAGCGGCCCCCATGACGATCAGGGCCAGGGTGGTGCCACCTTCCACGCCGGTGACCAGGGTGTACACCGAGGCGGCCAACACCACGAGCAGCAAGGCGAGGTTGATGTAGGTGTGCCCCGGAAGGGTGACTTTGCGGTCGTCCACCAGCCCTTCCAGTTTTCCGTACGCCAGCATGGAGCCCGTGAAGGCCACGCCGCCGATGAGCAGGGCCAGCAGGGCGATGGCTTTCTGGCCCATGTCCATGGGGTTTTCGCCGGCGTAGTACCCCATCAGCTCGATCATGGCCAACACCACGGCGCAGGCACCCCCCAGACCGTTGAAAACGGAAACCATCTGGGGCATGGCGGTCATGGCCACTTTTTTGGCGGCCACCCATCCAATGACGGCGCCCAGCAGGATGCCGCCGGCAATCCAGCCGTAGTTGTTGGCGGCGCCGTCCATGGGTTGGACCAACACCGCGATGATGGCCAACCCCATACCCAAACCCGCAACGATGTTTCCTTTTCGGGCGGTGTCGGGGCTGGAAAGCCGGCGCAGACCGATGACGAAAGCCAAAGCGCCGATGAGATAAGACAGGTCGATGATTGCACTGTAAGCCATGGGGGAAGGTGATTTTTCGCAGGGGTGAGGGGAATTCGGCTGCAGGGGGCGTTTCAGCGGCTGCGCTTCTTTTTGAACATCTCGAGCATGCGGTCGGTCACGGCGAAGCCACCCGAGACGTTCACCATACCCAACACGATGCCCAGCGTGCCGATGCTGAGGGTCAGGTAGTCGTTGGGGTCGGCCTGTCGAATGAGTATGATGGCACCGATGATGACCACCCCACTGATGGCATTCGCCCCCGACATCAGGGGCGTGTGCAAGACCGTCGGCACCTTGGAGATGACCTCGAAGCCCAAAATGACGGTGAAGGAGAGCAGGTAAATCATCAGGAGGTTCTCCTCGACGAACTGGAAGAAGATATCCATGTTGTGCAGGGTTTTGGAGGGCGATGCGCAACGAAAAGCAACCCCTCGCATTTGGGCAAAGCCTTCGTCGCGAAATGCGCCGAGTCTCGGAGCGGGTCCTTTCGGGGCGAAGCGATTTGCCTTCGTTGCGGGCAAATATAATTTTTTGGCCGACTCCCACGCCCTCCACATCGGGGTTGTTTGCCTGGGATGGACAAAAATCACCCGGTGCCCCAAAAGGATGACCGGTCATTATTTTCCCTGACCTCCAACCCACCCCCCCCACCCCACCGTGCGGAGCTTCTTCAGGAGGCCACCTCCTTTCCCTGCCCAAACAGGAGCGAAAGTCCATCCATTCGATGCGGCGCCCTTGCGCCCAGGAGGATGCAGGAAGGAAACCCCGGGATGGAGGAGTGAAAAAACGCCGAGCCGCCCTGAGGGCGGCTCGGCGGGGGAGGGTGAGGCGGTTTGAGGGGAGGGTCAGCGCATGCTGAGGCCCTCGGGCTGGCCGACGCGGAAGACCTGCAGGGGGCCGTCGTTGTTGGCTACGAGCAGGAGGCTGTGGCGGTCTTTGGAAAAGGTGAGCTGCTTGAGGTCTTTGACGTTGCCGGGGGCGAAGAAGCCGCTTTCGGCGATGCTGAGGGGTTCGAAACCGCCCTTCCCGTCGCCGAGCAGGATGAGCCCGTTGCCGGCGTCGTAGCGGGGCGTTTCCACTTCGGCGCCGTACATGTTGCCGGCGATGGCCAGGTCCACTTTCCCGTCGCGGTTCAGGTCGGCGGCTACGATGCCGTTGATGGGCGAAAATTGGGCCTCGATGGGCAGGGGGTGTGCCACGAAGCGCCCGCCTTCGTTCAGCAGGACGGCGGACTCGAAAGTGGTGACTTCGAGGTGCAGGGCTTTCTTCAGGTTTTGTTTGCCGACGATTTCTTCGAGGCTGGCGTTGGCGAAGGCGCGGTAGGTGGGGAATTTCTCCTTGATGAAGGGCATTTGCTGGCTGGAGCACTCACGCCCGCGGGTCGGCACCAGCTTGCCTTTGTATTCCTTGCTGAGCACCACGTCGCAGCTGCCGTTCTGGTCGTAGTCGTCGGCGAAGACCATGAAGGGCTTCTTCTTGGAGGCGTGAAACTTGGCGTTGAGCCCGAGGTTGCCGCCCACGAGGTCGAGGTCGCCGTCCTGGTCCAGGTCGGCGACGGCGAGGCTGTACCACCAGCCTTTGAGGTCTTCGGTGCCCCATTCTTTGCTGGCATCGCGGAAGCCCTGCCCCTGCTCGTTGAGGAGGATGCGGATGGGCATCCATTCGCCGGTGAGAATGAGGTCGGGGTAACTGTCGCCGTTGAGGTCGGCCCAGTGGGCGTCCTTGACGAGGCCCGGGTGGAGCAGGTCGGGGGCGATTTGCTCGGTGACTTCGGTGAATTTCTTGTTGTCGTTGCGCAGCAGGTAGCTGCGGCTGGGATAGGGGTACTTGCCGGGCACGGCGCCCCCGCCGACGAAGACGTCGAGGTCGCCGTCTTGGTCGAAGTCGGCTGCCCGGGCCACGTTGCCGTTGGCAAGCATTTCGGGGATGCGCACCTTGCGGAAGACCTCCTGCCCGAAGTTGATGTAGAGGCGGTCCTGGAGGGCGGGGTGGTTTTCCCCGAACTCCACCCCCCCACTCACGACGTAGATGTCGAGGTCCTGGTCGTTGTCGGCGTCGAACAGGAGGATGCCCATGTCCTCGGACAGGGCGTCCAGCTCGGCCCAGGGCTGTTCTTTGGCGCGGCGGAACGTGCCGTCGGGGTTTTGGAAGAAGAGTTGCCCGGCCTGATTGGCCGCCCCGCCGATGAAGAGGTCTTCGAGGCCGTCGCCGTTGAGGTCGCCGACGGCCATTTTGGGTCCGAGGGTGGATTGTTTGTGGGGCAGGAGAATCTGGACGGCGAAGTCGTTGTAGTCGTTTTCCTGATGGACGAAGTCGAGGCCGATATCGGCGGGGTCGATTTCTTCGATGGGCGCCCGCTGGACGACCTGCCTGACCTGCCAGAGGAGGTTGGCGTCTTTCTGGCGCAGGGTGAGCACCTGGTCGGCGGCCACGTCGCGAAGGATTTGCATGCGGCCGTCGGGCCAGACGACCTGCAGCTCATCCACCTGGGTCACATCCCCCAACCCGAAATGGAGAGCGTCTTCCATGGCGGAGGCATAGCCCCGCACTTTGGAGTATTCGAGGAACTGCTGCTGGTCGCCATAGCGAATCCAGACCTTGGTGTTGTTGATGGGAGTGGCGGGGGTTTCCCCTTCGAGGCGCACGCGCAGGAAGTGGTTGTCGGTGAGGTCGGTGGCGCGGTTTTGATAGACGAAGGCTTCGTGGTCGATGTTGTTGATGAGCAGGTCGAGGTCGCCGTCGTTGTCCAGGTCGGCGTAGGCGGTGCCGTAGGAGTAAGAGGGGTGGGTGAGCCCCCATTCCTCCTCGACGCGGGAGAAGGTCAGGTCGCGGTTGTTGCGATACATGATGTTGGGGAGCTTGATTTCGGGCATTTTCTTGTACATCTCTTCGCGCAGGTGGAGGGGGACGGTACCGCCATATTGTTCGCGGATGCGGCGCATTTCCAGGCGGAAGTCGTTGTCGCGGGCATAGCGGCGGAAGCCGTTGGAGATGAAGTAATCTTTCCAGCCGTCGTTGTCGAAGTCGGCGAGCAAGGCCGCCCAGCTCCAGTCGGAGCTGGCCACGCCGGCCAAGTGGGCGATGTTGCTGAAGGTGTTGTTGCCGTTGTTGAGTTGCAGGGTGTTGAACATGTACTGATACTGATACCCCCGCACGTTGACGTAGTACCAGAAGCCTTCGGTGTCCATACTGGCCATGAGCACCTTGCTGCGGAAGTGGTCGTCAATGGCCATGTCCACGACGGCGATGTCGAGCAGGCCGTCGTTGTTGTAGTCGGCGATGTCGGCGCCCATGCCGTAGAAGGCGACCTGGCGGGTGTATTCTTTGATGCGATCGGTGAAGGTGCCGTCGCCGTTGTTGATGAACATGAAATCGGGTACGGAGTAGTCATTGGCCACGTAGATGTCGGGCCAGCCGTCCTGGTTGATGTCGCTGATGACGAGCCCGAGCCCGTAGCCGTAGCGCAGCAGGCCGGCTTCTTCGGTGACTTTGGTGAATTTGCCGCCGTCATTGCGATAGAGGTTTCCGCTGGCGGCTTCGAGGTTTTCCTTTTTCTCGAGGTCTTTGAACACATCGGCGAGGATGACCTGGGCGTATTTCGATTCGTTCATCACGTAGCAGTCGAGGTCGCCGTCGCGGTCGTAGTCGAAGAAGGCGGCCTGGGTGCTTTCGTTGCCGTCATCGAGGCCGTATTCGGCGGCTTTTTCGCTGAAGGTCAGGTCGCCGTTGTTGATGAAGAGGAGGTTTCGGCGGTTGTGGGGCTGATCGATGTAGGGGCCGGTCTGGCAGACGTAGATATCGAGCCAGCCGTCGCCGTTGACGTCGGCCATGGTCACCCCCGAGCTCCACTTTTTGTTCTGATTGATGCCCGCCTTTTCGGAAATGTCTTCGAAGCGCAGGTCGCCCTTGTTGAGGTAGAGGCGGTTGGGCACTTCGTTGCCGGCGAAGAAGACGTCGGGCAGGCCGTCGTTGTTGATGTCGCCAACGGCCACGCCGGCCCCGTTGTAGTAGTGGGCATAGGACAGGACGTTGCGCACGCCGGTGGGGTCGTCGTGCAATTCGTTGACGAAATCGATGCCCGTTCGTTCGGGAGGAAGCAGCTCGAAGAGCGCCTCAGCGGAAGCACCGCCTTTATCCGAAGATTCTTTTTGCTGACAGGAGGGAAGGAGAAGGACAAGGGAGAGAAAACCAACTGACCATCGGAAAACACGCACAGAAAATGCCATGGGATCGTACATTTATGAGACTGCAATTTGAAAACCAACTTTCGTCGGAAGGCTTACAAATTTAGTCCAATTGTTCATATCGTCAAAAGTTTGTTTTATTGTACGCACCCCGAGCCGGCAGGTTTGACGGCCGGGGCCTTGGTGCGCAAGAACCGCCACAACGAAATGGGCATCCCTGCCACGGAACTGGAAAAAATACTGGCGCCGCTCCCGCGCAAGGAACGGCAAGCCTGGCTTGAAAAAGACCTCCGCCCCGAAACCGTGGAGGCGGCCATCCGACGCGCCCGGGCATCCATGCGCCGAGATTTGTGGGTGGGCATTCCCTGGTTCCTGCTCTATTCGGCCAGCCTCTTCGTCCAGGGATTCAGCCCCCTGACCATAGGGATTTTCCTCGTCGGTGTGCTCTACTTTACCTTTGTGTTTGCGCGTTACGGCTCTTACGGATTGAACCGCAAGCGCGTGCAGGTGTTGGAAAACCTGCTGAACCGCCTCAAGCATTCGTCATGAAGAATCCGTTCCGGAAATTCATCCCTCCGCTGCCCGAGTGGCAGCTTCTGAACCACATCGGGGGGCTGGCCCGCCAGGCGGGCCTCAAGGCCGTGTACAGCGCCCTGTTGCTCTTCTATGCCTTCAAGCGCAAAGACACCCCCGGTTGGGCCAAAAACATCATCCTCGGCACCCTGGGCTACCTGCTCACTCCCTTCGACTCCATCCCCGACCTCACGCCCTTCCTCGGCTTCACCGACGACCTCGGCGTGCTCAGCTTCGGCCTCGTCACCATCGCCTGCTACATCAACGACGAGGT
>CAZBYX010000079.1:0-14070 GCA_964496055.1 uncultured Saprospiraceae bacterium
CCTCTGGATGCACTGCGCCTCCCTGGGCGAGTTCGAGCAGGGCCGCCCCCTGCTGGAGGCTTTCCGACGACGTCATCCAGAGTGGCAAATCCTTCTCACCTTCTTTTCCCCCTCGGGCTACGATTTGCGGAAAGACTTCCCCGGCGCCGACTTCGTGGAATACTTGCCCGAAGACCTCCCCGCACTGGCACGTCAATTCGTCGAAATCCTCCGTCCCACCCTGGCGGTGTTCGTCCGATACGAGTTTTGGTACCACCACCTGCAAGCCCTGCGAGAGGCGGGGGTGCGGGTGGTGCTGGTTTCGGGGGTGTTTCGGCAGGGGCAGCCCTTCTTTCGGTGGTACGGCCGCCTGCACCGCCGCATGTTGGGCTGCTTCGACCGCATTTTCGTGCAGGACCACCCTTCGGAGCAGCTGCTGCGAAGCATCGGCTACGAGCGGGTGGTGCGTGCCGGCGACACCCGCATCGACCGCGTGGCGGAACTGCCCCGCCGGCCTTTTGCTCACCCCTTGCTGGAGGCTTTCTGCGAGGGCCGGCGGGTGGTGGTTTGCGGCAGCACCCACCCCCGCGACGAAGCCCTCCTCGCCCCCATCATCCGCCGGAAAAGTCAGGAGGGGTGGCGCTTCCTGCTGGCCCCCCACGAAATCGATGAATCGGAGCTGAGGCAGACGGCAACTCGCCTCGGGGTGCCCCTGCGGCGCCTGTCCGAGGGGACGGCGGAGGGCGCGTCCGTACTGCTGGTGGACAATGTGGGCATGCTGGGCAAGCTGTATCGCTTTGCCCGGCTGGCCTATGTGGGCGGCGGGTTCGATGCGGGCATTCACAACCTGCTGGAGCCGGCGGCTTACGGGGTGCCCGTCGTGTTCGGGCCGCGCCACGGCAAATTCCCCGAAGCGCGGGCCCTGCTCGATAACGGGGGAGGATTCAGCGTGCGCTCCTCCGAGCAACTGGACGAGGTTTTCCGCCGCCTGGAGGACGCCCCGACGCACCGGCGCGCCGCAGAGGCCTGCCGAGCCTTCATCGAAGCCAACCGCGGCGCAACCGGTCGCGTCCTCGACGAATTGGAAACGCTGCTGCCGCCCACCCGCCGCTGACACCCGCCCCCCAAACCCTATGCTTATCTTTGGCGCCGGACCAAGCCACCCGACCCATCATGCTCAAAATCATCGAATGCCCCCGCGACGCCATGCAGGGCCTCAAGGAGTTCATCCCCACCGAGGTCAAGGCCGCCTACATCAATCAATTGCTCAAGGCGGGCTTCCACACCATTGACTTCGGCAGCTTCGTCTCCCCCAAAGCCATCCCCCAGATGCGGGACACCGGGGAGGTGGTTCGCCGGCTCGACCTGGACGACAGCCGCAGCAAGCTGCTGGCCATCGTCGCCAACCAGCGCGGCGCCGACGACGCCGTCCAGTTCGACGAAATCACCTATCTGGGCTTCCCCTTCTCCATCTCCGAAACTTTCCAGCTGCGCAACACCAACGCCACCATCGAGGAATCCCTCGAACGGGTGGAACGCATTCAGAACACCTGCCTGCAACACGGCAAGCAACTGGTGGTGTACATCTCCATGGGCTTCGGCAACCCCTACGGCGACGAGTGGAACGTCGAAATCGTGCAAAAGTGGGTGGACCGCCTGGTGGCCATGGGCATCCGCATCCTCCAATTGAGCGACACCATCGGCGTGTCCAACCCGGCGAACATCACCTATCTGTTCTCCAACCTCATCCCCCACTACGAGCCGCAGGGCGTGGAAATCGGCGCCCACCTGCACACCGACCCCTTCACCTGGGAAGAGAAAATCCGCGCCGCCTACCAGAGCGGTTGCCGCCGCTTCGACGGCGCCATCAAGGGCTTCGGGGGCTGCCCCATGGCCAAAGACGACCTGGTGGGCAACATGCCCACCGAAAACATGCTGCGCTACTTCCAGTCCATCGGCGCGGAAACGGGCATCCACCCCGAAGAATTCAAGAAGTGCGTCAAGATGGCCGCCAAGGTCTTTCCCCTCTGACCCGCCCCGGAAAAGCGGTCCCGGGCAGGGTGAACGACCCTCCCCCCACCTCCCGCCCCTCACTGCCCCCCGGTTTGAGGGGTGGGGGTTTGCGGAGGGGTACGATTCTTGGTGGGAAAGCCCCGATGGCCCGCTCACGCACCAAAAGGAAGGAGCTTTTTTTCACGGTCTTGCTCGGCCTGCTGCTGACCGGGGCCGCGCTTTTTCTGGGAGAGCTGGTCTTCCGCACCGCCCTGTGGTGGCGCAGCGGGCGGTTTCCCACCCAAACCACAGAGGACTACACACCCTGGGGTTGGCGTGCCCGGCCGAACTTCCATTTCGAGGGGGAGGTCGCCGACGCCTGCGGGCGCGGGTATCCCCTCGAACTCCACACGGATGCCCGGGGATTCCGGCTCTGGGGGGACGTGCAGTCCTGCCGGGAAAAGTGGTGGTTTCTGGGCGACTCCTTCACCCATGCCATCGAGGTGTCCGATGCGGAAATCTTTCCGCGGCTGGTGGGCGATTGCCTGGGGGTGGAGGTCTTCGCCTACGGCACCCGTGGGCACGGGACCCTGCAGGAATGGATGGTGCTGCGCCACTACCTCGACAGCATCCGCCCCGATGCGGTGGTGCTCCAGCTCCACTTCAACGACTTCTTCAACAACGACTGGGAGCTGGAGCGCAACAGCTACTTCAACAACAACCGCCGGCGCCGCCCCTACCTCGACGAAAACGGCGCCGTCGTCTTCCGCGACCCCGCCGTCTTGCAGCTCCACCCCCTGGACCGCTGGTTCCGCTCCCTGGATTTCCTGCTGGGAAAAGTGGAGTTTTACCTGGGCGGCCGACGACACACCCGCCACACGGCCGCCGAAGACGCCATCCAGCGCCTGGGCCGGGATTACCCGCCCTTCCGGCGCAGCATCGCCACCACGCAACATCTCCTGCAGCGCATCCGCGACGAACTGCCTCCCTCCACCCGCCTCTTCCTCTTCATCGCCGACGCCGAGCCGCCCTACAGCACGGCCTTCCGCCGAATCTGCACCGAATCGGGCCTCCCCTGCATCTTCGGCATACCCCCCGCCCTGAAAGCAGCCGAGCAGGCCGGACAGTGCACCCTCGCCAGCGACCACGGCCACTGGAACGCCCTCGGCCACCGCATCGCCGCGCGCGTGCTGTGCGACAGTCTGCACGCCCTGCTGCCCTCCAAACCCTGACCCATACCCTCCCAAAAGCGACTCTTCCGTATCATTGCAAGACATTATCCACTTCACCAAAACGAACACCGCCATGCCCTACCCGCTGACAGCCTCCCGCCTGCGCCTGCTCCCGCTGTGGGCTTTTCTGCTCATATTTGCGGCTTGCAATTCCAAAAGCGAACCCACCATGACGAAAAGCAAAATTTTGGAGCACCTGGCGCAACACCCCGACCTGAAACCGCCCGTGTGCAAAAAGATTCCCAAAGAGCTGACCATCCACGGCGACACCCGCATCGACAACTACTACTGGCTGAACGAACGCGACAACCCCGAGGTCATCGCCTACCTCGAAGCCGAAAACGAGTACACCCGGCGCGTCCTCGAACCCGTCAAGCCCTTCGAAGACAAACTCTACGACGAAATCATCGGCCGCATCAAGCAGACCGACATGTCCGTGCCCTACAAGGACAACGGCTACTGGTACTACGTGCGCTACGACGAAGGCAAGGAGTACCCCCTGCATTGCCGCAAAAAGAAAGACCTGGAAACCGGCGCCGAGGAAATCATGCTCGACGTCAACCAACTGGCCGAGCCCTACGACTTCTACAACGTCACGGGGCTGAGCGTCAGCCCGGACAACAAAATCCTGGCTTACGGTGAAGACACCCTCAGCCGGCGCATCTACACCATCCGCTTCAAAAACCTCGAAACCGGGGAAATGCTCGAGGACTTCATCCCCAACACCACGGGCGGCGCCGTCTGGGCCAACGACAACCAGACCGTCTTCTACTCGGTCAAGGACGAAACCCTGCGCTCCTACAAAATCTTCAAGCACCGCCTGGGCACCCCCGCCAGCGAAGACGTGGAGGTCTTCCACGAAGCCGACCCCACCTTCTCCTGCTTCGTGTACAAGACCAAGTCCAAGCAGTTCATCGTCATCGGCAGCTGGCACACCCTGTCCAACGAATACCGCGTGCTCGACGCCGACAACCCCGACGGCCCCTGGCGCATCATCCAGCCCCGCGAGCGCGGTCTGGAGTACTCCATTGCCCACTTCGCCGACAAGTGGTACATCCGCACCAACCTCGACGCCCGCAACTTCCGCCTCATGGCCACCCCCCTCGACGCCACCACCAAAGAGCACTGGACGGAAGTCATCCCCCACCGCGAGGACGTCTTGCTCGAAGACATGGAAATCTTCAAGGACTACCTCGTCCTGGAGGAGCGCATCGAGGGCATCCGAAAGCTGCGCGTCCGCCCCTGGAACGGCCAGGGCGAGCACTACATCGACTTCGGCGAGGACGCCTACGTCTCCTACGTCAGTGTGAACATGGATTTCGACACGGAGCTGCTGCGCCTGGGCTACACCTCCATGACCACCCCGAACTCGGTGTACGACTACAACATGCGCACGCGGGAGCTGAAGCTGCTCAAGCGCCAGGAGGTGGTGGGCGGTTACGAACCCTCCGACTACGTCAGCGAGCGCCTCTGGGCCACCGCCCGCGACGGAGAGCGGGTGCCCATCTCGCTGGTGTACAAAAAGGGCTACCGCAAAGACGGCAGCGCGCCCCTGCTGCTCTACGGCTACGGCTCCTACGGCGCCAGCATGGACCCCACCTTCAGCAGCGTGCGCCTCAGCCTGCTCGACCGCGGCTTCGTCTATGCCATCGCCCACATCCGGGGCGGGGAAGAGCTGGGGCGCCGCTGGTACGAGCAAGGCAAACTGCTGAACAAGAAGAACACCTTCTACGACTTCATCGACTGCGCCGAATTCCTCAAAGCCCAACAGTACGCCGACCCCGAACGCCTCTTCGCCATGGGCGGCAGCGCCGGCGGCCTGCTCATGGGCGCCGTGGTGAACATGCGCCCCGACCTCTGGAAAGGGGTCATCGCCGCCGTCCCCTTCGTGGATGTGGTCACCACCATGCTGGACGAAAGCATCCCCCTGACCACCGGCGAATTCGACGAATGGGGCAACCCCAAAATCGAAGAGTACTACCACTACATCAAATCCTACTCCCCCTACGACAACGTCGAAGCCAAGGACTACCCCGCCCTGATGGTGACCACCGGCCTGCACGACTCGCAGGTCCAGTACTGGGAGCCCGCCAAATGGGTCGCCAAACTCCGCGAACTCAAAACCGACGACAACCCCCTGCTGCTTCACACCAACATGGACGCCGGCCACGGCGGGCAATCGGGCCGCTTCCGCCGCTACCGCGAAACCGCCATGGAATACGCCTTCATTCTGGACCTGGCCGGCCTGGCCGAATAATCCTCCCCAGACCCACCCCCGCTCCCGACGACCGCTTGGCGCCCTGGGCGCCGAGCGGTCTTTCATTTTGGGAAAGCCCCCTTCCCAAAATGGGAAGGTTTGCCCTCTGTTAAAATTTTAAAAAAATTAAATGTGTTTTTCATCCTCCTGAGGGTGAATGCTTTACGCATGCCCCTGAAAATTTTAGCGATTCGGGGCCTGCAATTTGGCATAGCAGAGACGAACGCGCCCGGCAACGGGTCTTGACCATAACATCCTCCTGAAGGGGTCGGCTGCAAGCGCCCCGAGCAGCTTCAGCCCCCCCATCCGGGTCAAACACATGTGCATGGCGGATTCCTTACACCATTCTTGAAACCGATTGCCGAACACAAAACCTCAGTTCATTATGAGCACCTTGGAATTCAATAGCCATTTCGACCAACTTCAGCCCAAACTCTTGCCGTTCGCCTACCGTCTGACCAACAACCTGGAGGATGCCAAAGACCTCATTCAGGAGACCGCCCTGCGGGCCTTCTACAACAAAGACAAGTTCGAGGTGGGCACCAACTTCCGCGCCTGGGTCACCACCATCATGCGCAACACCTTCATCAACTTCTACCGCAAGAAGAAGAACCGCGCCACCAGCAGCGAGCCCACCGACAGCTACGTCTTCGTCAATGAAAAGCACGCGGTGGACAACGCCGCCCACTCCAACCTCATGCTCAAGGAGCTCAACGGCATCATCCGCGCATTGGACGAGCCTTACCGCAAGCCCTTCACCCTCTTCTTCAAGGGGTACAAATACGAGGAAATCGCCGAGATGATGGATTTGCCCATCGGCACCGTGAAAAGCCGGATCTTTTTCGCCCGCCAGCGTCTCAAGGAAGCCATCATCGGGGCGTACGGGCAGCGGCCCAACCATCAAAACTGAAACGGAACAAACCCCCGCCCCACAAACCGATTTAGCCCAATCATCGCAAAAACTGCTCACTCACAGGAACCTCGGAAAACCAACCCGGTGTGGGTTTGAAGGCCTGCAATCGGGAAACAAGGGATGCTTAGTTGAATCGCGTTTTTGCCCGGTTCCGGCCGGGCAAAAACTTTTTTGCTTTCCGGCCCCCTGAATGGAAAAGCCCCCCTTCGGGGCGGGATTGCTAATTTTGTCGAAGCCCGAAGCCGCTCCCGGAGGATTCCGCACCCCGGTGGGGGTTGGAGGGAAGGGGCCGGGGGGAGGACGCTGCGGCTTCGCCGCCCCACCCGCCCCCGCACACCGGCTCTTTCTTTGGGGGGTTCGGGCGGCCGTTCGTTCGCACACACCTGAAAGCCTTGAAGCTCAAGACCAAAATACGACTCGCCCTGCTGGTGGTTTTCGCCGCCCTCACCCTCTTTGGGGTCATCGGCGTGCATTTCCTGAACAAGACCACTGCCGAAAGCATGGAGATGCTGCAAGACAACTACCGGACGATGAAGTACACCCGGGAGATGTCTTTGGCGCTCAACGACATGCTGGTGGCTCTGGCCCTCGACAGCACGGCGGCGTCCTTCCGCTGGCGCGAATTGCGCAAGGCCTTCGACCGCTTCGAGCTGTACCTCAACCTCCAATTGCGCAACGTCACCGAGACGCGGGAAATCAACCTGACGCGCAGCCTGCAGGAGAACTACCAACAGTTCAAGGCCAATGTGGAGCGCATGGAAGGCAGCAAGGAAGTCAGCACCGAGCTCTACATGCAGAGCCTGCACATCCAGGAATTGCTGCAGAGCGTGTACGGCATGAACGAAAAAGCCATTCTGGAAAAGACCGACCAGGCCAACCGCACCGCCGACCGCATCACCCTCATCCTCATCATTCTGGGCATTTTCTTTTTCACCTTCGCCGTTTTCAGCTTCATCTACTTCCCGCATTACCTGGCCGACCCCATCCTCGCCCTCACCGAAAGCATCCGCCAGATCGCTCAGAAAAACTACAGCCAGCGCCTGGCGGTGAAAACCGACGACGAGTTCGGGGAAATGGCGCGCTCTTTCAACCTCATGGCTCAGAAGCTGGAAGAGTACGAGAGCATCAACCTGCACCAGCTCCTGTCGGAAAAGCGCCGCATCGAGACCATCATCGAACGCATCAACGAGCCCATCATCGGTCTGGACCGGGAGCTCACCGTCCTGTTCGCCAACCAGCCCACCCTGCAACTGCTGGGCATGCGCGCCGACGAAGTCATCGGGCGCGACGCCTACGAGCTCTCCCTGCTCTCCTCCTTCGCCCGCAAGCTCTTCGGCGACTTGCTGCGCCGCCCCGCCGGCGACAACAAACCCTTCCCCAGCTCCATCCTCACCCTCCCCCGCCAGGACAGCCGCCTGTACTTCTCGCGCGATATCCTCAGCGTGGACAACCAGGACGACGGCCCCGAAGCCTTCGCCGGCTATGTCATCCTGCTCAAAAACGTCACCGAACTGAAAGAACAGGACCTGGCCAAAACCAACTTCATGGCCACCCTGAGCCACGAACTCAAAACCCCCATCTCCGCCATCGACATGAGCCTCAACCTGCTCGAGGACGAACGCATCGGCGCCCTCAACGCCGAACAACGCGAACTGGCGGACACCATCCGCCAAAACGCCGCCCGCCTGCTCAAGATGGTCAACGAAATCCTCGACATGTCCAAAATCGAAGCCGGCCACGTGGACATCCGCCTCAGCTCCGGCCACCCCCGCGAAGTGGTGGACAAAGCCCTGCAACACGTCAAAACCTTCCTGGATGAAAAGCGCCTGCGCGTGGACACCCACCTGGAGGACAAATTGCCGACCCTGCGGCTCGATTTGAGCAAGACCACCGGCGTGCTGGTCAACTTCCTGACCAACGCCATCCGCTACAGCCCCGCCGGCGGCAAAATCGAGTTATTCGTCCGCCGGAGCAATGCCCACGTCGAATTCGCCGTTAGGGACTACGGGCCCGGCATCACCCGCTCCGAGATGAAGAAGATTTTTCAGCGCTACCGCCGGGCCAAGGACGACCCCACCAAAGGAACGGGACTGGGCTTGGCCATCTCCAAGGAGTTCATCGAAGCCCAGGGCGGGAAAATCTGGGCGGAGAGCCAGCCGGGCAAAGGCAGCACCTTCTACTTCGCCCTGCCGGTCAGCACCACCCAGCCCGCCGTCCTCTAACCCCCCCTTCCCACCACCCACCCCGCGAATGCCTTCGGGCATACGCTCCGCCTGTTCCGAAAAAAAATTCTTCGTGGCTGATTTTCACCCCACCATTTTCCACGCATCGCCAGACTGGCACAATTCCTGCTGCCCAGTTTCGCACCTCTCAGAGAAATCCATTCCCCTCCATCCAACCCGAAACCGAGCTTTTTTCCCCCTCCGGAAACGCAATGCTCATTCGTTTCTTTCCCAAACACACCCGACCCTCCGGGAGAGCAAACACAAAAACACTTGACCTTAGCCATGAAGAGAACACTACTCCTGACCACCACCCTGCTGCTTTGGTGCACCCTGCACGCCCAGGACCTTTCCCAGACCATCGTCGCCGACCCCGGCAACTTTCTTTGCCAGCCCGGCGTCCTTCACAAGAGCCCCGGCAAGGGCCTCAGCCTGGAATACACCACACTGCCGAGCTTCCGCGTGCGCCCTTCCAACCGCGACTTCGGCGAAAACGTGCGCCGCAACGAACGCTTCAACTTCAAAATCAAAATCCCCTGCATCAACCACCACGGCTTCAAAGTCCTCGGGGGGCTGCAATACCAGCTCGAGCGCTACCACTTCTCCGAAGCCGATGAACTGGAACTGCCCCTGTTCCACCGCCTGAACAGCGCCGACCTGAAGACCGCCCGCGCCGCCCTCTATGTGAGCAAATCCCTGAACCACAAGTTTTACACGAGCTTCCGGCTCGGCGCCACCTGGAGCGGCGACTACGACGGGGCCCTGAGTTTCCAAAACCGCTACGCCACCTACCGCGTGGCGGGCGTCTTCGGCATCAAGCGGAACGAAAGCCTCGAGTACGGCTTCGGCGCGCTGTTTTCGAAGAGCTTCCGCCGCACCACCCTGCTGCCCTTCGGCTTCTACAACCGCACCTTCAACCACAAATGGGGCATCGAAACCGCCATCCCCGTCAAGTTCATGCTGCGGCACAACATCAGCCCGCGGAACCTCGTCCTCCTCGGAGGCGAATACAGCAGCCGCTCCTATTCCATCGACGTAGCGGAAACGCCCCGCCTGCCCGGCATTTTCCACTACCGCCGCGCCTACCTGCTCTTTTCCGCCACCTTCCAGCAGCAACTCACCGCCTGGACCTGGCTGGAACTCAAAGCCGGCTTCGCCGACCACCTGCCCGCCCGCGTCAGAAACACCGCCCTGAACGAAACCACCCGCGTGGAGCAAGGCAACAGCCCCTATTTCCAGCTCGGCTTCTTCCTCTCCCCGCCCAAAAATGCCTGCAAGCCCCGCAAGTGACCAGAACCACACCCGGGAACCCGCCCGCCCCATCTCCCGATGATAGAGAAGGAGGATTTGAGGATTTGTGGAACCGAGGATGCGAGGATTTGAGGGTTTGGGGAGCGAGGGTTGGTGGGTTTGAGGGAGGGAGGATTTGAGGGGTCTTGGTGAAAAAGGGCTATCTTGGAGCCCGCTCGAGCGCATCGGGCGCAACTCCGCATTTTTCACCAATCACCTCAACGGTTCCGCATGAAAAACAGACCCTCCTTTCGGCACCTGCTGTTCTTCCTGAGCGCGTTTTTCCTTTTCGCCTGCAGCGGCGAGGCCCCCCAAACCCCCACCTGGAAAAACCAGGACAACACCCTGCGCATCCGTTCGGCGTCCAAGTTTCAGACCTTCAACCCCTTCCTCTACCGAACGACCTACGAGGCGGTGGTCTTCGAGCGCATTTTCCAGTACCTGCTCGCCTTCGACCCCGAAAACCTGCAACTGGCCCCCCAACTGGCCAAAGCCCGCCCGCGCATCACCCCCATCACCGAAGGGCCCGACGCCGGCGGCACCCGCTACGACTTCGAAATCTTCGAGGAAGCCGTCTGGGACGACGGCACCCCCGTCACCGGGCACGACTACGCCTTCAGCATGAAGATTTTCTTCAACCCGCGCCTGCCCATGCAGCGCTTCCTGCCCTACTACAGCTTCGTCAAAGACGTGCAGGTGGACCCCGACAACCCCAAGAAATTCACCGTCATCGCCGACAAGCCCTATTTCCTGGCCGAAGCCGTGCTCTGCAACACGGTGGTCTTGCCCGCCCATGTGTACGACCCCGACAATCTGCTGAAAGACATCGCCCTGAGCAATCTGGTGGACCCCAACAAAGCCCAGCTCATCGCCGAGAACGACCCGCGCCTCCAACAATTCGCCGACGCCTTCCTCTCCGACCGCTTCATGCGCCAGGTCATCCAGGGCTCGGGGCCCTACCGCCTCGAAGAATGGACCGAAGGCCAGCAGGTCATTCTGAAGAAGAAGGAAAACTGGTGGGGCGATGCTTTGGCCGAGCGCTACCCCCTGCTGCGCGCCAGCGTGGAGACCCTGATTTTCAAACCCATCGAAGACCAAATCGCCACTGTGGCCGCCCTGCGCAGCGAAGACGTGGACCTGGCCTCCCAGCTCGACAGCAAAGCCTTCATGGAGCTCAAGGCGGACTCCTCCTTCCTGCAAACCTTCCAGCTTTTCAACCCGCCCTACAACGCCTTCTTCTACATCGCGCTGAACAACCAAAACCCCAAGCTCAGCGACCGCCGCGTGCGCAAAGCCCTGGCCCACCTGCTGCCCGTGGATGAAATCATCGAAAAAGCCTACAGCGGCCTGGGCACCCGCCTGGTTGGGCCCTTCCTGCCCGACAAGCCCTACTACCACAAGGGCCTCCAACCCGTGCCCTACGACCCGGAAAAAGCCCGCCAACTGCTGAGCGAAGCCGGCTGGGAAGACAGCGACAACGACGGCATCCGCGACAAGGAAATCGAGGGGCAGCGCGTCAAGCTCAGCCTCGAATTCCTCTTCGCCCCCAACATCCCCTTCCAGGAGAACTACACCGAAATCTTCAAAAACAGCGCCCGCCAGGCCGGGGTGGAAATCGTCAAGGTGCCGGTGGAAGCCACCGTCATGGGCGACCGGCTGCGCACGCGCAACTACGAGCTCACCGGCCGGGGGGCCAGTTCCTCCCCCGTGCCCGACGACCCCAAACAACTCTTCCACACGGACAGCGACGTGCCCGGGGGCTCCAACTACTTCCGCTACTCCAACCCCCGCGCCGATTCCATCATGGACGCCATCCAGGTGACTACCGACGAAAACCGGCGCAACCAGCTCTACCGGGAGCTGCAGGAAATCCTCTACGAAGACCAGCCCCTCATCCTCCTGTTCAGCCCCCAGAACAAGGTGGCGGTGCATCGCCGCTTCGACGCCCGACCAACCTCCCTGAACCCCGGCATCGACCTGTATCGCATCCGATTGAAAACCACCCGGGAGCTGGCTGAAGAAATGTAGCCTCGCCTCCCTGCACTCAATTCCTCCCTCGACGATGAAACTGCATCAAACCCTAACGTTCGCCTGTGTGCTGAGCCTCCTGGCCTGGGGCTGCAAAAAAAGCGAGGGCGAGGAGCAACCCCTCCTCCCCACCCTCACCCTCACCGCCCAACCCGCCTCCCTGCAGGAAGGCGACCAGGATTTCGACACCCTGCGCATCGAGGTGGGCCTCTCGGGCGCCGTCCAAGATGCCGCCTCCGTTTCCTACCGAACCCTCGAAGGCAGTGCCCTGGCCTCCCTCGATTTTCAACCCCTCGAAGGGACGCTGACCTTCGCAGCCGACGGGGAAACCCAAACCCTGAACTTGCTCATCGTGGGCGACACCATTCGGGAAGGCGACGAATTTTTCTTTTTCGAGCTCTTCGACCCCCAAAACGCCGAGCTGAGCACCGCCCGCCTCGAACTGCGCATCCACGACAACACCGACGCGTTCATCCCCTTCGGGCCGGAGGGCTACGAAACGCCCCCCGCCTACCCGGGTTGGACGCTGACCTGGCAAGACGAATTCGAGGGCAGCGAGCTGGACCCCCAGAGCTGGACCTTCGAAATCGGCAACGGCTGCCCCGACGTCTGCGGCTGGGGCAACAACGAGCTCGAGTGGTACACCGACCGCCCCCAGAACGTGCGCCTGGAAAACGGAACCCTCATCATCGAAGCCCGCAACGACAACTGGCAGGGCCACCCCTACACCTCGGCCCGCATCAAGACGCAGGGCAAGCGCGAGTTCCAGTACGGCCGCATCGACATCCGCGCCAAGCTGCCCACCGGGCAGGGCATCTGGCCCGCCCTGTGGATGCTCGGCAGCAACATCGAACAGGTGGGCTGGCCCGCCTGCGGCGAAATCGACATCATGGAGCTGGTCGGCCACATTCCCTGGGTCACCCACGGCACCGCGCACTGGGGCCGCGACGTGGCCAACCACCACTTTCAGGGCGAGCCCTACAGCTACAACGGCGAGCCTTTCGACGAGCGCTTCCACGTCTTCAGCATCATCTGGCTGCAAGACCGCATCACCTGGATGGTGGACGACGTGGCCTTCTTCGAGTTCGACAACCGCAAAACCCAGGGCCAGCCCTACCCCTTCAACCAACCCTTCTTCTTCATCTTCAACGTCGCCGTCGGCGGCAACTGGCCGGGCCCGCCGGACAGCTCCACCGTCTTCCCCCAGCAGATGGTGGTGGACTACGTGCGGGTCTTTCAAAAAAACTGAGGCATGCGGCGCCATCCCCCGCCGAAAAACCCCGCCCCCGCTCCCCCAACCCTGCCCCCTGAACGGGAAGGGTTGGGGAGGCGTTGGGAGCCATCCCCTTCCGGGGGTGCGCCTTGGCCCCCGTCTTGCACAGTTCAACCAAAAACCCTCTCCCCGATGATTCGAAGCCTGCTTTTTTGCACCGTCTTGATTTTGAACCTGCATGCCCGGGCTCAGGCTCAGCCCCCCGTTCTGGAGGAAAAGATACCCGGCACGGAACAGCACTTCCGCCTGGTGCTGGTTCCCGGCGGAGAATTTGAAATGGGCAGCCCCCCCGATGAGGAAGGGCGCCGGGAAGACGAGGGCCCACGCCGCCGCGTCCGGGTGGATTCCTTCTGGATGGGCGTGCACGAAGTGACCTACGATTTGTTCATCCTCTTCCAGGACCGCGAGCGGGACAGCGACGCGGCCCGGCGCCCCGGCTTCGATGCCGATGCCGTCACTCGCCCCACCCCGCCCTACGAAGACTTCAGCAAGGGCATGGGCAAGCACGGCGGCTTCCCGGCGGTGAGCATGACCCAGCAGGCGGCCTTGCGTTTCTGCCGCTGGCTCTACCAGAAGACCGGCCGTTTCTACCGCCTGCCCACCGAAGCGGAATGGGAGTACGCCTGCCGCTACGGCTCCCGTGGAGCCTACGGCTTCGGCGATGCCGCCGACTCGCTGAGCGCCTATGCCTGGTTCGCCGACAACAGCGGCGGGAAATTTCACCGCGTCGGAGAGAAGCAACCCAATGCCCTGGGCATCCACGACCTGCACGGCAACGTCGCCGAATGGACGCTCGACCAGTACGACCCGCGCTACTTCGACCACCTGCAAGGACCCGTGGCCCACAACCCCCTCTCGCAACCCACCCGCCGCCACCACCGCAC
>CAZBYX010000080.1:0-13941 GCA_964496055.1 uncultured Saprospiraceae bacterium
GACTCGAAGTCACGCCGACACTATTTCCCTGTCTCCACCTATTTCCATTTGTTTCTATGGCTTGCCCATCGCAATGGTCAAATGCCCAACAAAACCACGATTAGGCCCTGTAATTGAGCGCAAAGGGGGTTAAAAAAGCTAAATTTGCGTGCCTTCAATCTTGCCCTCGACCTTTCGAACGCTCTAAAACCGACCTTCAAGACTGGAACCATTCCAACTAACTAACACTCAATTTCATCCGATGAAAAAGACTGTACTGTTTTGCGCGCTCCTCATCGCGGCAAACTGGGCTGTGGCCCAACTCAATATGAACCTGGTTTCGCAGGTGCAATACAGCCAGAGCTTGAACGACGTCTGGGGTTGGACCGACCCCGACGACAGCACCGAATACGCCCTGGTGGGCACCCAGACGGGGCTGTCCATCGTCAGCCTGGCCGACCCGGCCAACCCCGTGGAAGTGGCTTTCGCCCCGGGCGCCAACTCCACCTGGCGCGACATCAAGAGCTGGGGCAACCACGTGTACGTGACCAATGAGAGCGCCAACGGCGTCCTCGTTGTGGACATGACCGATGCCCCCAACAACATCACCTGGTACGACTGGACCCCCGACATTCCCGGCATGGGTACCCTACAGACCTGCCACAACCTCTACATAGACGAGTTCGGCTATTGCTACCTGGCGGGCTGCAACCTCAACGGCGGGGGCGTCCTCATCGTGGACGTCTTCTCCGACCCCGGCAACCCCCAGTATGTCAGCGCCGGCCCGGCCGTCTATTCCCACGACGTCTATGCCCGCGACAACCGCCTGTTCAGCTCGCAAATCTTCGCCGGCACCCTCGGCATCTACGACGTGAGCGACAAGCAGAACATCCAGTTGCTGGCCACCCAGCAAACGCCCTTCAACTTCACCCACAACGCCTGGCTCAACGACGCCGGCGACGTGGTCTTCACCACCGACGAGCAGGCCAACGCCCCCGTGGCCGCCTACGACATCAGCGACCTGAACGACATCAAATTGCTCGACACCTACCGCCCCATCGCCACCCTCGGCCAGGGCGTCATCCCCCACAACGTCCACGTCTGGAACAACTGGCTCATCATCAGCTACTACACCGACGGCGGCATCGTGGTGGACGCCGACAAACCCGACAACCTCATCGAGGTGGGCAACTTCGACACCTTCTTCGGGGGTGGGGCCGGCTTCAACGGTGCCTGGGGGGCTTATCCCTTCTTGCCCTCAGGGCTGGTGCTGGTCAGCGACATCGGCAACGGGCTCTACGTCCTCGAGCCCAACTACGTGCGCGCCTGCTACCTCGAAGGGCGCGTCACCGACGCCGTCACGCACTTGCCCATCGCAGGGGCGCAAGTCCTCATCGACTCCCCCCAACCCAACCTCGGCGAAACCGACGCCAACGGCGAATACAAGACCGGGCAGGCCATTCCCGGCACCTTCGACGTGACCTTCAGCGCCAACGGCTACCAGAGCAAGACCGTCAGCGCCGAACTGGTCAACGGCCAGCTCACCATCCTCGACGTGGAGCTCGAACCGCTCTCCTCCTTCGCCGTCAGCGGCATGACCATCAAAGGCTCCGACGGCACCCCCATCCCCGGCGCCAAAATCCTGTTGGTCAATGATGTGGCCAGCTTCGAAGCGGTCAGCGACGCGGACGGAAACTTCAGCTTCCCCGGCGTCTTTGGAGGAACCTACACCCTCTATGCCGGTGCCTGGGGCTATCGCCACGCCTCGCTGGACGACCTCCTCATCGATGACCAGACCCAGCCCATCGTCGTGGCCCTCGACTTCGGCTACCAGGACGACTTCATCCTCGACTTCGAGTGGGAAACCAGCGCCACCGCCAGCACCGGTCACTGGGAGCGCGGCGAGCCCGTCGGCACCAACTTCAACGGCAACCTCAGCAACCCCGAAGAAGACGTGCCCGATGACCTCGGCGACCAGTGCTACGTCACCGGCAACGGCGGCGGCGGCGCCGGCAACGACGACGTGGACAACGGCGAAGTCATCCTCACCTCTCCGTCCATGGACCTGACCTCCTACGACGAGCCCGTCATCCGCTTCAGCTACTGGTTCTTCAACGACGGTGGCAACGGCTCCCCCGACGACGCCCTCGAAGTGCGCCTCAGCAACGGAACCAACGAGGTCGTCCTGGCTTCCTACAAGGAATCCGCCAGCGAATGGAAAGACGCCGAGTTCCTCGTCTCCAGCTTCATCGAAGTGACCGACGACATGCGCATCACCTTCTTCACCAGCGACCTGCCCGGCTCCGGCCACATCGTCGAAGCCGCCGTCGATGCCTTCCGCGTCGAAGAGGCCTCCGGCACCACCCTCATGGCCAACTTCAGCGCCGACGTGCAGGAAGGATGCGCTCCCCTGACCGTGCAGTTCTCCGATGCTTCGGTGGGCAATCCCAGCGGCTGGAACTGGAGCTTCCCCGGTGGCAACCCCGACAGCTCCACCGAGCCCAACCCCAGTGTCACCTACGAGCAACCCGGCACCTACAGCGTCACCCTCGAAGTGTCCAACGACGACGGGCAAAGCAGCACCGTCATCAAGAGCCAGTTCATCCGCGTGCTGCCCGAACCGACCGCCGACTTCACTTTCTCCCTGAACGGCGGCGTGGCGACCTTCACCAGCCTGAGCCAGAATGCCGAAACCTACCTGTGGGACTTCGGCGACGGCTCCACCAGCACCGACGAGAATCCCACCCACGAGTACACCGCCACCGGCGAATACACCGTCAGCCTCACCGTCAGCAACACGTGCGGGCAAAACGCCTTCAGCCAGACGGTCAGCGTCGTGCTCACCTCCACCCGCGAGCTCGACCCCGACAGCTACCGCCTGCAGGCCTTCCCCAATCCCTTCAGCTCGGACTTCACCCTCCGCTACGAGGTTCAGAAATCCGCCGAAGCCACCCTCCTGCTGACCGATCGCTTCGGACGCACCCTGCGCCGCCTCCCCCTGACGGCGCCCACCGGCACCCTCCAACTCGGCAACGAGCTGCCCGCCGGACTCTACTTCCTGCGCCTGCAAACCGCCGAAGGGCTCAGCCAAACGCTCAAACTCGTCAAAACCCACTAACCGCCCACCCCCACCATCGAAGCGCCCCCTCCCGGACGGGAGGGGGCGCTTTTTTTTGAGCCCTTGCCCCCACATCGATCCTTCCTGACCCCACAACGGAAGCCATCCGCAGACCCTCCTCCCTTTTCCATTCCAGAACCAGAGCCGTGAAAACCGAGCAGTTTCGGCAGGTTAACCCTGGACCGAGCAAGTCCCCATCGGCAGGGCATCCACCTTTTCAGCGTCGAAAACTGCGATGGGAAAAAGCACGGCAGTGACATTTATCATGTGCTGTTCTGACAAAAGTCACCAGCCGATCTGAGAAAAGTCATTTGAATCCATTGAACCATCGGGTTCATTTGACGGAAAAAACGAGAAAGGGGTGGGAAGGAGCCGGAAGGGAGGGATCGGAAGAGGCTCCTTGTGAAATTTGAAAAACCTTTCGATCATGAAAAAGCTATTCTTCTCATTGATTGGGTCACTGCTGGTAACGGGGCTTCTCTGGGCGCAAAACGAGGAGCCCGGTTTCCAGGCTTACTGGCACAACGGGTTTATCCTGAAAAGCACGGACGGGAACTTCGATTTGAAATTTGGAGGGCGCGTCCAGACCGACTTTGCCTTTTTCCAGTACGACTCCGAGCTGGATGAGCTGTTCGATGGGCTGAAGAACGGCGCGGAATTCCGGAGAGCGCGGTTTTTCAACCAGGGGACGGTTTACGGGAAAGTGAACTACAAGATTCAGGTAGATTTCACCTCCGGGTCTGCGGTTTTCAAAGACGTTTACATCGGGCTCAAGGGCCTGCCGGGGGTGGGCAATCTTCGGGTGGGGCACTTCAAGGAGCCGATGCGGCTGGAAGTGCTCACCTCGAGCAAGTACATAACGTTCATGGAGCGGGCGCCGGGCGTGAGTTTCACCCCTGAACGGAACCTGGGGCTCATGGTGTTCAACCACAGCGCCAACAAAAAATGGACCTGGGCGCTGGGATTTTTCCGGCGTAGCGACAAACAGGGCAATGACAAGGTTGCCAATGAGGAGTTCAACGTGACCGGTCGGGTGAGCGGGTTGCTGCTGCATCATCCCGATCAGAAACAACTGCTGCATGTGGGGGCTGCCGCCAGCTACCGCAAGCCCGATGATCAAACATACGCCATCAGCGTTCGCCCCAACAGCCACCTCGCCCCCAAATTCCTCAACACCCACACCATCGAGGGTACCGACCACCTGATCCTGCTGGCGGCCGAAGCGGCGTTCGTCCACGGCCCCTTCTCTCTTCAGGGGGAATTCATCAACTCCACGGTCAATGCCCGCAATGAGGAAACCGGAAGTTTGGAAGACTCCAACCTCTCCTCCTTCTACGTCTATGCCAGCTATTTCCTCACCGGCGAGAGCCGCAAGTATAGCACTTCCTCGGGAGTGTTTTCGAGGGTGAGCCCGAAGAAGAATTTCGGGCAAGAGGGTTCGGGTGCATGGGAAGTGGCCCTGCGCTACGCGAAGACCGATTTGAACGACAAATTCATCAGGGGAGGAGAGCTGAGTGAAATTACGGTGGGGCTGAACTGGTATCTCAATCCGGTGGCCCGCATCATGTTCAATTACAGCCTGGCAGATTTGGCCGAGGTTGGCAAGGCCAGCATCCTGGGCACCCGATTCCAGATCGATTTCTGACCCCAAGAAGCAGGGGACGTGCCCGGGTTTGGGGCACGCCTCCCCCTTTTCCCGATCCGGATTCCTAACCCTTAAAAAAAAATCTACGGTCATGGGTTATCACGAAGATGAAAAAGGCTTGGTTCAGGGCAGCGAAGTGGTAGAAGAACCCCCAAAGGAAGAAAAGCGAGCTGCCGGATACGACCGGGCTCGATTCCTCAAGCAATTGGGGGGCACCCTCTTCGCCTCGTTGTTCCTGCCCGGCCTGCTGAAAGACCAATTCAGCGCCAAAGCCAACAACCCGGACGTTCCGATACCGGAAATCCCGGAACTCCCCGAACCTGCCGAAGACGAGGACATCCTGGTCCGAATGATGCGCGACGTGCAGCGGGCCTTGGCCAAGCCGGTAGATGAGCGGCATTGGATCATGGTCATTGACACGCGCAAGTGTGTGGGCTGCCATGCTTGTACGGCTTCGTGCAATGCCGAGAATCACTTACCACCGGGGGTTGTTTACCGGCCGGTCATCGAGGAAGAAATCGGCGAATATCCAAACGTGACCCGTCGCTTCATTCCGCGCCCGTGCATGCAGTGCGATAATCCGCCCTGTACGCCGGTGTGTCCGGTAAACGCCACCTTCAAGCGCCCTGACGGCATCGTGGCCATCGACTACGACCGATGCATTGGTTGCCGTTATTGTCTGACGGCTTGCCCTTACCAGGCGCGTTCCTTCGATTGGGGGGAGCACTACACCGAAGAGAAAGGCCTGTTGGGGCTCATGCCTTACGAGGTGGAGCCCAATCACGAGTACGGAAAGGAATGGACGCGCGAGGGTCAAGACTCGCCGATAGGCAATGCGCGCAAGTGCCACTTTTGCCTGCATCGCGTCGAGAAAGGCTTGTTGCCGGAATGCGTGGTGACTTGCATCGGCCGGGCCACCTTCTTTGGCGACAAGAACGATCCAAACTCGTTGGTGAGCGAACTGATTGCCAGCAACAACGTCAAACGGCTCAAGGAAGAGCTTGGCACCGAGCCCAGTGTCTATTATCTGATTTGAACCGGAAAAACCAGTAGCTATGAAAAACAGCAAATTGTTGCTTTATCTCACGGGTTTTCTGGGGCTATTGGGCGTGCTCGCCATTGCCTACAGGTTGGTGGCAGGCATGCAGGTTACGGCCCTGACCTCGAGTGTGCCCTGGGGGATGTGGGTGGCTTTTTACATTTATTTCATTGGTCTGTCTGCCGGTAGTTTTCTGTTTTCCACCCTCATCTACGTGTTTGGGCAGAAAGACATCGAAAAAGCGGGCCGCCTGGCGCTGCTATCGGCCATCTTTGCCTTGATTGCCGGAATGCTCTTCATCTGGATTGACCTGGGCCACCCGTGGCGCTTCCTCAACGTATTCATTTTCTGGAACTACCCCTCGGTGCTGGCGTGGGAGTCGGCCTTCTACCTGATTTACGTAGTCATTATCGCTGCAGAGCTGTACTTTCTAATGCGCGATGACCTGGCCGGTCTTAAGCTCCAGGCGGTGGGCTTCCGCAAAAAACTTTACCACTGGCTTTCATTGGGGTATGAGCTGCCCGCCAGCCAAGAAGAGCGGCAGGCAAAGCGGGCCCGCGCCTTGAAAATAACGGTGCTGCTGGGGGCTATTGGAATTCCCATTGCCATTGGGGTGCACGGAGGGACGGGTGCCTTGTTTGCGGTGGTGAAGGCGCGCCCGTATTGGTACTCGCCTATCTTCCCCATCATCTTCTTGGTGTCGGCTCTCGTTTCCGGCGCCGGCCTGATGACCTTTTTGTACGGCTTTTTCGGCGACAAGAAAGACCCCGATCATCCGAGCATCGTGAAGAAGTTGGCCATGTGGATGATCATCTTTCTGTCGATTGATATTCTGTTGTTAGTCGCCGATGTACTGGTTAGCCTGTATGGTCAGATTCCCGAGCACATGGAGATTTGGCATCAGATCCTGTTCGGTCCTTACTGGTACATGTTCTGGGTAGGCGAAGCAGGCTTTGTCATATTGATTCCCCTTCTCATCTACATTTTCAAACGCAACGACATCAACTGGTTGAGACTGGCAGGGGGTTCGGCCGTGATTGGCATCATTGCCGTGCGCTTCAATATCGTCATTCCTGCTTTCGTCGCACCGCCGGTGCCTGGTTTGGAAGGGGTGCTGCGACATTGGCGCATGGCCTTCGAATATTTCCCCAGCTTCTGGGAGTGGGTCACCAGCATCGGAGGAATTTCGCTGATCGTATTCCTGTTCCTGCTGGCCTATCGCAACCTTCCGCTTTTCGAGAATCCTGAATTGGAAACTTCCAAACACGCTTGACCATGAAAGGGAAAAAGAAACAGATTCCTGCGCCGAAGATTGACGGAAAAGCCGTTCGCCCTTCCCGCAGGGATTTTCTCAAAACGACGGCATTCTTGGGCGGCAGCACCGCCTTGTTGGCAACGGCGGGTTGTAGCTTGACCCGAGAAAAAAATTGGCCGAAAAATCCGGGGGCTTCAGCTTACGGCCTTCACAAGCCGGAGAATCAAATCCTCACCTCTTGCTTGCAGTGCCACACTGCTTGCCCCATTAAAGTGAAGCTCCAAAATGGCGTGGCGGTGAAGATCGACGGCAACCCCTATTCGCCCCAAACCCTCACCCGGCAGCTCGATTACGAGTGGTCGCCTCTCACGACCGCCCCCATCGATGGAGCCATTTGCCCCAAAGGGCAGGCCGGCATCCAATCGCTTTACGACCCCTATCGTCTGGTGAAAGTCCTCAAGCGGGCGGGTAAACGGGGTGAAAACAAATGGCAGACCATTTCTTTCGACCAGGCACTCGATGAAATCACCAATGGCGGCAAGCTATTCGCCCATGTGCCCGGGGAGGAAAACCGCCATGTGCCCGGTTTGAAGGAGCTTTTCCGCATGCGCGATCCAAAGCTGATGAAGCAAATGGCCGCCGATGCCAAAGCGGTCGGTAAGGGCAAGATGTCGCGTGAAGCCTTTAAGGAGAAGTACAAAGACCATTTGGAGCTCTTGATCGATCCCGAGCGACCCGATTTGGGCCCCATCAACAACCAATTCGTTTTTCTGGCCGGCCGAATTGAACACGGAAGGAAAGAATTCGCCAAACGCTGGCTCAATGGTGGTTTCGGCTCGGTGAACTGGTACGAGCACACCACGGTGTGCGAGCAATCGCACCACATCGCCTATGAGAAGATGACCGACCAGTATAAGGATGGAAAGTGGAGCGGTGGCAAACACCACATGAAGCCCGATTTACACAACGTCGAATTTATCCTCTTCTTTGGCACCAGTCCGTTCGAGGCCAATTTCGGTCCTCCGATGGCCTCCCCCTTGATGACCAAAGGACTTACGGAGGGCAGGCTCAAATTTGCCGTGGTGGATCCGCGTCTGACGAAGACGGCCGCCAAAGCATGGAAATGGCTGCCCATCAAGCCCGGCTCCGATGCGGCCTGTGCTCATGCCATTGCACATTATTTGCTCGAACATGGCTTGTACGACGAGCGTTTCCTGTCCAATGCAAATAGGGCTGCGGCCGAAGCCGACCAGGAAACCGTTTACACCAACTCGAGCTGGCTGGTGAAGATTGAAGAAGACGGGCCGGGTGCCCTGTTACGTGCTTCCGAGATCGGGCTGGGCGATGAACACACGTTCGTCGTCATGCGCGATGGCCGCCCTCGAGCCGTCCGTCTCGACAGCGAGACCCCTGTGGAAGGCGACCTGTTCTTCGCCGGTGAAATTCAAGGAATCAAGGTGAAGACCAGCTTCCAGGTTTACTACGACTACGTGATGAGCAAAACCCTGGAAGAATGGGCCGGCTATACGGGTATCGAACCGGAGAAGATCAAAGCAGTGGCGGCCGAATATGCCAGGCATGGCAAAAAGGCCGTAGTGGAGTTCTATCGCGGGCCCGTCCAGCACACCAATGGCTATTACAATGGTACGGCGCTCATCGCCCTGAACCTGCTGAATGGCAATGTCGGGTGGAAGGGGGGGTTGACTTCCGGAGGTGGGCACTGGCATGAAGTGGGCGACAAGCCTGGTCAGCCCTTCAACCTCAAAGCACTGCATCCCGGCAAGCTAAACCCCTTCGGACACAAGCTCACCAAGGAAGGCACACGCTACGAAGACAGCACCTACTTTCAAGACGAAGGCTACCCCGCACGCCGGCCGTGGTATCCATTCACGAACAACGTGTATCAAGAGGTACTGCCTGCAGCACGCGCCGGGTATCCCTATCCGATAAAGGCTGTGTTCCTGCACAAGGGCACCCCCGCCCTCTCGCTCCCAGGGGCCCAAACCCAGATCGACGCCCTGCTGGACGTGGAGGCCATCCCCCTGACTTTCCAATGCGATATCGTGATTGGGGATACAACGGTTTACGCCGACTACGTCTTCCCCGACATGTCGATCTGGGAACGATGGGGCACCCCCCATACCACGCCGGCTGTGCCAACCAAATGCAGTAAAATTCGGCAGCCGGCCGTAGCTCCTCTGGTGGAAACCTGCAAAGTTTTTGGCAACGAGATGCCCATTTCGATGGAAGCCATCATGCTGGGCATTGCCGAGCGTCTGGGCATGCCGGGTTTCGGCGACGACGGCTTTGCCGAGGGCATGCCCCTGAAACGCCCCGAAGATTATTTCCTCAAAATGATCGCCAATATCGCTGCCGGCGACAAGCCCGGCGACAGTGTTCCCGATGCCGACGAGCAAGAAATGACACTGTTTGTCCAGGCCCGTCGCCACCTGCCGGAAACTGTATTTGACCCCACGCGATGGGAAAAAGCCGTCATAGACGCTCAAGGCGGCAATTGGTGGCGCAAAGTGGTTTATGTGCTCGTCCGGGGTGGCCGCTTCGAGGATTTTACCGCCTATGAAAATTCCGGCGACAAGTTGCCTCATCCGTTCAAGGGCCTGTTCAGCCTCTACGTGGAAGAAGTGGCCGAAGGCCGCCACCCCTACACCGGGGAGCGCTTCAAGGGGTATCCGGTTTTCGAACCACCCAAAGGTTACAACGATCAACCCCTCGATGACGGCGAGGAATTCCCGTATCCCCTCATCACTTACAAGCCCATCTTGGGGGGGCAAAGTCGTACACTCCCGAACAACTACTGGTTGTCCAACATCATGCCCCAGAACTACATTCTGATGAACAAACGAACGGCCGCCGCCATCGGAATCAAGGAAGGCGACACTATTAGGCTCATTTCGGCCACCAACCCGGAAGGAATCTGGAACCTGGGTAACGAAAAACGCATCCCCGTGGAGGGAGAAGTCAAACTTGCCGAATCCATTCGGCCGGGTGTGATTGCGGTATCCTGGTCCTTCGGCCACTGGGGATATGGCGCCGGCGACACGCTGATTGACGGGCAAGTAATCGAGGGTGAGCCGGAGCGCAAGCGCGGCCTGTGCCCGAATGCCGTATTCCGTACCGACCCCGTCTTGAAAGATGTGTGCCTCAGTGACCTGATCGGTGGGTCCACTTCCTTCTTCCAGACCAAAGTCAAAGTAGAACCGGCCCGAGCCGAAGTCTAACCAAGGAGCCCATCCCCCGAAATGAGAAGCCCGTGAGCAAGAGAAGAGCTTCGGGGGAGGGGCTCCATCCACTTTTCACCATCCACCAAACACCTTTCGAGATGAAAGACAAACCCCCCAAGAGGTTTCAACAATTCACCGAGAAGTACCCCGAAATCGCCAAGGCCTATTTCGAGCTGGGCGAAGCCGTCCACAAAGCGGGCCCCCTGGACGACCGAACGCGGGCCCTGGTGAAGATTGCCATTTCCGGAGCCAGCAGGCAAGAGGGCGGCTTTCATGCCCATGTGCGAAAAGCGCGTATGCTGGGCATTTCCAAGGAGGAAATCCAGCACGTGGTCTTGCTCAGCTTGCCCACCCTCGGGTTCCCCACGATGATGATGCTCCTGAGCTGGGTCGACGACGTTTTCGACAAAGACTGACCCCCGAACCGCTGCAAACACTTTTCAGCCATCCGGCCGTCGGGTCATGGGGGAGGAGGGAAGGGTGTGTGGAATGGAAGTCGGCCACCCCTTCCGGCGGCCTTTCTTTTCAGGCGGAAACAAAAACCTCTTCCCATGAAGTCAATGCTTCGGGTATTCGCCTTGCTATTGTTTGCTCTGGAAGGAATGGCGCAAGCCGTGCCTTTCCCCATTGCCCTGGGCAGCGCCCCCTCCGTCAATACCCTCCTCTGCCACCCCCTGAAGGATGGCAGCCGCCGGCTCCAATTGGGGTTAGGCACCCAGGCACGGGTGATGTACAACCTCAGCAACCTGCCCGGCCCCGGGGCAAGTGACTTTTCAAACACCGGCACCTATGACTTCTTCCGCCAGCGCTTGCGCATCGTCGTGGACTTCCGCCTTGTGGACACCTCGGCTCGGGTGCAGGTTGGCAGTTTCACCCAGGTGGAATACCGGGGCGGGTGGGGAGGCTCCAGCCCGACTTTGAGTGACCCCCGCGGACAAGCCCCGCTCATCAACCCTTTCAACCGCCTGCAGCCAAGGGGGGTGCGCTATGGCTTCCTCTATGCCGACTGGAAAGACCGGGCGGTTCTCTCGGCTGGCCTGCTTCCGCTGACCGACGTTTTCGGAGGGCTGCTGTTCGATGCCGACTGGGGTTTCAGCGTTGGCGGGGTGGCCTTGGGCGGGCCCTTGCTGGAGAAGGGGCGCTATCGCCTGGCTTATGTCCGACTGGTGGACGGAGTGGGAGGAGCGACGCTCGAGGTTGCGAAAACCAACGGCAACCTCCTTTTGGCCGAGCAATCCTATCCGTTACGGGGTGCGGCACGCCTGGGCTTCGGGCTTTATCACCTCGTGTTGCCCAGCGAATTGCAGCTGTTCACCGGGCGGGAAACCTGGGCCGGTCTGGTGTGGACGAGCTCCTCGTCGCGTCTTTCGTGGAAGGGCTCGTTGCTGCTCAACCACGGAGAGCTCGACGGTGAAAAGCACACCGGTTTTGCGGGCGGCCTCCGTCTGGGGCTTTCCGCAGGGCGGACCCAATGGTCGTTTCTGGCCATGGCCTCCACCGGCTCGGGTGAGGGAGAAACCAACCGGGCTTTCCTCACACCGCACGCCCTGCTGGGAACCGCCGCGTACTGGGCGCTGACGCATCTGTTTACCCCCGCCGGCCCGAGCGATGTCAACGACCTGGCGCTAGAGCCCGGAAATCAGGGTGCCGGCTTGCTCACCACCCAGGTTGGCTGCGACTTCCCGCTCCATTCCCGCCTTTCCGCCAACCTCTTCGGGGGGTGGTTCCACGCTATGGAAACCAGGAACGGCTCCCGCGACATGGGGTTGGAGTTCGGGGGCCTGTGCAAATGGAAAATCGCTGAATCCCTGCAGATGGAGCTCGGTGCAGCCTATGCCCCCCTCGGCGAATTCTTTGGAAACGACCCCGATCCACTCTTCGAAGCTTTTTCCAGGCTGCAATTCGAATGGTAACGGTCCCTTCGCTCCCCTCAGAAAAACACCTCCTGCGCCGCCCGGTAGGTATTGGCGTGGGCTTCGATGAGGGTGGCCAGGCGCTGGGGATAGCCGCCCCCCATGCTGACGACGACGGGCACGCGGTGGCGGTGGGCGGTGGCGAGCACGAAGCGGTCGCGCTGGGCGCAGCCCTGGAGGGAGAGGCGGAGCCGTCCGAGGCGGTCTTCTTCCAGCACGTCCACGCCGGCCTGAAAGAAAAGGAGCTCGGGTTCGACGTGGTCGAGGAGGGCGGGGAGGGTTTCGGTGAGCAGGCGCAGGTAAAGCGCGTCGTCGGTGCCGTCGGGCAGGCCGATGTCGAGGTCGGAGCGCTCCTTGCGGGTGGGGTAATTGCGGGCGCCGTGCATGCTGAAGGTGAACACGCGGGGTTCGTTGCGGAAGATGCGGGCCGTGCCGTTGCCCTGATGGACGTCGAGGTCCACGACCAGCACCCGCCGCACCCGCCCTTCGTGGAGCAGGGCCCTGGCGGCGATGGCGATGTCGTTGAGCACGCAGAACCCCTCCCCGTGGTCGGCGAAGGCGTGGTGCGTGCCCCCGGCGATGTTCATACCGATGCCGTGTTCGAGGGCGTAGCGAGCGGCTTGCAGGGTGCCGTTGGCGATGTGGAGGCCCCGCTCCACCAGCCGCGGGGTCATGGGGAAGCCGATGGCGCGCACTTCTTTGGGGCTGAGGCGTTGCTCGCGTAGCTTCTTCCAGTAAACGGGGGAGTGGGTGAGGAGGAGGGTTTCCAGAGGCAGGGGTTCGGGTTCGAAAAAGTTGGCTTCGCCGACGGTGCCTTCGTAAAGCAATTGCTCGGGCAACAGCTCGTATTTCTCCATCGGGAAGCGATGGCCGGGCGGCAGGGCATAGCGATAGATGGGCGACCAGGCAATGCGCAGCATGCGAAGGGGAAACTTTGGCAACGAAGATGCGAAGAATCTCCGGCACGGCACGGAGCCGTTTTTCCGTTCGGGGGAAAATGGCTACTTTCGTAGCGTTCGACCTTCAAAACGAAACTCAAAATCAGCGCATTATGGCAATCGCGAAACGCCGCAAAAAACGCCGCACGGCCAAAGAACGCAAGGAGATGCGCAAGTTCGCCACCGTCGTGGTCGTAGCCGTGGTGGTTCTCCTGATTTTGATGTACATCATCTACCAGAACGTAGCCTGAGCTTCCCCTTACGCTCCGGGAACCCGCGTGGTGGCGAACAGCCGCCGAATGCTGTAGCGCCCGCTGCCGTTCACCCACACCATCAACAGCCCACCGATGATGGCCAGGTTCTTCATGAACAGGATGCCCTGAATCCGGCGGTATTCCTCCACCCGCTCGATGCAGTCGAAGTGGATGAGGCAATCCTTGGGGTCGTTCCAGAAGGAATGGACGATGAAGGTCACGGGTATCCAATACAGCAACAAGAGCACGGCCCCGAAAGAACTGCGATACCCCAACAGAAGCAGGGTTCCGCCCAAAACCAGCAGGATGATGGCTCCGACGAGCAGCAGGTCCTGGTTCGCCGTCAAACCATACTCGGCCATTTTCAGCTTGGTCGCTTTGAAATAAACGGCGGAGTCGTAGGCTTCGTAAAAAAAGATGACGGCCAACAACACTCTTGCCAGTAGATCAACGAAGTCTTTCATGGATGAAGAAAGTTCCGGTTTTCGTGAATTGGGAGCAATCCTTGAATCGTGATTCGGGACGGGAAGTTGTCAAATCGTCAAATCGTCAAATCGT
>CAZBYX010000081.1:0-7586 GCA_964496055.1 uncultured Saprospiraceae bacterium
CAACGAACAACGAACAACCGCCAACAGCGAACCCTCGTAGAGGGTGAGCGACCCAAAAGCCCGTCAGGGCGGCCCAAAAGTGAGCTTGTCCATACGGACAAGCGAACGGCCCAAAATCCCGTCAGGGCGGCCCAACAGCTATTCGTCAAATTCCGACAGGCCATATTGTTCGATGATGCCGACGAGGTTTTCCTTCAGGTGAGGCAGGGAGGAAAATCCGAGGCGTTCGAGGCCTTCGGCCCAGGCGCGGTAGTCGGTGGTTCCGAGGGCGAGCAATTGGGCGAAGCGCCCGGAGGTGAGGTAGAGGCTGTGGTCGCGGAAGCTCATCCAGGCGTTGTCGTAATGGCGCAGGCAGCCCGGGGCGTAATCGCCTTTGGCGCCGGGCCAGTCGGGGGTGCAGGGCAGAGCGAATTGGTTGTTGCCCTGGCGGGCCCAGGGCTGGGTGCCGGCGGCGCTGTGGAGCATGGCGTTGGCCAGGATGATGGAGGTGGGAATGCCGTACTTTCGGCGCTCGCTGCGCGCCACCTCCACGAAGCGTTTCAGGTAGGCGATTTTTTGGGCTTCATCAACGCCGTTCAATGCGGCGGCACTCAGACCCGCCCCCCGGGAACCGAGCAGTCGCCCCCACGCATCCCCGCCCCCCAAACCGCCCGCTTCGGCATCCTCCACAGCTTCCCGGGTCATCTTTTCCGGGGGGGGCGCTTCAACCGGCAAGACCTGCCGGGATGGAGCCTCCAGTTTTCGGGGGGTGGAAAAATGAACCTCGATGTTCAACTCCTTTTTGAACGCGATGTAAATCAACAACCCCAACAACAACAACTTCGGAAGGTTGGATAGAAGAAAGGAAAGGCCTCCGACGGATTTCTTCTGCGCTTGCATGACTCGAAGACTTGGGTTACCGGATTCGTAGGCTACAAAATTAAAACTTTTTGTTTTTAAAAACAATTTGTTTCAAAAAAGAACTCCCCCACCCCCGGCCTGCGGGGTAAAGGATGGATTCCAGGGCAATGGAGACCGCACAACAAAAGAGGGGGGCTCACTCCAGCTCGACGACGAGGTCGTCCTTTTCCACCATGGTTTTTTCTTTGAGGTGCACGGCGCGCACCTTGCCCGCCACGGGGGAGGTGATGGTGCTTTCCATCTTCATGGCTTCGATGACGAACAGAGGCGTGTTGAGCTGGACTTCGTCGCCGGGCTTGACGAGGATTTTGGAGATGCTGCCGGGCAGGGGGGCGCCGATTTGCTTTTCGCCCTCGGCTTTGGGGTGCCGCACCACTTCCATTTTGGTGGACTTGTCGAACACCTCCACGGCGCGGGTTTGGCCGTTGAGGCGGAAGAAGACCAACCGCTGCCCCGATTCGTTGGGCTCCGTCATGTGCAAGTACTTGACGGCAATGGTCTTGCCCGGCTCGAGCTCCACGAGGATTTCTTCGTGGGGTTCCAGGCCGTAGAAGAAAGCCGGGGTGGGGATGGTGCGCACCGCGCCGTAGAGTTCGTAGTGGTGGTGGTACTCTTCGTAAACCTTCGGGTAGAGCAGATAGGAGAGGAAGTCTTTGAGGAGGAGGTGCTCTCCGAAGCGTTGGCGGAAGGCCTCGAATTCCCCTTCGAAGTCGACGGGTTGGAGGTGGGCGTTGGGGCGGTCGGTGAAGGGTTTTTCGCCCTTGAGCACCATTTGCTGGAGTTTTTTGGGGAAGCCTCCTTCCATCTGGCCGAGCTCGCCGCGCATGAGGGCGACGACGCTGTCGGGGAAGGCCAGGGTGTGCCCCTTTTCCAGGATGTCCTCTTTGCTCAGGTCGTTGGCGGTCATGAAGAGGGCCAAATCGCCCACGACTTTGGAGGAGGGAGTCACCTTGACGATGTCGCCGAGTAGTTCGTTGGCGGCTTTGTAATTGGCTTTGATTTGCTCGAATTTGTGTTCCAGGCCGAGGCTGCGGGCCTGGGGCCGGAGGTTGGAGTACTGCCCGCCGGGGATTTCGTGCTCGTACACTTCGGCGGTGCCGGCGCGCAGTTCGGTTTCGAAGGGGTAGTAGTATTGGCGTACGGCTTCCCAGTAGGTGGCGAAGCGGTTGAGGCTGGGCAGGTCGATGGGTTTTTCGCGCTCGTGGCCTTTCAACATGGCGACCACCGAGTTGAAGTTGGGCTGACTGGTCAGGCCGGACATGGAGGCGATGGCCACGTCGATGGCATCCACGCCGGCTTCCACGGCGCGCAGGTAGGTGGCGGGCTGGATGGAGCTGGTGTCGTGGGTGTGCAGGTGGATGGGCAGGCTGACGGTTTCTTTCAGGGCGGGGATGAGGATTTCGGCGGCGCGGGGCTTGAGCAGGCCCGCCATGTCCTTGATGGCGAGGATGTGGGCGCCGGCGTCTTCGAGACGGCGGGCCAGGTCCAGGTAGTACTGGAGGTTGTATTTTTTTCGGGAGGGGTCGCTCAGGTCGCCGGTGTAGCAGATGCAGGCTTCGGCGATGCCGTTGGTGTGTTCGCGCACGGCGCGGATGCTGACCTTCATGGCTTCGACCCAGTTGAGGCTGTCGAAGATGCGGAAGATGTCGATGCCGTAGCGGGCCGCCTCTTCGATGAAGCGCACCACGAGGTTATCGGGGTAGGCTTTGTAGCCCACGGCGTTGCTGCCCCGCAGCAGCATCTGGAAGCAGACGTTGGGCATGACTTCGCGCAGCAGTTGCAGGCGGCTCCAGGGGCACTCTTTCAAAAAGCGCAAGGCCACGTCGAAGGTGGCGCCGCCCCACATTTCCACGCTGAACAGGTCGGCGCCGTGGTGGCGGGCATAGCTTTCGGCCACCCGCAGCATGTCGAAGGTGCGCAGGCGGGTGGCAAAGAGGGACTGGTGGGCGTCGCGGAAGGTGGTATCGGTGTACTGGATGGCTTTTTCTTCCTTGAGCCATCGGGCGAAGCCTTCGGGGCCGAGGCGTTGCAGGCGCTGGCGGCTGCCCTCGGGCACCGGAGCACCGGGCTCGAAATCGGGCACCACGGGTGGGCGGAAGAAGCGGTGCTTGCGCTCGTCTTTGTAGGCCACGTCGGGATGACCGTTCACGATGACACCCGCCAGGTAGTGCAGCACTTTGGTGCCGCGGTCGCGGCGCAAGGGCAGTTGCAGGAGCTCGGGGTGGTCCTGAATGAAATTCACGGTGGCTTCGCCGCGCACGAAGGTTTCGTGTTGAAGCAGGTTGAGCAGGAAATCCACGTTGGTTTTCACCCCCCGGATGCGAAACTCCCGCAAGGCGCGATGTAGGCGTTGCGCGGCTCCTTTCATGGTGCGCCCCCAGGCGGTGACCTTGACCAGCAAGCTGTCGAAGAACGGGGAGATGACCGCCCCCGGATAGGCGCTCCCCGCATCCAGTCGGATGCCGAAGCCGCTGGCGGAGCGGTAAGCCACCAGGGTGCCGTAATCGGGTTGGAAGTTGTTGGCGGGGTCCTCGGTGGTGATGCGGCACTGGATGGCACAGCCGTGGATTTGCACGTCCTTCTGGTCGCGAATGAAAATCTGGGGGTGTTCCAGGGGGTAGCCCATGCAAACCAGAATCTGGGTGCGCACGATGTCCACCCCGGTGATTTCTTCGGTGATGGTGTGTTCCACCTGGATGCGGGGGTTCACTTCGATGAAGAAGATGTTCTCCTCGGCATCCACCAGGAATTCGACCGTGCCGGCGCAACTGTAATCTGCTGCGCGCATGAGCTGGAGGGCGTAGTCGTAGAGGCGGTTTTTGGTTTGGGGGCTCAGGGTGAGGCAAGGGGCGATTTCGACCACCTTCTGAAAGCGGCGCTGCACGGAGCAATCGCGCTCGAAGAGGTGGATGAGGTTGCCGTACCGATCGCCCAGGATTTGGACTTCGACGTGCTTGGGGTTTTCGATGTAGCGTTCGAGGAAGACGGTGTCATCGCCGAAGGCGGTTCGGGCTTCGCTGCGGGCGCTGAGGAAGGCTTGCTCCAACTCCTCCTCCGTGCGCACCACCCGCATCCCGCGCCCCCCACCCCCGGCAGCGGCCTTCACCATCAGGGGAAAGCCGATGCGGCGGGCTTCTTTGCGTGCCACCTCGAACGAGGTGAGCGCTTCGCGGCTGTCTTCAATCAGGGGGATGCCCAACGACCGGGCCAGTTCTTTGGTCACCACCTTGTCGCCCACTTTCTCCATGGCTTCGGGGCTGGGCCCGATGAAGACGATGCCCTCCTCGCGGCAACGACGCGCAAAGTGCACGTTCTCGGACAGGAAGCCGTAGCCCGGGTGGATGGCCTCCACCCCGACTTTCTTCGCCACCCGCAGGATTTCCTCGATGTCGAGGTAGGGTTTGAGGGGCTCGTCGTCCCGCCCGATTTGGTAGCTTTCATCGGCTTTGTAGCGGTGCAGGGAGTAGCGGTCTTCGTAGGTGTACACGGCGACGGTGCGCAGATTCAGCTCGGAGGCGGCACGCAGCACCCGAATGGCGATTTCGCCGCGATTGGCGACCATCAGTTTTTTGAAGCGCTGGATTTCCATAGGTGGCAGGGGATGAGAAGATGGGGGCACGTCGCGGAATCCGGGCTTCCGAGGACACCCCAATGCAAGGGTTGCAAATTAGAGAAAACCCGCCTCAGCCGACGAAGTCGCGGGCCAGTTTCCGCAGGTCGATTTTTCCGAATTGCCCGGAACTCATCAGCAAGAGGTTGGAGGCCTTGGGTTTGAGTTCGAGCAGGTAAGCGGGCACCTCATCGGGGGCATTTGCGATTTTCAAGTCCGGTCGGCGGAAGGCGGCGGCCACCTCCTGCGGTTCGAGGGGGGGTAATTTTTTGTGCGCCAAGACGCGGGGGTCGTAATAGACCACGGCCCACTCGGCGGCATCGAGGGCGCCGGCATAGTGGGGCAGGAAGCGTTTGTCCAAACTGCTGAAGGTGTGCAGTTCGAGGCAAGCCAGCAAGGGTTGCTCGTATTGGCTCTTGACAGCCGCCACCGTTGCCCGCACCTTGCTCGGCGCATGGGCGAAATCGAGCCAGGCGCGCCGCCCCCCGTTGGCGGCCAACAGCTGCAGCCGGCGCGCCGCCCCCCGGAAGGAAGCCATCGCCTGGAAGAAGTCGTCATCCTCCACACCCAATTCCTGGCATACGTAATAAGCCGCCTCCATGTTGGCCAGGTTGTGTTGCCCGAAAATCTGAAGGGGCACATCGGGCAGGCCCCAGCGCGGCAGGAACAAACGCTCCCCCTGCCGCCTGCCCCGAAACCCGTGATAAGGAATGCCCTGCAGGGTGGCAGGCGCCGAACGCAGGGCCCGGCGCACTTCGGGGTCGGGGAAATAGAAAATCAGGGTGCCCTGCGGGTCGAGAGATTGCAGGAAGGCCTCGAACTGGGCAAAATAGGATTCGTAGGTGGGGAAGACATTGACGTGGTCCCAGGCGATGCCCGTCAGGACGGCAATGTGGGGGCGGTAGTGCAGGAATTTGGGGCGCAAATCCACCGCCGAAGAAGGGTATTCGTCTCCTTCGAGGACGATGATGGGGGCATCCGAGAGCTGGACCATCGTGTCGAAGCCCTCCAACTGCGCCCCCACCAGGTAATCGAAGGGGCGATGGAGGGTGCGCAGCACGTGCATGATCATGGCGGTGGTGGTGGTCTTGCCATGGCTGCCCGCAACCACGACGCGTTTTTTGTCCTGGGCGTGCTGCGCGATGAACTCGGGGAAGGAAAGCACCGGCAGCCCCAACTCCCGGGCGCGCTTCAGCTCCGGGTTGTCGGCCCGGGCGTGCATGCCGAGAATGACCTGGTCCACCCCGGTGTGCAGCTTGTCGGGGAACCACCCCGGGGCTTCGGGAAGCAGGCCGTACTCATCGAGGCGGGAGCGGGCCGGCTCGTAGATTTCATCGTCGGAACCGGTTACCCGATGACCGGCCTTACACAGCGCAAGGGCCAAATTGTGCATGACACTTCCTCCTATGGCGATAAAGTGCAGATGCATACAGTGGGGGGCATCCGGCCCTACATGGCCGCCGTCAATTAATGAAACAGGCCCTTGTTATCTATCGAAATCCGTTCCGTGATGTGGTCGTGAGTCGAGAAAGCAAGTCGAACCGAAGGGAGATGAAAAAGTTGGGTAACTTTGCCGAAAGAAAAGCAACCCGCCCCAAGGAACCAAATATCCGAAGGGGGAAATAAAAAAAGAACCCGCAGCGTTGGAACGCTGTTTGTCTTACAGAGCCTGAACCTAACTTAAATTCTGCATCTGATGAACAAGAGAACCCTTCCCCGCCCCCAACTCCTCTTCGTCGCCGCCATCCTGTTGACCACCCTTTCGGCGTGCAACAAGGGGTATGGATGCCCCTCCAACTTTTCCATCGAGGAAGCCCTGACCACCGTCATTCAGGCGTTGCTCCCGCTCTTCTGAGCGGGCTTCCCGAGACCTCCTTTTTCCAAACGGCTTAAAACACATGGTGAACTGGCGTGCCCTGCAAAGCATGGAGGACCTGGAACGGCTCATCGAGCAGTCTTTCCAGCGGCCCTGCCTCATATATAAGCACAGCACCCGCTGTGGCATCAGTACGATGGCCCAATACCGCCTGGAAGACCACTGGGACCTCCCCGAAGAAGCCCTCGAACCCTATTTCCTGGACTTGCTGCGCCACCGGGCCCTGTCCGATGAGATTGCCCGGCGCTTCGAGGTACGGCACGAGTCGCCCCAGGTTTTGCTCATCGTTCAGGGGCGCTGCATTTGCCACGCTTCCCATCTCGACATCTCCCTCCCTGCCCTGAAAGCTTGCCTGGAACAGTCCCCTCAGGTGGAAGGATGAGTATCTTCGCCCCACGCGAAACGACTGCCTCATGCTGCGCCTCGTCGAAACCCGGGACGGCTCCCACACCCTGCTCCACGAAGAGTACGGGGTGACCTTTCATTCCCGCTATGGCGCCATACAGGAAAGCCGGCACGTCTTCCTCGAAGCGGGGTTGCACCCCCGCGCCCTGGAAAAAAAGGAGCTCTTCGTGCTGGAGGTTGGTTTCGGCACGGGCCTGAATGCCTTCCTCACCTATCTGGATGCCGAAACCCACGGCTGGCGCATCCACTACGTCGCCGTGGAAGCGCACCCCCTGAGCCTGGACCTGGCCCACCAACTCAACTACGCCCAACAGCTGGACCGCCCCGAATGGCAAGACCGCTTCCTCCAACTGCATCGAGCTCCCTGGAACGAGGTGCTGGCGCTGAGCCCCGCCTTCCAACTGGAGAAAATCCAAGCCCGCCTTGAGGAGCTTCGTTTCCCGCCGCGCTTCGATGTGGTCTTTTTCGACGCCTTCGCTCCCGGCGCCCAGCCCGAGCTGTGGGAGGAACCCATCTTCCGCATGCTCTACGAAGCCCTCCTGCCGGGAGGCGTGCTGAGCACTTACTGCGCCAAGGGCGCCGTCAAGCGCATCCTGCGCGCCGTGGGTTTCGAGGTGGAAGCCCTCCCCGGCCCGCCCGGCAAGCGCGAAATGACCCGGGCCTTGAAAAAGAAATAGCCATCGCCACCGAATCCGAACCCCTGAACGCCCCCTCGCCCCGCCAACCTCTTCCCCCGAAAGCAAAGGGGCTCCCCGGCCGGGGAGCCCCTTTGTTCGAGGGTTCGGGTGTGAGGAA
>CAZBYX010000081.1:7686-12393 GCA_964496055.1 uncultured Saprospiraceae bacterium
TCCAGCAGGAAGTCCGCCCCGGCGGCATAGACCTGCCACTTGCGGTCTTCGGGGCTTTCCTGCAGCGCTTTTTCCACGTTGGCCAGGGCTTGCTCCAGATAGTTCACCCGGAAGCGCAGATACACCCGAGCCTTTTCCCAGCTCAGGCGGATGTAGCCTTTGTCCGGCCCCCGATCGACGATGGCGTAATTGAGCCGCTCCTGATTGACCTTCTTGAACTGCGGCTTCACCTCCACACGCAGGGCGTCCTGGCTTTCGTCGTATTCGTAAGCGCCCCATTGGTCGGCCACTTTGTTGAAGATGGCCGTCCAGGTGCCCTCTTCGCGCGGGATGAGGAAGAAGGAATACTTCCCAGCGGGGAGCTTTTTGCCCTCCATGATGATGTCGGTGCTGAATTCCATGGTGGTGGCTTCGTTGGCACCGGCCCGCCACACTTTGTCGTAGGGCACCAGCTTGCCCCAGATTTCCCGCTCGCGCACGGCAGGAGCACTGTAGTTGATGGTGATTTCCGTCAGACCGACGGTGTACGACACACTTGCCTTGGGACTTTTGCGGGGAAGTTCCAATTGGGCCTGCGCCGAAAGAGCGAACAGCAAGGCCCCCGTGAGCAACAGGCCTTTCAAACTCAAATCCTTCATAACATCGAGTGATTTATGGTGAAAAAATAGGGTAACCCTCGAAAAGAAGGGGGAAAGCGAAGAAGCGCCGAAAATAGGCCTTTCGGTAAAAGAAGCGAAAAAAGACAGTGCCGAAGAGGGGCAAACGTCCCGTTTGCTTCAAAAAACGGCGAGCTGGCGCAGGCTTTTCCCCTCGATCCATTGGAAATCGGGGGCGCGGGGTATTTCCTCGCAGAGGTGGAGCAAGGGTTCGGGGGGGACGCAGGGCTTGCGGCTTTTCAGGTCGATCCAGAGGCAATCCACCGTCAGGCGGGCCGCTTCCTTGCCGTTTTCTTTCCACACCACCTGCCGGAAGTCGAAGCGGGCGAAATTGGGGCTGGCACGATACAGCACCATGCTTACGCGCAGTGTTTCCAGCAAACCCACTTCGCGAAGATAGAGCGCCTCCTCCCGCAAGATGACGGGCCCTTTGCCCGATTCCCGCAGGGCCCGCGGGGTGAAGCCCCGTTCGGCAAAGAACTGGAAGCGGGTGTGGGTGCAAAACTCGCTGAAGGCGGTGTTGCGCAGGTGGCCGTTGGCGTCGATGTCCCGCCAGGTGGCGACGATGGTCTGGCTGTAGTCCTTCATAGTCTTCGGGGGGTTGCCGGTTCGCGTTTCGAGGATTCGACAGCATTCCAACTGCCGCGAAAGTAAGGCAATGCCGATAGAGAAAAAGAACAAATTCCCCGGGCTTGTCCCATTCCGGGGCGCCTTACCTTTGCCGCCGAATGGAAAAGGCTCCATTCCCCGCAAGCTGTGCCAATTCCCGCAAGCCTATGCCCCTCATCGCCCGTTCCGATTATCCCGGCCCGCCCTGGTGGATGCGCGGCGCCCATTTGGAAACCATCGTGCCCAACGCCCTGCGCCGCGTGAACGGGGTGCGCTACGAGCGCGAGCGCCTCTGGCTCCCGGACGGCGACTTCGTGGACCTCGACTGGGTGGACCGGGGCAGTAAGCGCCTTGCCCTGCTCAGCCACGGCCTCGAGGGCGACAGCAGCCGCCCCTACATGAAAGGCATGGCCAAAATCTTCAGCCAAAACGGCTGGGACGTCCTCGCCTGGCATTGCCGCTCCTGCAGCGGGGAGATCAACCTCCGCCCCCGAATGTACCACCACGGCGAAATCGGCGACATCGGCGAGGTGCTCCGGCACGCCCTGCGCACCAAGCGCTACCGCCGCGTCGTGCTCATCGGTTTCAGCATGGGGGGCAACATCGCCCTGAAGTTCGCCGGCGTCCACGGCCGAGACCTCCCCGAGGTGGTGAGCCACGTCGTGGCTTTTTCCGCCCCCTGCATGCTGGGGCCCTGTGCTGAAATCATCGACCGCCGGGAAAACACCCTCTACCGCCGCCGCTTCCTGCGCGCCCTGACCCCCAAAATCCAGGCAAAAGCCGCCCAGTTCCCCGGGCTGGTGGACCCCGCCCGCCTGCGGGATGTGAAGGTCTGGCGCGATTTCGACGAGCTCTTTGCCGCCCCTCTCAACGGCTTCCCCAATGCGGAAGCCTTCTACCAAAGCGCCTCCTCTCGCAACTTCTTCGCCGGAATCCGCATTCCCGCCCTGCTGGTCAACGCCCTGAACGACCCCATCCTCGCGCCCGAATGCTATCCCCACGACGATTGCCGCCGCCACCCCACCCTATTTTTGGAAACGCCCCGCCGCGGCGGCCACGTCGGCTTCGCCCTCCCCGACAGCGAATTTACCTGGGCCGAAAAGCGGGCCCTGGAATTCGTCGGCACCTGAAGGGAATCCATTGCCCGAGGGCTGGTTTTTCGTTGTTCGTTGTTCGTTGAGTTGGGGTGTGGGTTGGGGTTTGTTTAAACCACAGGGTGAGCAGAGTTACCCACAGAGTGAACAGCTCCCTCCCCAAACCCAAACCCACTCCCATCTTCCACACCCACACCACGGTTTGACGATTTTACAGTTTTGCGATTTTACAGGAAAGGGTTCCCGCCAAGTGTCGGCGTGTCGGAGTCACGCCGACCCTATTTCCACCTGTCTCCACCTATTTCCATTTGTTTCCATGCCTTGCCCATCGAAGCCCATGTCCTTGAGCATCATCATCCCCACCCTGAACGAAGCGGCATACCTGCCCCGCCTTTTGGAGCATTTGCGCGACTCGGTCCAAGCGAGCCAGGACCTCGAAATCATCGTGGCGGACGGCGGCAGCACGGACGGCACCCCCGAGCTGGCCCTTCGGCACGGTGCCCGGCTCGTGCGCTGTGCCAGGCGGGGCCGCGCTCCCCAGATGAATGCCGGGGCGGCCCGAGCTTCCGGAGCGGTGTTGTACTTCCTCCATGCCGACACCCTGCCGCCCAAGCACTTCGTTCCCCTCATCCAAAAAGCGGTTGCGGAAGGATTCATCGCGGGGTGTTTTCGCCTTCGCTTCGACAGCAACCACTGGTGGTTGCGCCTCCTGGCCTGGTTCACGCGCCTGCCCCTCACCGCCCTGCGGTTTGGAGACCAGAGCCTGTTCGTCACGCGGCAGGCCTTCCTCCACTGCGGCGGCTTCCGCGAAGACCTCCACCTGCTCGAAGACCAGGACCTCGTGCGCCGACTGAAAGCACGGGGCCCCTTTCGCCTCCTGCCCCATGCCGTCATCACCAGCCACCGCAAATACCGCAGCAACGGCTTCTTCCGCCTCCAGGGCATCTACTTCCTGCTTTACTTCCTGTATCGCATCGGAATGCCCCCCGACGGTCTGGCAAGGCTCTACCAACGGCTCATTCGCAAAGAACAGAGCGGCCCTCTCCCGGTCGAACCAGACCCCCTCCGCAAACCCTGAACCCGGAAATCGCCCCCCGCTCACCCCTCCATTCGCAAGATTCGCTTGAATTTTTTCGGTCAACCTGAAAAATTCAAGCTAATTTTGACGATGAATCAAAAAATTTCAAGGTGTTAATCCCAAGACTCTTGTACCAGCCCATCCGGGAGGCGCTACTGGCCGAGCGAAGGAAAATCGTCATTTTATATGGGGCCCGCCAGGTGGGAAAGACCACCCTTGTTCAGGAAATCCTCAAGGACCTTCCCTTCAAGGTGCTGGCCATTGACGGCGATTTGCTCAATTACCGGGAAGTGCTTTCCAGTCAGAACCTGGCCAAGCTCGAGGAATTGGTCGGCGGGTACGAGTTGCTCTTCATCGATGAAGCTCAAAACATTCCGAACATCGGGGTCAATTTGAAGATTCTCTACGACCATTTTCCGAACCTGCGAATCATCGCAACCGGTTCGTCTTCCTTCGAGCTGGCCAATCAGGTCATGGAACCCTTGACGGGGAGAAAGGTGACCTTCCGCCTCTATCCCATTTCCATTGGGGAGCTGAGCCGCCGGCATACCGTTTTCGAATTGCGGGCTCAGCTCGAAAGCTACCTGCTTTACGGCATGTATCCGGAAGTGCTGATTCTCGAGGGGGGGCAGTCAAAAATCCGCCACCTGCAAGAGCTGGCTTCCTCCTATTTGTTCAAAGACGTTCTGCAGCTTTCCGGCATCAAACACGCCGACAAATTGCACAAGCTGCTGAAGCTGCTGGCCTTGCAAGTGGGCTCGCTGGTTTCTTTTCACGAACTGGGAAAGACCCTGGGCATGAGCCACGAAACGGTGACCAATTACATCGACCTTCTGGAAAAGGGTTTCATTCTTTTCCGACTCGGAGGGTTCAGCCGCAACCTGCGCAAGGAGGTGACCAAAATGAATAAAATCTACTTTTACGATACCGGCATTCGCAACGCTTTGGCCGACAACTTCAACCCCCTGGATTACCGGGCGGACGCCGGTCCCCTTTGGGAAAACTTTTTGATTGCCGAGCGACGGAAAAAAATGGAGTACGAGGGCCGATACGGCAGTTTCTATTTCTGGCGGACCTACTCCGGGGCCGAGCTCGACTGGGTGGAAGAATACAATGGCGGTTTGCATGGCTACGAAATCAAGTGGAAACCTTCCAAAAGAAAGCCTCCCGCCACCTGGCTCGATACCTATTCCAATGCCACCTTCCAACAGGTGAATCGCGACAACTTCCTGGATTTCGTCGGGCTTGACGAGGCTTGATTCCTCAAGAC
>CAZBYX010000081.1:12493-13935 GCA_964496055.1 uncultured Saprospiraceae bacterium
AATCCTCGAATCCTCGAATCCTCAAAGCAGCCCGCGCGCGGGAAAGAGTTACACCTTCCCAAGAGCCTGTTCCAGGTCTTCGAGGATATCCTCGGAGTTTTCGATGCCGACGGAGATTCGTACCAGCCCGTCGGTGATGCCGTTGGCCAGGCGTACCTCGCGAGGCACGTTGAGGTGGGACATGGAGGCGGGGTGCAGAACGAGGGTATCCACATCGCCGAGGGTGGGGGCGAGGGTGCAGAGTCGGAGGGCGTTCATGAAGCGGATGCCGCCCTCGTAGCCGGCGGCGAGTTCGAAGCTGAGCATACCGCCGAAGGCCTTCATCTGCTTGCGCGCCACCTCGAAATCGGGATGGGAGGGCAGGCCGCAGTAATTCACGCGTTGCACTTTGGGGTGTTTTTCGAGGAAGCGGGCCACCTCGAGGGCGTTGGCGCAGTGGCGCTCCATGCGCAGGGCGAGGGTTTTCATGCCGTTGTGCACCAGCCAGGCATCCCAGGGGTTGGCGTTGGTGCCGGCCAGCTTCATGACCTGCCACACGGCGCCGCCCATGCGCAGCTGCGCGGGGTCGCGCGCGACGAGCACCCCGGCCACGGAGTTGCCGTGGCCGTTGAGGTATTTGGTGGTGGAATGCACCACGAAATCCACCCCCCATTTGAGCGGCTGTTGCAGGTAGGGGGTGGCGAAGGTGTTGTCCACGGCGCTGTGGCAGTCGTATTGCCGGGCCAGAGCAGCCAGCGCCTCGATGTCCACACAGGCGATGGAGGGGTTGGCGGGGGTTTCGAAATAGAGCATGCGGATGGCATCGTCCTGGCGGAGGAGCTTTTCCACACCCTCCAGGTCGCGCAGGTCGGTCAGGATGGTTTCGATGCCGAGGGGCCCCAGCACTTTGGTCAGCAGTTCGGTGGTGCCGCCGTAGAGGTTGCCCTGCGTCAGCACCTTGTCGCCGCTTTTCAGCAGGCCCAGCATCAGGGAGGAAATTGCCGCCATCCCGCTGCTGAACAACAGCCCGGCAGCTCCGCATTGGGCTTCGAAGTCTTCCAGACGAGCGATCTTCTCCGCTACGGCTTCCATGGTCGGGTTCCCGTATCGTCCATAGACGTGCCCCTGCTCCCGCCCGGAAAAAATCTCCATCCCTTCCTCCACCTGCCGAAAGGTGAAGGACGAGGTCGGATAAATGGGAAGCACGTGCGGGCGGGTCGTGCGTCGCTCTTCCCATTCGCGCGCACAGAGCGAGTCGAATCGAAAGGTGTTTTCGTCCATGAATGCTTTTTTTTGCGAAAATTTTGATCGGCGTGAAGGTAGGCTCTGTTCGGAAAATCGTCGATTTGTCAAATCGTAAAACTGTGAAATCGTAAAATTGAAGGGAGGGTGTGGAGCGAGAGGGGGTGTGTGAGTAGTCAGAATCAGGTTTCACGGTTTCACGGTTCCGAGGTTTCACGGTT
>CAZBYX010000082.1:0-13732 GCA_964496055.1 uncultured Saprospiraceae bacterium
CAAACTTTGGGCTACCTCGATGTGGACGTGGACCCCACCCTCGACCTGTTCGAGGAAATCGAAAAACTGAAGCGCGAGAAGAACGCCGTCTTGTTGGCTCACTACTACCAGGAGCCCGATATCCAGGACATCGCCGACTACATCGGCGACAGCCTGGGGCTTTCGCAAAAAGCCGCCAGCACCGACGCCGACATCATCGTCTTCGCCGGGGTGCACTTCATGGCGGAAACGGCCAAAATCCTCAACCCCCACAAAAAGGTCCTCCTGCCCGACCTCAAGGCGGGCTGCTCCCTGGCCGATTCCTGCCCGCCGGACCTGTTCCGCAAGTTCAAGGAGAAGTACCCCGACCACATCGTGGTCAGCTACATCAACTGCACGGCCGAACTCAAGACCCTGACCGATATCTGCTGCACCTCCACCAACGCGGTGCAAATCATCGAGAGCATCCCCGAAGACCAGCCCATCATCTTCGCCCCCGACATCAACCTGGGGCGCTACCTGCAGAAGAAGACCGGCCGCAAGATGGTCCTCTGGAACGGCACCTGCATGGTGCACGAAATGTTCTCGCACGAGAAAATCACCAAGCTGCGCCTGCGCCACCCCAAGGCCAAACTCATCGCCCACCCCGAATGCGAGCCGCCCATCCTCGAAGCGGCGGACTTCATCGGCTCCACCACCGCCCTGCTCAATTACACCGTCGAGAGCGAAGCCGAGGAGTTCATCGTTGCCACCGAATCGGGCATCATCCACCAGATGCGCAAGCGCTCCCCCCACAAGACCTTCATCCCCGCCCCGCCCAACAACACCTGCGCCTGCAACGAGTGCCCCCACATGAAGCGCAACACCCTGGAGAAGCTCTACGTGTGCATGAAGTACGAGCTGCCGGAAATCATTCTGCCCGAGTGGGTGCTGGAAAAGGGCCGTGCCTGCATCGACCGCATGCTCGAAATCTCCGCCAGGGCCGGTCTGTGAGTTGGGGAGCTTCTTCTTCCGGAGTCAATCCTGCGCAGCATCTCCTTTCGGGGGGCGGGCGCTGAGCCAGGCCACGGCCGCGGCCCGCTGTACGTCCGCCTCCGAATCTCCCGTTTCGAGCCATTGTTGCACGAGGCGTTGAAGTGCCTCACTGGGGTTTTGCCCCTGCAGGCACTGCTGCACCTCGGGGAGCTCCAAAGCCTTTCGGATGGAAGCATCGGAGGGCGGCTCCGTCAGGGCTGCCAGGCGGGCCAGTTCGTTGCCCGTGAGCACGGGGCTGTGGCGCAAGGCTTCGGGCAGTTGGTCGAAGCCGATGCCGAGGCGGTCTACGGGTTGGAAAATCTTGTGCACCGCCGCCCCGCTGGCTCGCACGTAGAAGGCGCGGCCCATGCGCCCCATGAGGTCCATCTTGTGGGGGTCGATGTTGCCCTGCTCATCGAGTACCCGGGGGTCGAGGTGGATGCGCAGGATACGGCAGACGATGAGGTTGCCCGCCCCGCCTTCCTCGCCCAGGGGAATGATTTGCTCCACCCGGCATTCCATCTGCACGGGGCTTTCCTGCACGCGGAAGGGTTTGACCAGGTCGGAGGGCAGGGGGGTGAGCCCTGCCTTTTCGAATTCGCTTACCTCCGGGGGGTAATCGACGCTGCAGAGGGCGGCCTGCCGCACGATGGCATGGCTCACCACATTGATGACCACCTCGCCGGTGGCGCGGGCGTTGTGGAGGGTGTCTTTCGTGGTGTTGTCACTGACCCGCCGGTTGGAGCTGAACACCGCGATGGGCGGGTTGGAGCTGAAGACGTTGAAGAAGCTGTACGGCGCGAGATTGGGGCGCCCCTCGGCATCCAGGGTGCTGACGAAGGCGATGGGTCGGGGCGCCACCGAGCCCACCAGATACTGATGAAGCTGAGGGGTGGGGGTTTTATCCGGGTCGATGACGAGCATGGCGGCGGTTTTGGTGAGGGGCAAAGATAGCCGCTGGGGTGGAAGTTGCCAGCTTCGGGGTGGATGCTGCGCTCAGGCGCCTTTGGGGCTCAGTCCGAATTTGCCCATCCATTCGGCGAGGTCTTTCTTTTCGATGGCGGCGGCCATGAGCTCGGGGAAAAGCTGAGGGGTGCAGGCGAAGGCGGGAATGCCGAGGGCGGCCAATCGGGCGGCGATATCCTGGTTGAAGGCGCCGGCGCCCTCATCGTCGAGCGCCAGGAGGACGACGACGGTGAGTCCGTCGTCGTGCAGGGCGGCGGCCTGCCGCAGCAAATCCGCTTCCTTACCTCCTTCGAACAAGTCGCTGATGAGGACGAGGATGCCGTCGCGGGGGTGCTCCACGAGGGAGCGGGCATAGTGCAGGGCGGCGGCGATGTCCGTCCCGCCGCCGAGCTGGGTGCCGAAGAGCAATTCGACGGGGTCGTGCAGCCATTCGCTCAGGTCCACCACCTCGGTGCTGAAGGCAACGAAAGAGGTTTTCAAAGCCCGCACCGAAAGCAGCACCGAGCCGAACACCGCGGCATAGACCATGGATGAAGCCATGCTGCCGCTCTGGTCGCACAGGACGATGACGTGCCGGAGCGCGGAGCCCTTGCGGGTGCGCCCTATGATTTCATGCGGGATGAGGGTTTGCAGTTCGGGGGAGTAGTGTTGCAGGTTGCGGCGAATGGTCAGGTGCCAGTCGATTTCGCGCAGGCGGGGGTTGCGCGTGCGCCGGGCCGAGCGCAGGCTGCCCCGCAGGGCTTGCTCCAGGGGTTTGCGCAGGCGGCGCTCCAGGTCTTCGGCTACGCGGCGCACGACGGCCCGAGCCGTTTCGCGGGTTCGCTCCGGCAAGGCCTCCTTCAGGGCCAGGAGCCGCGCCGCCAGGTGCACATCGGGTTGAAGGGACGCCAGCAGCTCGGGTTCCAGCAACATGCGCTCCAGGCCCAGCCGCTCCAGGGCGTCACGCTGCAGGAGCTGCACCATGGGCGTGGCGAAATACTTCCGGATGTCGCCCAGCCAGCGATTCACCTGCGGGGCGGGCGGAGCCGTTCCGCCTTTGCGCTCGGGGCCGTAGAGGAAGTCGAGCACCTCGTCCATTTCGCGCAGGGAGCGCTCGCTGAGCTCGTCGTTCGTAAGGGAAGCCGCGGCGGGCCCCAAGAGCAGCCGCCAGCGTCGAAGGCGTTCGTCCATGGGTCGAAATTAGCCCCTTTCGCAGATTCATCGGTCCCAGAGCAAGGCCCTTGCCTGAAACGACGGAGGCTGAACTTCCGCCCCACGTCCCCCCCACACCTCACCCCCTCGAACTCATTCGGGGCTTTGGAAGGTCTTTTCGTCCAGGCCCAGCCATTCGAGGGTGTTTTGGGAGAAGATTTTCCGGCGGGTGGTTTCGGGCAAGTCGGATTCCTCGATGAAGCGGCCGATGGTCAGGTCGCCGAGGGGGAAGGGATAGTCGGAGCCGAGGGTGACCTTGTCTTCGCCCACCAGGTCGAGGATGAAGCGAAGCATTTTGATGTCGTGGGTGATGCAGTCTACCCAGAAGTGGCCGAGGTACCGGCGGGGGTTGACGGGGTTGTCCACGGCCACGAGGTCGGGCCGGCAGTTGAAGCCGTGCTCGATGCGGCCGATGGTGGGCAGGAAGGCCCCGCCGGCATGGGCAAAGCAGAACCGCACCCCCGGCAGGCGCTCGAACACCCCCGAGAAGAGCAGGGAGCAGATGGCGCGGCTGGTTTCGGCGGGCATGCCCACCAGCCAGGGCAGCCAGTACTTCTCCATGCTGTGGAAGCCCATCATGTTCCAGGGATGGACGAACACCGCCATATCGAGCTGCTGGCAGGCCTCGAAGATGGGGAAGAAGCGGGGCTCACTCAGATTCAGGTCGTTGACGTTGGAGCCGATTTGGATGCCCACCAGCCCGATTTCCTTGCAGCGCTCCAGCTCCCGGATGGCCAGCTCCGTGTCCTGCATGGGCACGGTGCCCAGGCCGATGTAGTGCTGCGGGTGGTCGTGGACGGTCTGGGCGATGTCGTCGTTGAGGAAGCGCGAGAGCTCCAGGCAGTCCTGGGGCTTGGCCCAATAGGAGAACATGACGGGGATGGTGCACACCACCTGCACCTGGGTGCCGTGGGTGGCGTATTCCTCGATGCGTTCGCGGGCGTCCCAGCAATTGCTCTGGATTTCGCGGAAGAACTTGTCGCCCTTCATCATGCGGGCGGCGCCGGGCTTGTGGTGTTCCAGATGGATGAAGTCCCCGTAGCCGAACTTCTCCGCGAAGCGGGGCAGGCGCTCGGGGATGATGTGGGTGTGCATGTCGATTTTCAGCATAGGGCGGGCTTTGGTCGGGCGATGGGTTCAGAAAGCGAACCCGATGGAGGTTTGGAAAGAGAAATTGCGGTCGTCGTCGTCGCGAGGGATGAAGTTGCGGTCGGCATCGAGCTGGAAGAGGGACACGTCCGCCCGGCTGTTGGTCACGTCACTCAGGCCGAAATGGGCGCGGAAGGAAAGAAAGAGCGCCCGGTTGAGGTAGAGGGAGATGCCCCCTACGGCGCCGAGCTCGAGGGTTTTGTAAAGGTTTCCGCGGTCTTCTTCGAACTCGAAGTAGGCGCCCGCCTGGGAGGGAAAGATGACCTGCTTGCTGTTGATTTCGCGGGCGAAGGCGAACAACCCGAAATCGGCTTCGCCGGGCTCGTCCTTGCCGTACTGGTGGTCGAGGTTGAGCAAAAACTCCTCGACGGGGTTGCCGGCCCCCGTCACCCCCGAGTACTTCAGCTCCCCGAATGCGGAGGCCCCCACCAACACACCCACACTGACCCCCCCTGAGAGCTCCAGCCACTCGAAGGGTTTGTAGTAGCCGGTGAGGGGGAAGTCGAGGTAGGACAGGGTGACGTTGAGGCGCTGGTCGCGGGTGCCGGTGCTGAATATGCGCGTGCCGTCATCGGCGCGGAAGGTGAAGTAGGAGGGGCCGATGTACTTTCTGCGGCCCCCTTTTTGCGAAAAGAGAAACTCCCCCCGAACCCCCACCAGGTCGGTGATTTTCCAGGTGAAGGCGACGCCGACATGGAAACCCACGTTGTTGGTGAAGGTCTCCAGTTCGTTGCCCTGGTCGTCGGTTTCCGAGTCGGCCTGAAAGTGGTTGGAGTTGAGCCCCGCCTTGAAGCCGTAGGAAAATTCCTGGGCGGGCAGGGCCGCCGCCAAGGTGGCGGCCAACAGAAAGGGGAGTGCCGTGCGCATCATGAATCTTCGGGTTTGTTGCGGCGCAAATTACGGGCTTTTTGCTCGGAAAAGCCCCCGCCCCCCGAAACGAAGAAAGCCCGTCGGAGCGGGAACGTCCAACGGGCTCGAGTGTTATGACAGCGTTTTTCCCTTACTGATAAACGACGCCCTCGGTGAACGAACGGTTACCCTGCCGGATGGTCAAATACAAGACCCCTTTCGGAGCCCCCTCCAGATTGATTTCCCCGTCGTAGCTGCCGTCGAATTGACGAATCTCCTGCCGGAAGTGGAAGCGCCCGGCAGGGTCGGTCAGCGTGAGTACGGTGGGTTTGGGCTCCGCCTCGAAGCGCACCTTCAACACGCCGCGAGTGGGGTTGGGCGCCACCTCGAAGGACTTCAGCTCGAGGTTTTGGCGAAACAGCTCCTCCTCGTGGTCTTGGTGCTTGCCCCTGAAATCGAAGTCGAAGTCCTCTTCGTCCAGGTCCAGGTCGAAGTCCTCGTCCAGGTCGAAATCGAAGTCGAAATCTCCGTCATCGTTGAAGAAGAAGAAGCCATGCGCGAAGTCCTTGCTGTCGGCCAGGGTGACGGTGGTTTCGGCTTCTTGGCCGGCGCGGCGGTAGGTGATTTTCACTTCGTCGCCGGGTTTTTTGTCCAGGATGTATTCGCCGACCTCAGCGGGGGTTCTCACCGGGCGGCCGTCGAGGGCGATAAGGAGGTCACCGGCCTGCAAGCCGGCCGCTTCGGCGGGGCTGTCTTCGATGACGCGCTCGATGCGGATGCCCTCGCTGTGGCGTTCTTCCTCACCGTTTTCGATTTCCACCTCTTCCTCATATCCCATCCGGATGCCCAGGAAGGCGCGCGACGGGCCGAAAAATGGGATGGGCCCCCGGTGCTCCAGCTCCCCGAAGTACTCGTGCAGCTCATCGGGAAAGTTCCCGGCGCCCTCCCACTCGAATTCGAGGGGCTTGCCGTCCTTGAAAATGCGCAGGTGGTAACGGGGCACGCTGTCGGCCTCGATGCGGATGTCGAAATCTTCGTCGTGCCCGTCGCCGTCTTTGTGCAGGATGCGGACATCGTCGTCGAGCTCTACGATGCGAACGTCCTCGTCTTCACCGGTTTTGATGATTTTCTCGGTGACGGTCTTGCCGTTCTCATCCACCTTCGTTCGGAGGATGATGATGCGGGTTTCCTCTTTTTTCTCCGCGGGTTCGTGCTCTTCCTGAGTCAGGGCGGGCGTGCTCATTCCAAATAAAAGAAGCACCGCCCACAACAGCTTGCAAGCATTCATAAGGCATCGATTTTTTTGAAAACCGACGATGGGGCACGGGAGAGGGTGCTCCTCCTCCCACGCCCAACCGTCGAATGAACCTCGGTTTCAACCAACGCCCCCCTCAATACGGGGGTTGAGGGGTGGGGGGGTGGCCGTGATGGTTTTGCTTCCATTCCCGGCTCCATTCTTCCAGCCATTCGGGGCTGAGGTTGCCGTCTCGCAGGCGCTCCCGGAATTCCTCCAGCAGCCCCTGCAGGTAACCCGGGTCGGAAGCGGGGTCTCGCTCCCATTCGGGGGTGGGGGTGAACAGGAAGGACCAATCGTTTCCGGACTTTCCGCCAAGGCGGAAGGATTCGGCCTCCACCTGGGGAATAAACTCCGACCAGGCCTCGGCGGAGGGCAAGTCGAAGCTGAAGACCTCGGGCAGGGGTTCTCCCTGAAAGGTGAAGCCATCCTCGTTCCAGCGGAAATGAAAGCCGGTGGAGTTGGTGTCGCGGGGGAGGCGCTTTCGTTCCCGCTCCAGTTGCTCGTGCAGGCGCCGAAATTCATCTTCCTGGAGGCGGCGGAGTTCTTCGGCTTTGCGGCGCAGGGCTTCGCTTTGAGCTTGCAGTTGGGCACGGGTGCGTTCGCGTTCTTCCAGCAGGTGGCGGTGCAACTCCTCGTTCCGGAGGCGGCGGAGTTCTTCGGCTTTGCGGCGCAGGGCTTCGCTTTGAGCTTGCAGTTGGGCACGGGTGCGTTCGCGTTCTTCCAGCAGGTGGCGGTGCAACTCCTCGTTCCGGAGGCGCTGGCGCAAGGCCCGCTCCCGGGCCCGCAGGGCGCTTTCGGAGCGGCGCAGGGCTTCTTCCTGTGCCCGCAATTTCAACTCCAGCGCTTCGGCCAGCTCCGGGTCACCCTCGAAGTGGTAAGAATAAGCCTCGCTCCGGGGGGGTCTCCCCCGCTCGATGATGGTGGTCTTTTTCTTCTTACCCTTCTGCTCGACGCGGATTTCGCGCTCGTAGGCGGGCGGGGCAGGAGGCGCCGGGGGCGCCGGCACCACCGGCTCCACCCCCTCAACCGGCGGTACGGGCGCCACCGGCGGTGCAGGTGGAACGGGCGCCACCGGCGGGAGGTAACTCACCTGAGCCGTATCCGCCAGGAGGTACTCGAACTCGTGGAAACGCTCCGGGGGAATCTCCTCCCCATCCAGGACGAGCCTGCGGATTTCTCCGTTCACGATGGTGAGCTCCATGTTTTTGTACGCTTTCTTTTCCTTGCTCTTTTCCTTGCGTTTTTCCTTCTTTTTGGAATTGGGGACGGTATCCCGCTGAAGGAGTGCGTAGAGACCCGCCGTGCCGACCGGCTGCAGGTGGCTGGGGTTTTCTGTGGGAGCAAATGTGCTTTCGGAATGCAGGCTGGATTCAAGCGGGGACTCGGGGCGCTTTTCGGGGGCGGCACCGAAGCTCAGCGCCCCCATGAAAGCCAGGGCCAGGACGGTGATGAGGGCTTTTTCGGCGGGTTGGGGTTTGACGGGGGTTTGCTGCAGGAGGCGTTGCACGCGGGCCAGGAGGTGTTGCTTGGGGCGCAGGGAAAGCGCCATGGCCAGGTTGGGCGCCGAACGATGGATTTCCTGCAGGTTGACCAGCGCCTTGGCATAGACCAGCGAGTCGCCGCAGGTGCGCACGGCGATGTCGTCGCAGCAATTTTCGCGCTCGGTGCGGATGAGCCCGGAAATCCACCACACGGCCGGATTGAAGTAGAGCAAGGTCTCCGCCAGGGATTGAATCAGGTTCCACAGATAATCGTTGCGCAGGATGTGCCCCAATTCGTGCGCCAGAACGGCCTCCACCTGCCTGGGGCTCAGCCCGCTCATCATGCCCACGGGCAGCAAAACCACCGGCCGCAAATGCCCGATGACCATGGGCACCCGAACCAACGCCGATTCGAGCAATCGCACCGGCCGCCGCAAACCCAAACGGCTTTTCAAGCCCTCGAACAACCCCAGGAGCTCCGGCCCCGGCTCCCACACATGCCGATGGCGCAGGTATTGGATGTAGGCGTACCCCCCCAACAAACGCAGCAGGAAAAAGGCACTGCCCAGCATCCACATCAGCACGACGGCCGGCAACTGCCGCTCGAGCCAAACCGCCAACCACAGACCCAATCCCCCACGCCCCTCTTCTGCGACAAGGCGCGGAGCCAAAGCCTCTGCCGGTTGAGCCGCCTCGGAAACGCCCCGGGAAAAGAGAAACAGAAAGGTGCCCACGGCGCTCAGCAATACCAGGCTCAGGCTCAGGTTGGCCAGCAGGTAGCGCAGTCGTGCATCTTTTCGTTGCAGCATCGGCCAAACCAGCGCCAAAAGCAGCGCTAAGGCAAATCCCTGCCACAGCGAATGAACCACCGCCCAGCCCAGGGCATGAATCGTTTCAGGGGGAAAGAAACTCACCAGTTCCGTCATGACTCGCATTTTTTGGCTGCTCCCGGCAGCGATTAACAATCGGGTTTCATCCGGTGCCGTTTTCTCACTCCTCCTCCTGCCGCCGCTCGATTTCGGAAATCAAGTCCTTGATGGCGCGCAATTCCTCCGGGCTCGCCCGGTGCTGGCCCAGGGCCTGCAGCACCAGCTTCGCCGCCGAGCCCCGAAAAGCCGCCGCCACGAACTGATTCAGCAAGCGTTGCTGCACCGCACCCTCCTCCACCGCCGCCCGGTAAACGTGGCTGCGCCCTTGCTCGGCGCGCAACACCAGTCCCTTGTCCAACATGATTTGCATCGTCTTCAAAGTGGTCGTGTAGCCCACTTCCCGTTGTTTGCTCAGCTCCTCGTGCACCTCCCGCACCGTGCTCGGTCCGCGCGACCACAAAACCTGCAAAACGAGCAGCTCGCTCTCCGTAGGCTTCGGCATTTTCTTTTCCGGCATGGCTCTCTCTTTTTCCGTGTACGAATAGACGCATCCAACGGGCCTCACCGTACGATGCATTTCGTAGTGCAAGTTTATACGAAGCCTTTCGTAATTGCAAATTTTTCTACGATTTTTTTCGTAGGACTCCTCCCCCACACCTCCCACCCCGAAAAAATGGCCGGGAAGTCCGTACTTTGGTCAAAATCTCCTTCCCCATGAAAGAACCGGTGGACATCAACAGAGCCGCCGCCCTTTTTCTGGCTCGGGTGCTTCTGGGGCTCATTTTTTTCTGGCAGGGCTTCCACAAGGTGTTCGTGTGGGGGGTGGAGGGGGTTTACGAGCGGGCATTCCAGCCCCTGGAAGCGACCTTTCTGCCCGGGTTCGTGTTGTGGGGTACGGCCTACTTCACCTCGTGGGTTGAGTTATTGGCCGGCGGGCTCTTAATTTTGGGCGTAGCCCGGCGGGCAGCGTTGTATGCCCTGGGGCTGGTGCTGTTGGTGGTGAGCTTCGGGCACGGCTTGCAGGAAGGCATCTGGGATTTGCATCACGTGCTGTTTCGGGGCGGGTTGGTCGTTTTTTTGCTCTGGACGGACGAGGCGCAGGACCGCTGGCAACTGGAGCGCCTTTGGAAAAACCGCCGGCCGTGAGCCTCGCCGTGCAACAACCCCACCGATTTGGGGTTTTTACCTGTGCAAAACGAATTCAATCATGAAAGAAAATTGGGTGCGCGTCTTCTCCTCCCCCGAACTTTACCAGGTGAAAATCGCCGAAGACATCCTCAAGCAACACGGCATCGAAAGCCATATCGTAAACCGGGGCGATTCCGCCATCCCTTCCATTGGGGAGGCCGAGCTTTACACCCTGCCCGATATGGCCGAACGCGCTGCGGAGATTTTGCGGGAGCAGGGTTTGAAGTGAGCGCTGCCCTTTCTCAATTGTTCAGCCATGCAAACGTCCTTTTCGTGTTGGTTGCTCCTGTTGGGTGGGCTGGGGGTGGCCTGTTCGCCCCCCGCTCCGGGACCGACCGACCGCGCCGCCGCGCAGGCGCCTTCTGAAACCAAAGCCATGAATGCCCAAGACAAATTGCAGGTAGCCACCTTCGGAGGGGGCTGTTTCTGGTGTGTGGAAGCCGTCTTCCAGGAGCTGGAGGGCGTCGAGAAAGTCGTTTCCGGCTATTCGGGGGGGCAGGTGCCCAACCCCACCTACAAAGCCGTCTGCACGGGCCAGACCGGCCACGCCGAAGTGGTGCAAGTCTGGTTCGACCCAGAGGTCATCTCCTACGAAACCCTGGTGCAGGTCTTTTTCACCACCCACGACCCCACCACTCTCAACCGCCAGGGCAACGACGTCGGCACCCAATACCGCTCGGTCATCTTCTACCACGACGAGGAGCAAAAAGCCACAGCCGAGCGCCTCAAGCGGGAGTTCGCCCCCACCCTCTGGGACGACCCCATCGTCACCGAAATCAGCCCCTTCACCGCCTTCTACGAAGCCGAAGACTACCACCAAAATTTCTACGACGAAAACCCCGACTACCCGTATTGCCGCATCATCATCAACCCCAAGGTGGCCAAAGTGCGCCAGGCCTTCGCCGACAAGCTGAAAAAGAACCGCTGAATCGGCCGGCTCTCCCGTTCTTCCCCCTACGGGGCATCGAGAAAGGAAGGGTGTGAGGTGGGAGTCCGGGGTCGGAGCCTTGCCAGGAACCCAAAAACGCAAAAAAATACCCGCGCCGTGAGCAAACCCGTCAAGCTGAACCCCCTGACCCCGAAAGAAGAGTACGTCATCGTGCACAAAGGCACGGAGCCGCCCTTTTCGGGGGAATACTACGACCACAAGGAGCCGGGCGTGTACGTCTGTCGGCGCTGCGAAGCGCCGCTGTATCGCTCGGAAGACAAATTCGACTCGGGCTGCGGCTGGCCCAGCTTCGACGACGAGATTCCCGGTGCCGTCAAACGCCAACCCGACCCCGACGGCCGCCGCGTCGAAATCATCTGTGCCCAATGCGGGGGGCATCTGGGGCACGTTTTCTTCGGCGAGCGCTTCACCCCCAAAAACACCCGCCACTGCGTCAACTCGCTGTCTTTGCGTTTCATTCCCCGGGAGGAATGGGAGGCGAAAAGCTGAACGCTTCGGGGGTCGGCGGTGGCACAATTTGTGGGCAAAGTTTTTTCAAAACCGATAACTTTAGCGACTCGATTCGACTATTTCCCTTCGCTGCGCGTTATTCAATCGCCCCGTAGGTGGGGCCATCCGAGCCGCCCGATGTTGCGGCCCTCTTTTTCAGAAATCCATCTCACCATGAAATTCCGAGGTTCCATTTTTCTATCCGTTGCCATAGTGCTCGTGGGTTGGTTGGCCTTCGCCCAGCCCTGGTCCAATGCCGAAAAGGAAGCCGCCATCATTCAATCCATTCTCACGGGTTTGAATTACTACCACTTCCAGCCCCAGAAAATTGACGACCAGTTCTCCGAAAAGGTGTATGAGCTCTACCTGGAGCGCCTCGACGGCGGGCGGCGGTGGTTCACCCAGGCCGACGTTCAGCAATTGGAAGCCTTCCGCTACGACCTCGACGACGAAGCCCTCAAAGGCTCCTACGAAATGATGGACCTGGCCATCCAATTGCAAGACAAAGCCCTGAGCAAAACCCAGACCTGGTATCGCGAATTCCTCGACCAGCCCTTCGACTTCAGCAAAGAAGAGAGCATCGAACTGGACGGCGAAAAACGGGGCTACGCCCGTAACGACGCCGAGTTGAAAGAATACTGGCGCAAGCTGATGAAGTACGAAACCATGACGCGCCTGGCCCAAAAGCTGGAGAAGAAGGAGGAAGGCGAGGAAGAATTCAAGGACAAGAGCTTCGAGGAATTGGAAGCCGAAGCCCGCAAGGAAGTGCGCAAAACCTACGACGACTGGTACGGCCGCCTGCGCAAACGCAAACGCAGCGACCACCTGAGCACCTACCTCAATGCGCTGACCAACGTCTTCGACCCCCACACCGGCTACTTCGAGCCCATCGACAAAGAAAATTTCGACATCTCCATGTCGGGCAAACTGCAGGGCATCGGCGCCCGCCTCACCACCGAGGGCGACTACACCAAGGTCAGTGAAGTGGTCGTGGGCGGGCCCGCCTGGAAGCAGGGCGAACTCGAAAAGGACGACAAAATCCTGAAGGTGACCCAGGAAAACGGCGAATCCACCGATGTGATCGGCATGCTGCTCGACGATGTGGTCCAGCTCATCCGGGGCGAACCCGGCACCAAAGTCACCCTGACCCTGAAAAAGAAAGACGGCACCATCAAGGACATCACCATCGTGCGCGATGTGGTCATTTTGGAGGAGAGCTTCGCCCGGTCCCTCCTGTTGGAGACCCCCGATGCGGAAAAGGTGGGCTACATCTGGCTGCCCCGTTTTTACGCCGACTTCCAGGACGCCAACGGCCGCCGCTGCTCCGACGACGTGGGCAAGGAAATCCAGAAACTCAAGAAGGCCGGGGTGCAGGGCATCATCCTCGACTTGCGCAACAACGGCGGCGGCAGCCTGCGCGATGTGGTGAAAATGAGTGGCTTCTTCATCGAAAAAGGCCCCATCGTGCAGGTCAAAAGCCGCGGCCGCAAGCCCGAAGTCCTCGAAGACATCGACGCCCGCGTCCAGTACGGCGGGCCGCTCATCGTCATGGTCAACAGCTTCAGCGCTTCCGCTTCTGAAATCCTGGCTGCAGCCCTGCAAGATTACGGGCGCGCCGTTATCGTAGGAGCGGGGCCCTCCACCTTCGGAAAGGGCACCGTCCAGCGTTTCTTTGATCTCGACCGGGCCATCCGGGGGCACAACGACGTCAAACCCCTGGGCGAAATCAAGCTCACCATCCAGAAATTCTACCGCATCAACGGCGGGGCCACGCAGCTTCGGGGCGTCGAGCCCGACATCGTCCTGCCCGACACCTACCAGTACATCGATACCGGGGAGAAGGAACACAAATACGCCTTGCCCTGGAGCCAGATCGACCCGGTGCCCTACCGCCAGAACGTCTATAGACTGCCCAATGTCGAACGCCTGAAAACAGCCAGTCGGGCGCGTGTGGAGAACGATGCCGTTTTCCGCCAAATCGACGAATACGCCCGCCGCCTCAAGGAACGACGCGAAGACTCGGACTACCCCCTGCAACTGGAAACCTTCCTGGCCGAGGAAAAAGTCCGCGAACAACAAAACGAAGCCTTCAAGGAACTCTTCGAGAAAGAAGTGGTGCCCACCGCCCGCAATCTGCCCGAAGACCTGCCCGCCATCCAACAGGATGAATCGAAAAAAGCCCGCAACGACGAGTGGCTCAAAGACGTCAAAAAAGACGTCTATCTGGCCGAAGCCCTCAAAGTCATGCACGACCTTTTGAAAATGCATTGAGGCTTCTGCCCATCAGCCCCCCACAAGGCGCTCCGATGCA
>CAZBYX010000083.1:0-2296 GCA_964496055.1 uncultured Saprospiraceae bacterium
GGGTGTGGGAGGGGGAATGGTTGGGTGAGGGAGGGAATTGGGCTTCTTTTTTCTTATTTTAACTCCAATAAAACCAATGAGTTATGAGAAAAAACTACATCCATTTGCACGAGCTGGAGGTGTATCGTCTGGCTCGGGAGCTTTCGAGGGTTTCCTGGTTGGTTTTTGAAAAACTGCCCTGGCCCGATAAAAAAATCATGGGTGAACAATTCATTCGATCGGTGGACTCTGTGGGAGCCAATATCGCTGAAGGCTACGCCCGATTTCACTACCTGGACCGGGTGCGGTTCTACTACCAGAGCCGCAGCTCCCTGTCAGAGGCATGCGACCATTGGCTGGAGCTGCTCCTGGAACGACGAAAAATCTCGAACGATGACTACGAGGAAATCAAATCCATCCAAAAACCTCTGGAAATCAAACTCAACAACTTCATCAAATCCACTTTCCATGCCGCACAGCAAAAGGAATAGAACCGATAAAGACTTTAGGACTGCCTCCCTCGAGGCCCCAAATGGCATTCTCCGGTTCCTTCGTTTCGGAAAAAAAGACGGCGTGCTCCCCCCCACCCGTTCCCCCCTCTCCCTCCTGTTTCTATTTGTCTCAACGATATTTCAATCTATTTCTTTAACTCGACCAAATCGGGAGGAATCACCAGAGACAATCAAAAAGCAATTTTACTTCTTCAAGCTTTCACGAAACATAGGTGAGGGCCTGGCGAATGTCTTCGGCTTCGAGATAGGGATAGGCTTCAGGGATTTTCTCAACGGAATATCCGGAAGCCAAAAGCCCGACAACGGTTCCCACCGTTACGCGCAAGCCACGGATGCAGGGCTTTCCTCCCATCACGCGAGGGTCGAAAGTGATTCGGTCCAATCCTTTCATAGACAAATGCTTAACTCGGAATCAGGTAGTTCCTTGGCGAAAATAGGACTTTTTCTCCTCCTTTGCACCTTCCTGCCGATCACCCTTCGAGCCCAGTCCCTTGAAGACTTATTGCAAACAGCCGCCCGGAACAACCCCCAGTTGCAGGCGCTGGAGCAAGAATATCGGGCGGAGCTGGAGCGGGTGCCGCAGGTCGGTCAGTTGCCCGAGCCGGAAGCCATGGCGGGGTTTTTCCTCTTGCCGGTGGAGACGCGCGTCGGTGCGCAGCGCCTGCGCCTGGGCGCCACCCAGATGTTTCCCTGGAAAGGGACCCTGCCCGCCCGCGAAGCCGTCGTGCAGGCACAGGCACGCGCCAAATACGAACAGGTGGCCGCCACCCGACTGGACCTCTTCTACCAGGTCAAAACCGCCTGGTTGAAGCTTTATGAGTTGGAAAAAAGCCAGGCCATCGTCCGCCGCAACCTGGAAATTTTCCAGGCCATGGAACGCTTTGCCCTCTCGAAGGTGGAAAGCGGCAAAGGCAGTGCCGCCGACGTGCTGCGCATCCAGATCAAAACCCAGGAGCTCGAACAGGAGCTCCGCCTGCTGGAAAACGCCAAAGCCAAACCCCTGGCCGCCCTCAACGAAGCCCTCAACCGCCCCCCCGAAACCCCCGTCACCATTACCGACAGCCTGCAACTGGCCGTCATCCCCTACGACCGGGACACCCTGCTCGGCTACCTGTCCCTGCACCACCCCCTCGTGCGCATGCTCGCCGCCCGACAGGAGGCCGCCCAAAATTCCATCGCCCTGAACCACCTCGAGGGCAAGCCTTCTTTCGGCCTCGGGCTGGACTACATCCTGGTCGACAAACGCGACAACGTCGAATTGCCCGACAACGGCAAGGACATCCTCTCCCCCCGCATCGCCGTCCGCCTCCCCATCTACCGAAAGAAATACGAAGCCAAAGAGCGCGAAGAACAACTCAAAATACAAGCCCTCGAAAACCGCAAACAACAGATGCTCAATCAGTTCATCGCCGCCATCCAGCAGGCCTGGAGCGACCGCGACGACGCCGAGCTCCGACTGCAACTCTACGAACAACAGACCCGGGCCACCCGGGCCGCCCTCGACATCCTCGAAACCGATTACAGCACCGCCGGGCGCAACTTCGACGAACTGCTGCGCCTGCAAAGCGAACTGGTCGAATACGACCTCAAATCCCTGAAAGCCATCGTGAAAAGCCACCTGGCAAAGGCCACGGTGGAGCGGCTGGTCAGCTTTTGACCTCTCGTCCAATAGTAAGGGAACCTGGAATGAGGAAGGCGAGATTGAGAGAGACACTCCCCCCAACTCAAACCCTTCTCTCAAATCCTCACTCGTTTACCCGGGTTTTTATCTCTCGGTACAATTCATCACCGATCCAAAAACCCGC
>CAZBYX010000083.1:2396-12314 GCA_964496055.1 uncultured Saprospiraceae bacterium
CTTTAATTCTTCGAACACTTTCGAGGGGATGATTATCTCCCCGAAAAGGGAAATCAATAATTCGAAATGACCAATAACCAGAAGATTGGAAACAACAGAAGTATCGCTGATGACAATCATGCACCCAATTGTTTGAGTGTCTTCAGGTCTTCGTCCAAATCTTGTGAGGTGTACCGAATGGGAATTCTTCTTTCGGATAGTGCTTTTTGGAAGGAAACTCGATTCATTTTCGCCAGTCGTGCCGCCTTTCCAAGGGAGAGGATTTCGCGTTCATACAATGCCACGGCTACTTCGAGGAGGAACTCCTGCTCGGTCATGCCCATTTGCTCCAAAACCTTGTCCGAAATCTCGATGACCATAGCTCCATTTTTAGGATTCTAAACCTTATCAAAATTATGAAAAATACGCCGACCGTACTTTGGATTTCCCTGGCCCTGGCCGTGGGTTTTTCCCTGGCGTGGTTTCTGAAGCCGGCCGCCCCGGCCCCACGAGCCGAAGAACCCGCTGCGGCAGCCGAATCCGGGGAGGAGACGATCTGGACCTGCTCCATGCACCCCCAGATCCGGCAAAACGAACCCGGGAAATGCCCCATCTGCGGGATGGACCTCATCCCCCTGGACGAAATGGGCGATGCCTCCGCCGACGATCCCCTCACACTTGAAATGACGCCCGAAGCCGTCAAACTCGCCCAGGTCCAGACCACCATCGTGGGACAAACCGGCCAGGCTGAAAAACGCATCCAGCTCACGGGGAAAATTCAGGCCGACGAACGGCGCACCGCCAGCCAGGTGGCCCACATTCCCGGCCGCATCGAAGCCCTTTTCGTCACCTTCACGGGGGAATCCATCCAGCAGGGCCGGAAACTGGCTACGGTCTATTCGCCCGAGCTCATCACCGCCCAGCGCGAATTGCTCGAAGCCCTGGCCTACCGCGAGCTCAACCCCGACCTCGTGGAAGCCGCCCGCAACAAATTGCGCTACTGGAAAATCCCCGAAGAGGCCATTCAGGCCATTGAAAAGAGCGGAAAAATCCAGGAAACCTTCACCCTGAAGGCCGACGTCTCCGGGGTGGTCACCCGGCGTCGTGTGGCCGTGGGCGATTACGTCAAGCCCGGTCAAATTCTCTTCGACGTGGTGGACCTCGAACGGCTCTGGGTGCTCTTCGACGCTTACGAAGAAGACCTGGCCAGCTTGCGCATCGGCGATGTGGTGCGCTTCAGCGTGCCCGTCTTGCCGGGGCGGGAATTCACCACCCGCATCACCTTCATCGACCCCGTCATCAACGAAAAAACCCGTACGGCTTCCCTGCGCGGGGAGGTAGCTAACATCGGCCGCCTGCTCAAGCCCGAAATGTTCGTTCGGGGCACGGTGCAACCCCGGCTGGAAGCCGCAGAGCATCTGCTGGTTCCCAAATCAGCAGTGCTCTGGACGGGTCCTCGTTCGGTGGTGTGGGTCAAGGTACCCGGCAAAGCCGTGCCCACCTTCCAGTTCCGCGAGGTGGAGCTGGGCGAAGCCGCCGGCGACAGCTACCTGGTGAAAAGCGGCCTCCAACCCGGCGAGGAAGTGGTCACCTACGGCAATTTCGCCATCGACGCCGCCGCCCAGCTCAATGCCAAACGCAGCATGATGAACGACCTGGTGAGCGTCAAGGGCGCCGAACAAACCGGCCCCGACTACCGGGCCGAAACCCCCGCCGAATTCAAAAAACAGCTCGATGCCGTGGCCCGGGCCTATGCGACCATCAAAAACGCTCTGGTGGAATCCGACCCCCTGAAAAGTTCCGAAGCCGCGACGGCGTTCCTCCAATCCCTGGAAAAAGTGGACATGAGCCTGCTTCAGGGCCAGGCCCACCAGTTCTGGATGGACCGCCTCGATGCCCTGAAAACCCATGCCGACTTACTCGCGCAGGCCGCCGATGTCGAAGCCCAACGCCGGCAATTCGGCTTCCTCTCCCAGGCGCTCATCCAGGCCGTGCAAGCCTTTGGAATCGAAGGCGACACCCTCTACGTCCAGCATTGCCCCATGGCCTTCGGCAACCAGGGTGCGGACTGGCTCAGCCTCGAAGAAAAAATCCAAAACCCCTACTTCGGCGACCAAATGCTCACCTGCGGGAAAATCACCCAGACCATCCGCCCCGGCGAGGTGCCCGCAGCCTTTCAACCCGTACAATCAACTCATCATCACCACTAAAACTTTTTCAACATGAAGTCTTTGAAGTTCTTTTCCCTGTTCGTGCTCCTCTTTGCCGGTGCCCTTTGGCTCGCCTCCTGCGGCAACTCCGGCCACACCCATGAAAACGGTGCCGACCACACCGAAACCATGGACGCCGACGCCGCCAAAAGCGGACCCGAGTACACCTCCGCCTACGTTTGCCCCATGCACTGCAAGGGCAGCGGCAGCGACCAGCCCGGCAAATGCCCCGTCTGCGGTATGGATTACGTAGCCAACACCGACCACCAGGGTACACCGCACGACGGCCCCACCGAACACGACCACGACGACCACAGCGACCACGAACACTGACACACCTATCCCGTTGAAGGCATGACCTGTGCCCACTGCGTGCAGACGGTGAAAAAAGCGCTGGAAAGCCTCGAGGGCATTCAGGCCGTCGAAGTGACCCTGGACCCGCCCCAGGTCCGCCTCACCCTGTCCCGCCATCGCTCCATCGAGGAGTTGAACGCTGCTCTTCAGGAGGTCGCTCAAGGGAAAAATGAAAAAGGGGTAACCCGGATAACCTGCCGAAAACAGGATGAGAAAAATCATCATTTTTCAATGATTTTTGTCATGGTGCCCCCAGGATTGATGTAGATACCTTGAATTGGAAAACGGATGCCCCCACCCCCTTTCGAAGGCGGGCGCTCTCCCCCAAAAAGCCCTGGAATCTGCCCTGCCGACGAAAATTCACTCACAACTAAAAAAGCACGTGAGATGAAAACCTTGGAATGGAGCCGGAGGGCCGGTGCTGCCCTCCGGGTAGGGATAGTTTTGCTTGTTATTCCCCTTTCAACGGTCTTGCTTTCGGCTCAAAACGGAAGTGGGTGGAAGGCGCCCGCTTCGGCCGACCAGCTTCGCAATCCCCTCGAAGGGAATGAGAAAGCCACCCTGGCCGGGAAGAAGCTCTACGCACAGTATTGCGCCATCTGCCACGGGAACAAAGGCAAGGGCGACGGCGCCGCCGGGATGGCTCTCAAGCCCCGACCGGCCAACCTGACCAGCCCCATCGTGCAAAAGCAAACCGACGGAGCCATCTACTGGAAAATCACCCACGGCAATCCGCCCATGGCTGCTTACAAGGACGTCCTCACCGAGGAGCAACGCTGGCAACTGGTCAACTTCATCCGGACGCTGGCCAAAAATTAACTGAGCCATTCACCAACAAAATTCTACGGTCATGAAAGCGCGAATTTTCTTTGCCCTCTTGGTCCTGTTTTGGGGCTGTTTCCAAAGCCTGCAAGCCCAAGAGGTTCAAGCATCGGACGATTTGCAAAAGCTCAAACAAGACCTGAGCCTCACTCAAAGCGAGGTGGAAAGTCAACAACCTGGAGTGAGCCAATTCCTTCTGCGAGGATACGCTCATTCGGGTTTGCAAGCAAACGATGAGGAATTCACGTTTGTAGGGGGTTCTTTCAACCCGATTTTCATTTACAAGCAGTCGGACCGACTGCTTTTCGAAACCGAACTGGAGTTTGAACTGGAGGAAGGCGAACTGGAATTGGGTCTGGAATACGCCAACCTCTCATACTTGCTAAGCAAGAACCTTACGTTGCGGGTAGGAAAATTCCTCGTTCCCTTCGGCATCTTCGTGCCCAACCTGCACCCGGCCTGGATCAACCGGTTTCCCACCATGCCGCTGGGGGCCGGTCACGACGGCATCCTCCCCACCAGCGATATCGGCCTCGAACTGCGGGGCGGCTCCTACCTGGGCGATTTCAAAATCAATTACTCCTTCTTTGCCGTCAACGGCGCCCAACTCAACGATGGGGAGGATGAACCCGCCGAAGCCGGCCTGCTGCACCACGCCGTCTTCCCCGACAACAACAAAGGGAAAACCATCGGGGGGCGCATCGGGCTCTTCCCCTTCTCCAACTCCAGCCTGGAAATCGGCCTGTCCGCCATGTACGGCAAGGTGGGCGCCAAGGAATCCGATTACGAAGACGTCAAGGCCCTGCACTACGCCTTCGACCTCAATTACGTCAAAACCCTTTCCGGCATCAGCAGTGTGCTGGACCTCAAGGGGCAATACGTGGGGGTTCAGGTCGACGATGCCAATTACCCCGACCACGATAACCCCGACGAGTTCGTCACCTTCGACAACAGCAGCACCGCCTGGTTCGCCCAGGCCTCCCTGCGCCCCGCCCTGGTGGAAAACAAGTTCTTCCGCAATCTGGAATTCGTCGGGCGGTATTCGCAGCTGAAAACCCCGGAAGGGGCCGAATGGCACACCGACCAAACCCAGCTCGACCTCGGCATCAATTACTGGATCAACTGGCGAACCCTGTTCAAGTTCAGCTACCGCATCATGGGCGGTGAAGAAGAGGACCACCACGAAGAACCAGGCGAAGAGCACGAAGAATTGGGCGGCAACGCCTTCTTCATCCACTGGGCCATCGGGTTCTGAGGTGGCCCGAGCTCCGCTTCGTTTTCTTCATTTCAAAAAAGAAAGGTCATGAAAAAGATACCCATTTTCGCAATCCTGCTTGCCGGCGCCACCCTGGCTTTCCTCATCAGCAGCTGTGCCGGCACAAGCAGTCTGGCCGAAGCCAAAAGCGGCGCCCAACTCTGGGGGGAGAACTGCCTGCGTTGCCACAACGCGCCCTCCCCCGAAACCTTCAGCGACACCGAATGGGATGTGGCGGTCATGCACATGCGCGTGCGGGCCAACCTCACCGAAGCAGAGGCCGTCAAAGTGGCGGAATTTCTCAAAACGGCAAACTGATAACTGGTTTCCTTCACGAGCTCGCCGGCGAGGTGGCCACCTCGCCGGCTTTTTTCGGCCCGCTTTTGGCACTTTACCCCATCGGGGGGAGCCCCGGCCGGGGCGTTTGCCCTACCTTTGGATGTGAGCCTGCCGCTCGAAGCATCGCCAAACCATCGACCCATGAAGCGAATAGCCCGAACCGGGTTGATTCTCCTGGTGTTGGGGTTGTTTTTGCCTCGCACCGAGGCCCATGTCGAACTCGACTACCCCAAAGGCGGGGAGTCCTATCAGGCGGGAGACACCGTCCACATTCAGTGGCACGAGCTCATCCCCCACAACACCCTCAACTGGGACCTGCTGGTCTCCTTCGACGGGGGCCTAAGCTGGGACACCCTCCAGGCGGACATTCCCTACGACTCGCTCTCCTTCGTCTGGGAGGTGCCCAACATCGCCTCCGACTCCGCCCGCATCCGCGTCGTTCAGGACAACAGCGGCTTCGACTACTTCGACGAGTCCGAAAATTTTCAAATCCGTGCCGTCACGGCGGTGTCAGCGTCTTTGAGGGAAATGGAATTCCAGCTCGGCCCCGTGCCCACGGAGGGTCGGCTTTTTCTGCGCCTCGCTCCCCCCTTGCCTCCAACCCTGCACCTCACCCTTCTGGACGAGTGGGGGCAGGTGGTTTGGCGGCGAAGAACACCGGAGCCGAGCCTGGAAATCGACCTAACCTCCTTTCCGTCGGGGGTGTATTTCCTCCTGTTGGAATGGGAGGGCGGCCGCTACGTCCGCAAAGTCCTGCTCCAGTAGCGGCTCTCATTTTTTCCCGCCCGCTTTGCTTCCACCGGCCACCGCGGCGCCCTCCGCCTTGCCATTGCCGTTGAAGGTTTCGTGCAGCCAGTTTACGCAGGCCTTGAAGTCGAGGAAGCATTGCTCTTCGGGGACGATTTGCGGCACCAGGTTGAAGCGCCGAAACATCTCCTCCGGCTGGCCGTGGAGCCCCACGAAGGCCACTTTCACCCCCAGGTTTTGCAGGTCCAGCACCGCGTCTTCCATGGCGTAGAGGCCCGACTGGTCCACGTAGGGCACCCGGTCCATGCGGATGATGACGACCTTGACAGTGGGCAGCGCCTTGACCATTTCCTGGAAGCGGGAGGCGAAGCCGAAGAACAGCGGCCCGTCGAGGTGTTTGATGTAGATGCGTTCGACGTCGCGTTCCGTCAGGTCGGTTTCATCCTGCCAGGGCACTTCGCGGCTGAATTGCTTCAGGGGTGCCATGTGGGTGCGGTGGTCGATGACGTCGGCGATTTTTTTCATGAAGACGATGGCAGCCAGCACCATGCCGGCAATGACGGCTTCGATGAGCCCGACGAACACCGTCATGCCGAGGACGAGCAGCATGATGACGGCTTCGGTTTTGGGCCAGTGCCGGAAGTGGCGCAAGCCCTTGTAGTCCATCACCCCGATACCGACGGTGATGAGGATGCCGGCCAGGACGGCGGCGGGCACCTTGCTGGCAATGGGCCCCAGGCTCAGCAACACCATCAACAGCAGCAGCCCCGCAACCATGCCGGAAAGGCGGGTCTTGCCGCCGGCGTTGATGTTCACCACCGTGCGGATGGTGGCCCCGGCCCCCGGAAGGCCGCCGAACAGGGCGGCCACCGAATTGCCGATGCCCTGCCCGAACAGCTCCTGGTCGGGGTTGTGGCGCGTCTTGGTCATGTTGTCGGCCACCAGCGAGGTGAGCAGCGAATCAATGGCGCCCAGCAGAGCCAGAGACACCGCCATGGGGATGTAGGGCACGAGCAGGCCCAGTTCGACATTGCCGAAGATATGCAGTTGGAGGGGCGGAAAACCGGATGGAATGTCGCCGATGGTGCGGTATTCGGGCAGGAACAGCCAGGCGCCCAGAGACACCACGATGAGTGCCACCAGGGAGCTGGGCACCGCCGTGGTGATGCGCTTGAAGCCGTAGATGATGAGCAGGGTGAGCAACACCATGGCCACATCCTGGAAGTTTACGTTTTTCAGGGCCCGGCCGAGCAGCTTCAGGGAGCCGATGACCCCGGAGGCTTCTTTGGCGGCCAGGGCGCGGGCTTCGGCCAGGATGTCCTCCTCGGTGATGCGTTCGGCCCGGCGGACCGTCTCCTCGAAATCTTCCAGCACCAGCATTTCTTCGGCGGCTTCATCCGCCAGGATGTTTTGCAGGATGACCTCCTCGGCTTTGGGCTTGAACTGCTGCACGAAGGCGGCGTCTTCCTTGGGGTAGTAGCCCAGGGCCGGCAGCAATTGCGTGATGAGGATGATGACCCCGATGCCCGTCATGAAGCCGGAAACCACCGGGTAGGGAATGTAGCGGATGTACTGCCCCACCCGCATCAAACCCAAACCGATCTGCATCAGACCCGCCAGCAGGAAGACCATCAGAATGGCGGGCAGCGCCTTTTCCAGATCGCCTTCGAAATTGGCCAAAATACCCGCCACCACCACCATGCTCACGGCGGTCATGGGCGCCGTGGGGCCGGAAATTTGCGTGTTCGTTCCGCCGAACAGCGCGGCGAAGAAGCTGATGAAGATGGCGCCGTACAATCCGGCCGCTGCCCCCAACCCGGACTGCAAACCAAAAGCCAGGGCCAGAGGCAGGGCCACGATGCCGGCGGTCACCCCGCCGAACAAATCGCCGCGAAAATGTTTGAACGTCAAAGAAGGAATCAAACGGATGTTCATCGTTCAGGGGTTTTCTCCTCGACTACCCCTCCAGGGAGGGTTTCGGGGGGGGGTAGACGGGGGATTCACGTCCTTCGGCAACGCCGTTTGCCATCGGGGGAGCCGGAAGGACGTTTACGCGAGGGAGATTCAGAAAAATAATCCATTCAGCTGGGCTGCTTCCATTGCAGTTGCCCGAACTCGACCCGGCCGCTGGCCACGTCGTACATGGCGCCCACCAGCCCGATTTTTCCCTCCTCGTGCAATCGGCGCAGCACTTCGCTGCGCTCGAGGATGTTTTGCAGGGTGAGCTGCACGTTCGTTTGAGCTACCCGATTGACGAATTCCGCATTGCGGGAGGAACGTTCCTCCCCCGGAGCGGTGGGAGTCGCATCCACGGCGGGACGCAGCTTTTGGAGCATTTCGGTCAAATGGCCCAGGCGTACCTCGTCGCAAGCACCCTGGACGGCCCCGCAACCCGTGTGGCCCATCACCACGATCAGTTTGGCACCCGCCACCTGACAGGCAAACTCCATGCTGCCCAGAATATCTTCGTTGATGAAATTGCCGGCAATCCGAATGCTGAACAGATCGCCCGCCCCTTGATCGAACACGATTTCGTGCGGCACCCGCGAATCGATGCAGCCCAGGATGACTGCAAAAGGAAACTGCCCCTTGGCGGTTCGTTCGATTTGGAAGGAAAAATCGTAGGGAATGTGATTGCCGGACACAAACCGCTCGTTGCCTTCACGCAGCAATTGAAGGGTCGTCTCCGGGTTCAGGCTTTGCTGAAACTCGCGGGTGCTCACGCGCCTGGGCGTGAAAGAAGGATTGGCGCTCATATTGGAAATCATTTTAAATCCCCCCTCCTTCTTCATTCGAAGGGAAAGGAAACCGACGCAGACGGGGCGATACCGGTCGGAAGCCCCGACCCGCGACGCAGGTTAAAAAATCCCGAAAAAAAAGAGAAAAAAAACTCAACAAAATAGCACGAGGGAGGGCTCCGGAGGCGGGGTGGGGGTATCGGGTGCCCAGGAAGAAGAAGTGGGCGAATGGCCGAACCGACAGGCTTTGGGAAATAGGATGGGTAGAGCGAGGAAGGGAATCGAAGCTGCCGACTCAGGCTCCGATTTGTCCGTCCCGTGGAAATCCGTTTCCTTTGATTCGCTGTCGCTCCATTCGAAGCAGGCGGTCACGCCGGGCCGCTCGGGAGGCTCCGGCGTCGGGTTTTCCACCACGGTGAAGGCTACCGCGCCGAGCAAGAACACGGCGATGAGTCGAGCGGACTTCCAGCCTATCGGGTGTAGAAACATCGGGCGGCTTCGATTTTGAAGGCGGCAAAGATGGGGAATTCCCGCGTTTCGGGGAAATGCCGTTTGGTTACCCCGTCCAAGAGCCAAGGGCTTTGGTCGAAAGGACGCCCCCGAAACGGGGTCTTTTTTCCTCCCGAAACCTCCACACCTCAAACCTGCAACCCATGGATTTTTACTCGGACCTGCAAGGAAAAGTGGCCCTCGTTACAGGCGGAGGGGGCGTCCTGGGGGGCGCCATAGCTGCCGGGCTGGCAAGAGCAGGGGTTCGGGTCGGAGTGCTGAGCCGCACCCCCGAAAAGGTGGCGCGCCGTGTGGCCGCCATAACCGCAGAAGGCGGAGAAGCCCTGCCTTTGCCCGCCGACGTGCTCGAGGAAGGGCAATTGCGCGAAGCCCAAGCTCAGCTCCTCGACCGATGGGGCCGGCTCGACATCCTCGTCAACGGTGCCGGCGGCAACCTGCCCGGCGCCACCATCGGCCCCGACCAGACCTTCTTCGACCTCTCGCTCGAAGCCTTCGACCGCGTCACCGACCTCAACTTCAAGGGCACGGTCCTGCCCTGCTACGTCTTCGGCGAAACTCTGGCCCGGCAAGGCAGCGGCAGCATCGTCAACATTTCCTCCATGACCGCCCAACGCGCGCTGACGCGCGTGGTGGGTTACAGCGCCGCCAAAGCCGCCATCGACAACTTCACCCGCTGGCTGGCCGTCGAAATGGCCCTCAAATTCGGCGAGGGCATCCGCGTGAACGCCATCGCCCCCGGCTTCTTCATCGGCGAACAAAACCGCCGCCTGCTGCTCGATGCGGACGGCTCGCCCACCGAACGCGGCCGGGCCATCCTGCGCAACACCCCCATGAAGCGCTTCGGCCGCCCGGAAGAACTCTGCGGCGCCGTCAACTGGCTCTGCAGCTCCGCCGCCTCCTTCGTCACCGGCGCCGTCATCCCCATCGACGGGGGGTTCAGCGCCTTTTCGGGGGTGTGAGGGGG
>CAZBYX010000083.1:12414-13573 GCA_964496055.1 uncultured Saprospiraceae bacterium
CATCCCACATGAAGAAACTGGAAAAGACCTGGCGCTGGTTCGGTCCTTCGGACCCCATCTCCCTGGAGGAGATACGCCAGGCCGGGGCAGAGGGCATCGTCACCGCCTTGCACCACATGCCGAACGGGGAAGTCTGGCCGGAGGAAGAAATTTTGGCCCGCAAGGGCGAAATCGAGCGGGCGGGGCTGCGCTGGTCGGTCGTGGAGAGCCTGCCCGTCAGCGAAGCCCTCAAAACCCGCACGGGGCCCTGGAAAAAGCACCTCGAAAACTACCGCCAAAGCCTGCGAAACCTCGGCCGTTGCGGCATCCGTACGGTGACCTACAACTTCATGCCCGTTCTGGACTGGACGCGCACCCAACTCGACTACCCACTGCCGGACGGCACCCGCACCCTGCGCTATTTCCACCCCGACCTCGTCGCTTTCGACTGCTTCTTGCTCGAACGCCCCGAAGCCCCCAACGACTACCCTAAACCCCTGCTGCGCGCCGCCGAAGCCCGCTTCGCCGCCCTGGGCAAACAGCGGCGCCAAACCCTCACCCAAACCATCCTCATGGGCTTGCCCGGCGCCGAAGAACACTACACGCTGGAAAGCTTCCGCGAAGCCCTGCGCCCCTACCACGGAATGGACGCCGCCACCCTGCGCAGCCACCTCATCGAGTTCCTGCAAGCAGTTACCCCCGCCGCCGAAGAAGCCGGCGTCGTCCTCGCCCTGCACCCCGACGACCCTCCCTGGCCCCTGCTCGGCCTACCCCGCGTAGTCAGCACCCTGAACGACCTGCACGCCCTCTTCGAAGCGGTGCCCTCCCCCGCCAACGGCCTCTGCTTCTGCACCGGCTCCCTCGGCGCCCGCCCCGACAACGTCGTGCCCGTGCTGGCCAAACAGTTCGCCGGGCGCATCCACTTCGCCCACCTGCGCAACGTCGTGCGCGAAGCCGGGCGCAGCTTCCACGAAGCCCCCCACCTCGACGGCGACGTGGACCTCCACGTCGTCCTCTTCACCCTGCTCGAAGAACAACAAACCCGCACCCACCCCATCCCCTTCCGACCCGACCACGGCCTTCAGATCCTCGACGACGGAAAAAGAAAAACCCTCCCCGGATACTCCCTCTACGGCCGCCTCAAAGGCCTGGCCGAACTGCGCGGGCTCGAGCTGGGAAT
>CAZBYX010000084.1:0-13486 GCA_964496055.1 uncultured Saprospiraceae bacterium
GTCTTGGGTATGCCTTTTGCAATGAATGGCTGAAACTTTTACTATGAGAAAAAAACTGACCATTGCCATCGTCCAGGAGGGCCCGGTTTTCAATCACCTGGAACACTCGCTCCAAAAAGCGGAGCTGCTGACGGCGGAAGCCGCCGACCGGGGCGCCGAGCTGGTGGTCTTCGGCGAATGCTGGCTGTGCGGCTATCCGGCCTGGCTCGACCATTGCCCCGACATCGGGCTGTGGGACTACGAACCCACCAAGGAAGTCTATGCCCGCATGTGGCACAACGCGGTGGAAGTGCCGGGGCCGGCCTGCGAGCGCCTGGCGGCCCTGGCCCGAAAGGAGGGCGTGACCCTGGCCATCGGCATCAACGAACGGGTGAGCGGCGGGCCCGGCAACGGCACCCTCTACAACAGCTTCCTGCTCTTCGATGCGCAGGGGCGGCTCCTGTTGCATCACCGCAAACTCATGCCCACCTTCACCGAGAAGCTGCTCTACGGGCTGGGCGACGGGCGCGGCCTGTGCCCCGCCCCCACCGAATGGGGGGCCATCGGAGGGCTCATCTGCTGGGAACACTGGATGCCCCTGGCACGACAAGCCCTCCACGACCACGGTGAAACCATCCACCTGGCCTTTTGGCCTCAAGTCCACGAAATGCTACAGATTGCGAGTCGGCACTATGCCTTCGAAGGCAGGTGCTTCGTTGTGGCGGCCGGGCAGTTCATGCGGCGTACCGATGTGCCCCCGGAACTGGAGCGGCCGCAGCACTGGAGCGCCCGGCCGGACGCCCCGCTGCTCCACGGCGGCAGCTGCATCGTAGCCCCGAACGGGCACTACCTCCTGCCCCCGCAATGGGGCTCGGAAGGCATCCTCGTGCACACCCTCGACGACCTGGATCATCCAATCCGGGAGCGGATGGCGCTGGACGTGTCGGGGCATTACCAACGGCCGGATGTATTTCGTCTCGAAGTACAACATCCCAAAGAGAGGTTTTGAGGGTACGATTGCAGGTTTCCGCCTTGTTCCAGGGGATCATTCGGAAGGGTGCCTCAGCGGTTTTTTGGGGTTTTTCACCGGAGCAACAGAAATTCCGTGACAATGATTTCCGGCAACCGCACTTTTTTTCCGTCCTTTCCCTCGAAGGTGCGGTAGCGCAGCTTCCCCTTCACCGCCACCTCTTTCCCCTTCTTGAAAAAGACTTCCATGGACTCGGCCACCTTGCCCCAGGCCACGATGCGGTGCCACTGCACGTCCACCACTTTTTCCCCGTTTTGGTTGTGGTAAACTTCTTTGGTGGCCAAAGAGCCCTGCGCACAGACTTTGCCGCTGTCGAAGGTCTTCACCTCGACGTCCTTTCCCAGGTTTCCAATCAATTGCACGTGGTTTCTCAAGTTGTTCATGACTCGATGATTTTGGAGGTGAATGAATCAGTTGAGAGTTGAGAGTTGAGAGTTGTGAGTTGTGAGTTGTGAGTTGGAGGGTGGGATTGCCGATGTGATTCACACTCCAAAGATGGCTGAGCATCAACCCCTTAGACGAAAACTACGCGCGTACTTTCGTTTTTAGGCGTCTGTATTCGTTTGTAAACGCTTGTAAAACCTTCGAAGGGGGGAGGGAGGGCGGTTAGAGAGTGAGCCGCCAGGCCAGAAAGAGCAGTGCGGTGTAGAAAGCCCACCAATTCAGGGGGAGGTAAGCCCCGGGGGGGATGCCCAGTTTCGCCCAGGCGTAAACCGCCATGTTGAGTTTGTTCAGGAAGAAGGCTACGACGCTTGCCAGGGCGATGCCCTCCAGCCCCCAGAGGCGCACCCACCACAGGCTCAGGGCGATGTTGACCACCGTTTCCACGACGGCGCTCGCCACGAGCACGTAGTTCCTGCGATAGCCCAGCAAAACCACTTGCGGCAGCAAGAGGCGGCTGCTGAGAATGAGTAAATAGACGTTGAACACGTCGGCGGAAGCGACGAAATCCTCGTTGTACACCAGCCGGTACAGGTGGTGGCTGCTCAGCATGAGCACCAAGCCCAGCGGAAAGAGCAAATGAAACAAGTGCAGCACCCGGCGGCGCAGATGGGCCAGGCCCGTCTGCATGTCTTCGCTCACCTCGGCGATGCTGGCCGACACCAACCCCCCGACCAACAGCAAAGCCAACGGGAATTCCCGCGCCCCATACCGGTAAATGGCAAACACCGAGCGCTCTTCGAAAAAGGTGGACACGATTATCCCGTCGATGTACTCCATCCCGTGCCCGATGAGAATGTGAAGCACCAGCGGCAAAGCCAGCAGCAAATAGGCGCGGCAATAGGTCCAATCGAAGCGCCGGGCGCCGTGCTTCCAAACCACCCCACACAGAAATGCGAAGCGCAAGAACGCCCACAGCGCCAATGCTTGAAACGACACCTCCAACGAATACCCCAGAAAAATCGGTCCCACCACCGCAGCCACCTGCAGGGAAAAACTGAGTGCCCCCACCCAGAGGATGGCCCCGTAGTTTTTCAGCAACAGGTAATAGTGGTGCAACAGCCAGCCCACCGGTTGAAAAACCAGGAACAGGCACACGTAAGGCAGGTAAGGCAAGGACTCGTAGCGGGTCAGGTGACGGGTCAGCCAGTCTGCCCCAAACCAGAGGACGGCTGCGGCAAAGGCGCCCGCCCCCAGAAACAGGCAAAAGGTGTTGAACAAGGCGGCGGGCCGGGTGCGCTCCTCCAGGGTGGGGAAAAACTGCAGCAGGGCATTTTGCCCCCCCATGACCCAGAAGAAACTCAGCAAATTGGAGAGGAAGAGCAGGGTTTCGTACAGGGCGATTTCAGCGGTGGGCAAGCCGCTCTTGGCCAGCAACACCCCGATGAGGAAGGTCCCCCCGAAGCGGAGGATGTTGAAAATCTGAAGGGCACGGACGCTGTTCAGGGTCACGAAGGGCGGCGTTGGTGTTGGTTTCGGGGCGGAAATTACACCTTAACCTGCGAATGGAGCCGCTCCCAGAGCCAATCCAGGGGCAAAACTTCGAGCTCGTCTTCCTTGCCGGTGCAGGTGAAGGGCAGGGTCGAGAGTTCCTCTTCGTACTTGCGCGTCAGCCCCAAATCGGCGACCTCGAAGCCCCGCTTGCCCATTTGGTGAAGCAGCTTGACGAAGACGATGAGGCGGGCATGGAGTTCGGGTTTGAGTTTGCGGTCGGCGAAATTTTTCAGCACGCGGAGGGCTTCCTGGGCATCCGTCAGCTGGTTGGCCTCCAGCAACAGGAGGAAGCGGCAAATGTGGAAGTGGGTCTCCAACACGCGCTGGGTTTTGGGGAAGACCGTCTTCTTGGCCAAAAACTTTTCCGGCTGGAAGCCCTCCGGGCGCTGGCCCGCCAGAACGGCCCTGTCCCGATGGAGATAGGCACACACGAAGTAGAGATAAGCCTGGAAGATTTCCCATCGCTCCCGCACCAACAGGGGCTGCTTGCGAAACTTCCCGTTGTTGAACACCTCCTGCAGAATGGCCAGGGCGTTGATGAACTGCTCGGAGTGCATGGCCAGCTGAAAGTACAACTCCATGAAAGCAAACCATTCGGGCGTGCCCGGGCTGAGGTATTGGAGCCACCTTTCCGCCACCCGCCGGCCCTTGCGGAAGTCCTTCAGGTGCAGATAGCCCAGTAATTGCTTGCGATAAATTTCCAGCCGCCACTCGACTCGGTGGGGCACCTCTTCGGATTCGAAGAATTCCAGAGCCCGGCGGCACACCTCGAGGACGTTTTGATAGTCGCGTTGCAACTCGAAGCCGATGATCCACACCAGAAACATGTAATGCTGAATGAGGGGGGTGGTATGCAACTCGGAAAGGCTGACGACCCGCTGGCGCAATTCGTCCAGGGTGGGGGCGTGTTTGAGGGAGTGGGCATCCGGGGCCTGGTAGATGCGGCTGGCCAACAAAAAGCACTCCTCCGCTTCGATTTCGGCTTCCAGCTTGCGGAAGTTTTCCTTCAGCAACTGGTCGTACTCTTCGAACGCCGCCTCCTTCCCCTCCCGGGCGGCATGCTGCCGCAACACCCGCGCCGAGAGGACCACCAGGTCGGGGAAGCCGTATTTCAGGGCGGTTTTCAAGGTCTTGCGGGCGTATTCGCGCGCCGCGCCTTCGGCTCCGTTCAATTGCAAGATGCTCACCAGGCTCCAGTCTTTCCGGCAGGTGAACTGGGCGCGGTCATAGGACGCCGTGGAAGGCTTGTTGACGTCAATGAAGAAGAGCGTATTGACCAGTCGCTTTTGAAAACGGGATTTCAGCTGGCGGTACTTGTCGTCGGTGGGGCTGCAGCCATAAATGAGAGCGGCGGCGTCGCGGTCGGTTTTGACCTTGTCCGAAAGCAGCGCTTCGTAAAATTCCCGGAATTTGCTGGTCTTGTTCTTCAAGGTGGCCGCATCGAGAATTTCGATTTTCCGAACTTTCTTGCGCGTCACCACCTTGGCAATCTCGAGCAGGTTCTTCATGAATGACGGTTCTTGGTCTGTGCTACGGCCCCGATGCGCGGCCGGGGGCGGCCGTGCTTCCCTCCGGCAAAACACATTAGAACTTTACAACAATTGTTCCTAAACCGTCAGGAGCCGCCGGGCGAAGAATTTCTCCGGCTGAGAGCATAAGATTTGGGGGATGGCGAAGATGAAGGGGTAAGGAGCAAGACCGTTCGGGGGGCTAAATCACGGGTTTAACGCCTCATTAAGACGGTTGCCACAATTTTAGAGGCGCGCGGCGAGTTTGGGGGGTAACTTTGTTTCATTCGAAGCAAAATTCAAACACGATGAACATCCGGAAACTGAAACTGGCTTTGACCGTCCAATTGATGAATTTGGACTTCTCGCCTCGGTCTTTGGTGCGCCGGGTAGCCGAATCCCTGCAAAACTTCCGGGAAGACACCGGCCGCCTCATCGCCTTCAAACTGTTGGACCGCCAACAACTCGGCACCGCCCTGGAATGCAACATCTACGAGCTGGCCTTCGAGCACTGCACCATCGCCATCGAAGTGGTGGAGAATCACCGCACCGGCACCCACACCGTGAAAGGTTTCCAATTCATCGAGCGTCGGCCTGCCAGCGCTGCCTGAGCCCCTCCTTCCCGTCCCCTCTCGGCTCTATTCGAGCAATCCTCTTCCCTCTTTCCGAATCTTTCCCTCTTTGTGCAGCTTTTTCATCAGGCGGTCCAGTATGCCGTTGATGAAGTCCTTGCTTTTGTCCGTGCTGTAGAGTTTCGAAATCTCCACGAACTCGTTCAGGGTGACTTTGGTCGGGATGGTGGGAAATTCCATCAGCTCGCAAAGCGCCATTTTCAGCAGAATCATGTCGATGACGGCGACGCGGTCCACGTCCCAGTTGTTCAGGGTGGGTTCGATGAGCCCGAGCAATTCCTCGTCGCGCTGACAAACGCGCTTGAGGAGCTCTTCCCCGAAATCGCGGGTGGTTTCCGGGTTGGGGCGGAAGTCCTCGTAAAAGGGGCCCGTGGATGGCAGGGCTTTGATGGTCTTCTTCATGGCCCCCACGACGAGGGATTTCTCGTCCACCCAGGAGAGGAAGTGGTCCTCCATGGTTTCGTTGAACACTTCGTGCCCGGCCATGAACTTGTAGAGCTCGAGCAGGACGCGGCGGTGGTCCTCCACCTCGCTTTCTTCTTGTTGCAGGTATTGCTGATAGGATTCGGACTTGGCGAACTCGGTATAGAGCAGGCGGCAGGTGTCTTCCTGAATTTTGGCTTCGAGCTGGTGGCGGCGGAACAGGTCGTTCAGCTGGGCGTGCTCGGTGACGGAGAAGATGAGGGCGTTTTCGAAGAGCTTGGGGCGGAACCGCTTGTCGGCTTCGGTGGGCAGCAGCTTGGCTTTCTTCATCTTGGCGTCGGTGCGGGCGAATTCCGCCACCTTGACCCAGTAGAGCAGGTTGAACAAGTAGAGCTGAAAGGACGCATCCACACTTTGGCGGTAGCGTTCCAGCAAGGCTTCCTGGGTGAGCGCTTTGTCCCTGCTCATGGAATAGAGCAGTTGCATGACTTTGACGCGGACGTTTCTTCTGCTTAGCATGGTTTCAAATCACGAGCAGCCCCGGCTTGCAGTCTCCTGGGCATCCTTTCTGCCCCGGAAAATTGGGTGAAGCGGTTCCGGTATGGGCTTTCAGATTGTCTATTTGGTTTGAATGGATGGTTCGGCACAAAGAAATGGAATTTTTGAAAGAGTGCGAGAAATTAGAAGTAAAAGACATGTGAGGAAAACGCATTTCTGCGCTGCCCCGAATGCCCTTGAAGAGAAAAGCTCCCGGTTTGGGGGCGGGAGAAGGGTGGGGGATGGGCTTGAAATAGGTGGAGGCACATGGAAACACGTACCGAAAGAGTTACGCGTCACGCCTTCACGTCCTCGCGGGCTAAGCCTTTCGGGGGCGGGCCATTCACTGCAGCACTTCGCGCCTGCACCTACGGCCTCCAGAGGGCTCTTCAACGGGGCGGAGCGCCATCCCCCTTGGCAGCGGTTCGATGGGGAAATATCCGGCGGCGCAGCGCGACGCTCCCCTTGGTCAGGAGGGAACGGCACAAAGGTCGGGCGCACCGCAAAGGTGCACCCGACCGTGGGTGCTCGGGTGGAGCTTCCCGCTCCGCCCGAGCTTGGTCAATCCACCTTTTTGCTGATTTTGGAGCAAAAACCAATACGACCCTTCTGGACTTTAGCGCCGGTGAATGACAGTCAAAAAAGGATATGAGGAACCGAATAAGTTAAGCGTCACGCTGTCACGCTTGAGATCCATGCAACCTGAATCACCGGAGCTATGACCCTTTCACTTCTACTCCTCGCCCGCCGTCAGGACATTCCAATCCAGATTCCCGCCGGAGAGGAGCACGCCCACCCGTTTGCCCCGGAAGCGTTCCGGCTCCTTGAGCACGGCGGCGAAGGCTACCGCACTGGAGGGTTCCACCACGATTTTGAGGCGCTGGAGCAGGAGCTTCAGGGCGTGGAGGATTTCCTCCTCCTCCACGCGGATGATGTCGCTGACCAGCCGTTGGATGATGGGGAAGTTGACCTCCCCGAGGGCGGTGCGCAGCCCGTCGGCGATGGTCTGTGGATTTTCGGGGGGGATGATGCGCCCGGCGCGCAAAGACTGCCAGGCGTCGTCGGCATTGCGGGGCTCGCCCGCCAGCACCTGCACTTCCCGGCCGAAGTGATGCGCCGCCAGCGCCGAGCCTGCCAGCAAACCCCCACCGCCCACCGGCGCGATAATGACTTCCAGGTCGGGTTGGTCTTCCAGCAATTCCATCGCCGCGGTGCCCTGCCCCAGGATGACCATCAAATCGTCGCTGGGGTGGATAAAGGTGGCGCCCGTTTCTTCAAGCACTTCGCGGAGGCGCGCTTCGCGGTCGGACAGGGCGGGGCCGCAGGGGAAGACCCGCCCTCCGAAGGCTTCCACCGCCTGCCGTTTCACCGCCGGTGCGTTCTCCGGCATGACGATGAAGGCGGGCACCCCTGCTTCGTGCGCCGCCAGGGCCAGCGCCTGGGCGAAGTTGCCGCTGGAATGGGTCGCCACGCCACGGGCTTTCTGTTCCCCGTCCAGGCGCAGCAGCGCATTGAGCGCCCCCCGCATCTTGAAGGAGCCCGTGCGCTGAAAGTTCTCGCACTTGAAGAACAGCCGTGCCCCGCTAAGCGCATCGAGGCTGCGCGAACGCAGCACCGGCGTGCGGTGAAGGTGTGCATGCACCAATCGGTAGGTCTGCTCCAAATCGGAGCGGGTCGGTAGCGCCATGGGTCGAAGTTTTTCGCGCTGAAAATAAGCTGGATGGAAGACATGGAAAGGACCAGTCTGCCTGCGAAGGGGGGGAAATTGTAAAACTGTCAAATCGTAAAATCGTAAAATCGTTGCGGGTGAGGCGGGCGGCTTGAATCGGGGGAATCGGTAAAACCGGTGGAATCGGTGGGTGGGAGGGAAAGGCGTTTGTGGAAGAGACAACTGCTCACGCTGTGGGATTTCCTGTTTCATCTGCGGTTCAAACCACACCTGCACCGTACTTGCGAACTCCGTTCGCAAGGCCTTGGAACAGGCACCTTTTTAGCTGCCCGTCTCCCGATACGTTCCCGCCGCCGAAAGCCCCCTCACACCTCACTCGGCGGCACTCCGAAAGCAGCCTTGAAACTCCTCGTAAAATAAGACAGGCTGCTGTAGCTCACCTCCAGGGCGATTTCGGAGACGTTGCCGGCTTTTTGTTCCAGCAGATCTTTGGCGCGGCAGAGGCGGAACTCGCGGATGAGGTCGGTGGGGCTTTTGCCGGTGAGAGCTTTGAGTTTGCGGTGGAGTTGGCTGCGGCTGAAATGGACGGCGGCGGCCAGGTCTTCGACGGAGAAGAACTCGTTGCCAATGTTTTCCTCGATGGCAGCGGCGACCTTGTCGAGGAAGCGCTGGTCGGTGGAGGGGAGGGTGACGGAAGTGGGTTTCAGGGCGGGCTGGGCGGCGAACTTCTCGCGCAGTTGGCTGCGTTGTTCGATGAGCTTGCGGGCACGCAGCAGCAATTCGGCTTCGTCGAAGGGTTTGGTCAGGTAGGCGTCGGCGCCGGTTTCCAGGCCTTCGAGCTTGTGCTGCTGGCCTGCCTTGGCGGTGAGCAGGATGACGGGGATGTGGCTGGTGCGCTCGTCGGTTTTGAGTTTTTCGCAGAGCTGGAAGCCGTCCATTTCGGGCATCATCACGTCGCTGAACACGAGGTCGGGGGTGTATTCGAGGGCCATCTCGAAGCCGCGGAGGCCGTTTTCGGCGACGATGACCCGGTAATGCGCCTGCATGCGTTCAGCGATGTAGCGGCGCAGGTCGGGGTTGTCTTCCACCACCAGCAGGAGCGGCTGACCAGCCGGACTGTTTCCGTTTTCCGAAGGCGATGTTTCAGAAAAGCCGGGTTCAAAAAAAAGCGGAGGCGCCGGCAGGGGCGTATTCCGGGTTTGCTCACCGATGATTTCTCCTTCGGAAAAATACTCCCTTGCCAAAGGCAGGCTGATTTTGAAAACCGTACCCCGCCCTTTGGCACTGTCCACGCTGATTTGCCCCCGGTGCAGCTCGACGAGTTCTTTCACGAGGCTGAGGCCGATGCCGGTGCCCTGGTCTTCGGTGCCTTCCACCCTGTAGAACCGCTCAAAGATTTTGTCCAGGTCATCTTTTGAAATGCCGGGGCCGCTGTCTTCCACCCTGATTTTTAGGCGGCCGTTCTCGAGGCTGGTTTTCACGGCCACACGCCCGCGTTCGGGGGTGTACTTGAAGGCATTGGACAACAGGTTGATGAGGATTTTTTCCAGTTTATCCCGGTCGAAATATGCTTCCTCGCCCCTTTCGGGAAACTCGGTCTGGAAGTGTATCTGCCGCCGCTCGGCCAGGCTTTCAAAGGAGAAAACCATGGCCCGCAGGAAGGAGACGATATCGCCCTTGGCCACATGCAGTTTCATGTTGCCGCTTTCAAGTTTCGACAGGTCAAGCAGTTGATCGATGAGTTGACCGAGGCGTTCGGCGTTGCGGCGCATCATGCCGAGGTGGCGGGCAGGCAGGCTGATTTCGGCATCGCTGCTCTCGAAATACTGCTCCGCCTCGCTGGCGGGCGCCTCTTCCTGGGCTTTTTTCAAGGGTGCCAGGATGAGGGTGAGCGGGGTGCGGAATTCATGGGAGATGTTGGCGAAGAAGCGGCTCTTGATGGCATCGAGTTCGAGCACTCTTTTTGCGTCGGCCTTTTCCCGCTCGTGGAGTTGGAGCTTGTAAGCCAACCCAAAGGTGTAGATGACCATCATGCCCAACTGTCCGACAGGCCAGGGATTGAAAAGGGTGAAAATCCCATTGTTGTAAAGCGGTCCAAGTAAAGTGAAGAAAAACAACCAGCCGGCGCCGGCGGCGAATATTTGGCAAAATTGCTCTTGAAAAAACCAATGCGAATGGCCAGCAACAAAAGTAAAATAGCAATGGCTGCCGGACTCCAATTGAGTATCTCAGTTGAACCCCCGAAATGGAAATCGAGCAAACCCACCAACCACAATAACACCATTCCTCCCGCCATGGCCAGCATGAGTCGGTCCGTCAATGGGGAATGTTGTCGAACGTTGACGAAACTCCTGCCAAAGAGTAGGAAAAAGAAAAACGAAAAGTAGGCGAGGGTGTCGAAAGCGTAGGGGAGGAGCCAGGGCTTTTCTGAGGCGAACCATTCGATGAACAGTATTTCTGGATGCAAGATGCTGTAGTGGAGGAACAAAAACAGACAAAATAGGAAGAAATGCAGGTTGGCGACGTCTCTGTCAACGAAAAAAAAGAAAAGGCAAAGGATGGCAAGAATGCCCGTCACGCCCATGCAAAGGCCCATCAGCGTATGCATGTCCGATTTCCCGAAGGGTATCTCCAAAGACGAGGGGCGCAGCTCGGCTGCCAGGGCTGCATGGCCCTTTTTCAGATTTTGCACCCTCAGGAAAACATCGGCCGTGTCGCCTGCGGCAAGGGAAATCGGAAGGGCGTTCATCAGTGGGTGCCGGTAACCCGGCCGTTGGCTCTTCGGCAGGTGGAATCCGTCCCTTCTGTGAACCAATTCACCGGAGGATAAGAGGAAATATCCGTCCACGTATTCATTGCCGGCTGTGTAGGCGGAGCGGTTCGTGACGTTTTGGTATGCAGGGTTTTTCAACAATATCATCCAGTCCTTCAGGGTGTCTTTGGCAGCCATGCGGAAATGGAGCCAGTAAGTCCAACCGGGTTGACCACCGGCCAGGACCGATTCCAACGGGCGGAATTTTTCCAGAATGTCGGGCCGGCGAACTGCTTCAAAATCGAGGTCGGCGCTGCTGTCCACCCGCACCAGGGTATGGGCATCGAGGGGGTACACCCGGAGGGTGTTTTCGATCATGACGGGAGGAGGCACCTGAGCCAATGGCAGTTCGGTGGTCAGCAACAACACCACCCACACCAAATATTTTGGTGAATTGAAAACCATACGTTTGATAAAAGTAGAAATACGGGCCCGATTTTTTTTCGAATCGTGACCCGCATTTCCTTTTTCCCGATCAACGGAACCACCCCGGATAGTTCTCCTTCGCAAAGGCGAGCTTTTCCTCCGGCGTAGGCTCAGGTTTGCGTAGCAATTTGTCGTACTCGATGTCGAGGTTGTGGAAAGACACGATTTCCCAGGCATCACCCTTCTTCACCATGAGCATGGTTTGGAGCAATTGCGGGTAATCCGGAAATGGTTGGTCACCGTAACGGCTGTTGGCGAGGCAGTGCACCATGGCCACATGGGGCTCGATGAAGCGCACCTGTGTCACTTTAAACTGGGTATCCATGTCTTTGTACACGCTGTTGTACAGGCCATTGTGCGCTTGCGCATTTTGTTCCCTGTTCATGTGAGGCATGTACAGACCCGTCCAAACCACATAGCTGTGGTCATCGGCGAAGTGGGCGGCCCATTGCTCGCCGCTCTTGGCGTTCCATCCGTCCTGCAAATCCTGGACGATCTGGTGGATGGTTCGCTCATCGGCGGAAATTGCGGATTGGGAAAAGGCAGTGTTGGTTAGCATGATTGCGAAAATTAGGTTCAGAAAACAGCGCATGACATTGATGATTTGGAGAATTGAATGAGGAATGACTGATTTTACCTGGTTCGAAGGGAGAACCCGTTGAAAAGGTTTGGATGGCCCTACAATTTCATGGAAGCAAGACCCTTGCGGCAAAGACCTTCCCGGCTCCGACGATGGTCAAGTGATACACTCCGTGACCTATGTTTTCCTTCCTGAGATCGAATCGGATTTCGTTATCACCCGCCGGAAATGGACCCAGGGAGCCTGCGGCGACGGTGCGCCCCATGAGGTCGCTCAGGCGCCAGGACAAGGGGCCGGGGGCGGGAAGGGTCAGGCGGGTGTGGAATCGCCCTTCGTTGGGGTTGGGGTACAGGGTAAGGGGAAGGGTAGGTTCCGGTTGGAGCCCGAAAAGGCTCGACAGGGCATCCGTGCGGAGCAGTTGCCCCAGGAACAGGTGCGACATGTAAGTCGTGCCGTTGGCCGCAATAGCCAGTCCCGGGCTGGGCCCAAAGCCCGCGAGCAGGGTGTCGAGGCTGCCGTCAGGATGGACTTTGACGAGCTGAGCGCTGCCGAAGATGAAGCCGAAGGTGGTGTCCACCTGGCCGAATCGGGCGAATTGCAGGGCCACCAGGTTGCCGTCTTCGGGGTCGAACTCCAGATCGGTGACCAGGGTCAGTCCGGCGGCATAGTCTGTGGTGGTGCCGTCGTCCATCACCCGGTAGATTTTGGAGGCTCCGTCGAGGAATGGGAAACCGGTGAGGGAGGACACGAGGTAGCCGCCGTCCGGATGGGCGATGATTTTCGTCGGGACGATGTCCACGAAGGGCGGGCCGACGGGGGTGGGGTTCGGGAATGGGGGAAAGACCGTCAGCGCTGAAAAACTCTCCGTGGCCACTTCGTATTTGATGATGGCATTGGCGGCGGCGTCGGAGATGAGGAAATTGCCCTGCTGGTCAAAGACAAAGGAATAGGGGTTTGATTCATCGAAACCGTTGGCCAGCGCCCATTCCCCGCTTTTTATGATGGAGCGGCGGTCGGTGGGGGCCAGGGGCGCGCCTTTGTTCACGTAGTCGTCCCAGTGAAACTCCAGGATGGAAGCGGACAGGCTGTCGGGGCCACCCCCCTGACAGACGAAGATGCGGCCGTCGGCCATGACCTGGGTGCTGAGGGCACCCTGAAGTTCATTCGTCATGGAGTTGAAAAAGGAAGGCAACCCTTCGATGATGGTTTCTTTGGTGCCGTTGGGGTGGATTTTCTGCACCAGTCCGTCGTTCATGCCGGAGCCGGATTGAGTGACCCAGGGGTTACCGTCGGCGTCGAGGTTGACATCGATGGGAGCGGCGAGGTCGAATGCGATGGGCATGATGTTCTGCCCTTGCAGGGGCAGACAGAGGGCAAACAACATGCAGGCAGTGGCGTAAAGAATCCTTCTCATGTTTGGGGGATTTGGTGAAAAACGATTGGAACGCTGCAAAGGTGAGCCGTGGGGAAAGGTGTGGTTTTCAATCTGGTCGCATGGCTTTTCAAATTCGTCGCACCGGCGGGTGGGAGCAACCCGGAAGGGCTGTTCCTAATGGGGTTTCCAGGGAACGACAGGCTGGCAAGCAGGAAAAAGACCCAGGCCGGAAAAGGAGACCGCCGAGGGCCGTTTAACGTTCGGCTGGAGCCGATACCGGATTGCTCGAGGCCTCGTTCGCGGCGAATAGCCCCCTGCCCCTTTTGGGTCGCTTGCTTTTTTTTTAGCGCCGGTGAATGAGGGCGAATGATAGAGAAGGAGGATTCGAGTAATCGAGGAACCGAGAAACCAAAGAGAGTCTTGTCTTGTCCTGAAATAGGTTGGCAACAAAAAGCTGTTTTCATCATGGCCAAAAAACCAAAACAATTCAAGCGGTACACCGAGCGCTTCAAGCGCCATGTGGTGACCGAAGTGCTGAGTGGGCAAATGAGCGTGAATGCGGTATCGCGCAAATACGGCA
>CAZBYX010000085.1:0-13403 GCA_964496055.1 uncultured Saprospiraceae bacterium
CTCATCCTCACCTTTTTCTTCCGCTACATGCGGCCCCTCATCGAGCGCGGGCACATCTACATCGCCGCCCCGCCCCTCTATCTGGTGCGCAAGGGCAAGCAATACCGCTACTGCTGGAACGAAGCCGAGCGCAAGGAAGCCGTGGCCGCTTACTCCAGCGGCGAGAACGACAACTCCGTCAAGGTGCAGCGCTACAAGGGCTTGGGTGAGATGAACGCCGACCAGCTCTGGGAAACCACCATGGACCCCGACACGCGCATCCTCCGGCAGGTGACCATCGAAGACGCCCGCGAAGCCGACCGCATCTTCTCCATGCTCATGGGCGATGACGTGCCGCCCCGCCGGGCGTTTATCGAAGCCAATGCCCGCTACGCCAAAGTGGACGCCTGAACCCGCCCCCACCGCCCCCTCAAACCCCCACGGGAGGTGGGGGTGCGAGGTTTGAAGGTTGGGGGGCTTCCTCCCCTTCCGGGCCGGCGAAAACCCGGGAAAGGACGGTTGTTCTCTCCCGGGTTTTTTCATTGGCTTTCCCCCGAATTGATTTTCCCCGCAAAGGAACGGATGACCTTCAGGGTGCTTTCGTCCGTGTCGTAAACGGAGTACCAGCCCTGGTGCTCGAAGGGCGGGTCGCCGGTGAAGTCGTCTCCGGGCTGCCAGATGGCTCGGGGGGTGCGGGGGCGGCCTTCGCCGGCCCAGGCCCAGAAGTTGACGCCGCGCAGGGCTTTGTTGCGGCGGATACTGTGGAGCACTTCTTCGAAAACGGCTTCGAAGTAGCGGTTGCGATAGGTGGTGGCGGAGTGGGCGGCATGACTGCCGCCATCGCGGGCCAGCCCGAACTCTTCGAGGACGAGGGGCTTGCCGAGGCGTTCGGCGGTTTTCAGGTGGCGGGCGATGTATTTGCGGGCTTTGCGCAGGGTTTTGCGCCAGGTGCGGGCGGCGTTGCGGGGGTCGTGCCAGCCCCAGTTTTGCGCCCAGAGGTGGCAGGTGGCGTAGTCGATGGCGGCAAAGCGGTGCTCCTTGCGGAATTTCGCGCTCAGGGGCACCAGGGCGTTGCCTTCGCTGCCGATGGAGACCAGGTGGTTGGGGTCGAGGTTTTTGATGAAGCGGGCGGCACTTTCCACCCATCGGTAATAGGCTTTGGGGTGCAGCAGGGAGCGGGGCTCGTTGGCCAGTTGCCAGGCCATGATGGTGGGGTCGTCGCGGTAAGGGATGCCGGTGAGGCTGTTAGTGCGGGTGACGATTGTGCGCAGGTGTTCGAAGTAAAGATGCTGGGCTTGCGGGGTTTTGAAAAAACGGCTGGCGAACTTCATGTACTTCACCCAGTTGCCCCCTTCGGCAGGCGGGGGATAGGGGATGGGCTCATCGGTCGCCCAGGAAACGTACTGGGCCATCCCCCCCGACCAGGGCCAGAAATTGCCCAGGATGAGGACGGCGTGCATGTTGCGCCGGGCGAGTTCGAGGAGCAGTCGGTCCAGCCCCCGCAAGAGGTCTTCGTTGTAGGTTCGGGGGGCGGGTTGGAGGGCGGGAACGATGCGCCAGGGAGCGTCGTCGGGGCCCTCGCTGGCGGCCAATACCCGCACGTTGCGCACACCGAGGCTATGCAGGCGGTCGAGCTCGCGGCGCAGGCGCTCCAGGTCGCCGGGCTGCAAATCGGCCGCCAGATGAGCCGCGTACCAGAGGTTGGCGCCCAAAAAGCGGTAGGGCCGCCCCTGCCACACGAAGTCGGTTCCCTTAGTCGTGATGAACTCCTGCGCCTGCAAAGTATGAAAAGCCAGTGCCGTCAGAAGCGCGAAAACCCATCGAGCCATTTGGCATTCTTGTTATGGATTGTCACTTTTGGGCGAGCAAAACGTCTCAAGGACGAACCGCTCGTCCATCCTTGCGACGAAGCGGTGCCCATTGCAAACTTCAAAAAATTTTGTTGCATGAAATTCGAAATCTTACAGAGCGAAAAGGACGGGAAATATTACTGGCGGCTCAAAGCCGGCAACGGCCAGGTCATCCTGACCAGCCAGGGCTATGCTTCCAAGGCTTCCGCCAAAAACGGCATCGAGTCGGTGAAGAAGAACTGCGCCGACGACGCCAACTTCCTGCGCAAGGAATCTTCCAACGGCAAGCATTTCTTCTCGCTCATCGCCGCCAACAAGCAGGTCATCGGCCAGAGCCAGATGTATGCCGACAAAGGGGGCATGGAAAACGGCATCGACTCGGTGAAGCGCACCGCCCCCCAGGCCGAAGTGGTGGATTTGACCGCCGCCTGAGCCGCTTCCACCCTTTGACCGGAAGCCCTGCAGCCCACGGCCGCAGGGCTTTTTTCGTCGGCCTTGCTCCGAGATTGGCTACCTTTCCGGCCTGATGAAAGGGCGCCCCTTGCTCACGCGTACGGTGTGGATTCTGGGCTTGGTCAGCTTGCTGACGGACCTGGCCAGCGAGATGCTTTACCCCGTCTTGCCGCTGTACCTGGATCAGATCGGCTTTTCCGTGCTCGGCATCGGCATTCTGGAAGGCATCGCCCAGGCGGCGGCCGGCTTGAGCAAGGGCTACTTCGGCCGATGGTCGGATGCGGCCAGGCGCCGACTGCTCTTCGTTCGCTGGGGCTATTTTCTCAGTGCCGTCGCCAAGCCCCTGATGGCGGTCTGGACGGCTCCCCTCTGGGTTTTGGGCGCGCGCACTCTCGATCGCCTCGGGAAAGGGGTGCGCACCGGCGCCCGCGATGCCCTGCTTTCCATCGAAGCCACCCCGCAGACAAAGGGGCGCGTTTTCGGCTTCCATCGCGGCATGGACACCCTCGGCGCTGCCCTCGGTCCCCTGCTTGCCCTCCTCTATTTGGCTGCCCATCCCGAGGCGTATCGCCCGCTTTTCTACCTGGCTTTGCTTCCCGGGCTCGCAGCCGTGGCGGCCACCTTCCTGCTGAGCGAGCCGCCCGCCTCCCCACCCACCCGAACCCGGGAGCCTTTCCGCTTCTGGGACTTTCTGAAATATCTTCCGCGCAGCAGCCCCGCTTACCGCCGGTTGGTGTGGGGCTTGCTGGCCTTCGCCCTGGTGAACAGCTCCGACTTTTTCTTGCTCTTGCTGCTGAAGGAAAGAGGCCTGAGCGACACCGCGCTCATCGGCTTCTACATCTTTTTCAACCTCGTCTATGCGCTGGCGGCTTACCCGGCCGGCAGCCTGGGCGACCGGTGGGGCTTGCGAAGGGTATTCATCGGCGGCTTGTTGGTCTTTGCCGCCGTGTACGGGGGGATGGTCGTTGCCGAGGACTGGTGGGCGTTTGGGGTACTGTTCGCACTGTACGGTCTGTTTGCCGCCGCCACGGAAGGCATCGCCAAAGCCTGGATCAGCAACGTCACCCCCGAAGAAGAGCTCGCTACGGCCATCGGCACCTACGAGGGCTTGCGCAGCGTGGCTACCCTCTTGGCAAGCACTCTGGCCGGTTGGGTCTGGTTTCAATTCGGCGCTCCCGCCATGTTCGCCCTCACTGCAGCAGCCACCCTGCTCATCGCGCTCTATTTTTGGGGGGTGAAAAATTGAAGCCCCGGAAATAGAAGAATCCTCCCCACGCAGCCTTCCTGAGCCGGTGTTCGTAAGGGGAAAGACCACTCTTCAACCCACCCTGGCATGAAAAACGTCGTTTGGATCCTGCTTTACCTTCCCCTTTGCACCCCCTGGATGCCCCTCTCCCGGGCCCAATCGCCCTACACCCTCACCTGGAAACGAGAAGGGATTTGGTTTGGGAGCGGGGCTGTGGTTCTGGGTTTGGGGGAGTACTTCAGCCGACGGACGCCCACCTACACCATGGACGCCCTGGCGAGCCTGGACGCCCAGCAAATCAACGCCTTCGATCGCAAAGCCACCACCTTCCATTCCGAATCGGCTCACCGGGCCAGTGACGTATTTTGGTACGGCTCTCATGCCTTGCCTGTGGTTTTTCTCGCCTCGCCCCGCAGCCGCTCCGAATTCGGGCGCATCGCCGTTCTGTACGGAGAGACCCTCGTGCTCAATGCCGGGCTGACCTTACTGTCCAAATCGACCTTTCGGCGGCCCCGGCCCTATGTTTTCGACCCGGAAGTGGCGTCCGCCCGCAAACAAACGGTGAATGCCAGAGCCTCCTTCGTCTCGGGGCATACTTCCATGACGGCGGCCAACACCTTTTTCTTCGCCCGGGTGTATAGCGACTACCACCCCGAGAGCCCCTGGAAGCCAGTGGTTTGGGTGGGAGCGGCTGTCATTCCCGCCATAACCGGCTACTTGCGGGTGCGGGCAGGGCGCCATTACCCGACGGATGTCATTGCGGGCTACGCGCTGGGTGCTTCCGTCGGGTACTTCGTCCCCCATTTGCACCGGCCCTCGAAAAAGCTCGCTGCAAAAGGGGTTCGGCTGCTCATCGCTCCGAATGCGGCATACTTCAGCCTCGAATTTTAGGGAAGCGTCGGAATCAGAAGTCCATGGCGATGGCGAGGGTAGCCATGCTGACCCGGCTGCCTTCGAGGGCGAGGATTTTTTCCGCGCAGGCCTCCAGCGTGGCGCCGGTGGTCAGCACATCGTCCACCAGAAGGATGTGCCGGCCCCGGAGTGAGCCGGGCTCGGCGACCTGGAACACCCGGCGTACGTTTTCCAGGCGCTCCATTCGGGAGAGGCGGGTTTGGGAGGGGGTGTGGACGGTGCGCCGCAGGGCGTTTTTCCAGACGGGCAGCCCCCAAACCTCGGCCAGCCCCTCTGCAAAGACGGCGCTCTGGTTGTAGCCGCGCAGCCGCTCTTTCGCCGGGTGCAGGGGCACGGGCACCACCCCCTCGATGCCCTCAAAGAACGGGGAGCGCTGCAACATCCTGCCGAAGGTCTTTCCCAGGGATTTGCCCAGCTCTCGGTTCCCTTCGTACTTCAGCTGGTGCATCAGCAGCTGGGTGAAGCCCTGCTTGCGAAAGTAGAGCATGGCCGCCCCGGCTTGCAGGGGGATGCGCCCCCAGAAGCGTTCGGTGAATTCGTTCTCTGCATGGAGGTGCAGGTCCGTTTTGGGCAGGCGGGCGGCGCAAGGGATGCAGAGGCCGTCGTCGTCGGCAGGCTGGTTGATTTCGCAACAAAGGCACAGGCGGGGATAGAACAGGCCTACGAAGGCCTCCAGATGCTCGAGCAGCAGTTTTCTCATAGCGTGTTGGTTTTGAAGGGGGTGGAAAGTTAGGCTGCTCCGGAAAGAAAGTCAAGGGGTGGGGGATATAAAAAAACGCCTGCCTCGCTAAAGCAAGACAGACGCATCAAAACAAAACGAAAAACCAACTTTAAACAAGTCTCTTTATGTATTCATCTAACCGCAGGTTAGATTTTTTTGTTGCAGGTCGAGTGTTAAAAAAACCTTAACAGAATGGCCGGCTATTCTGCAGGTTTCAAAACGACGGGAATGTCGAGCAAAGTGCCCTGGCGATTGATTTTTAGAGTAACGGCATCACCGGCTTTGGTGCTGCCCAGGTGTTCGAGCAATTCGGGCGGGGATTTGACTTTTTTACCATTGATGCCCACGATGACGTCGTTGGGCAAGACCCCCGCATACTGAGCGGCGCCGCCTTCGGTGAGACGGACGACCAAAACGCCTTGCGTGACGGAAAGCCCCAGATCCTCAACGTCTTCGGGAGTGATTTCAGCAATTTCTATGCCGAGGAAGCCCCGTCGGAAACTTCCGTTTTCGATGATTTCGTCCACGATGTTGCGCACGACGTTGATGGGGATGGCGAAGGAATAGCCCTGGAAGAAGCCCGTGCGGGTGGCGATGGCGGTGTTGATGCCGAGGAGGCGCCCGTCGGCATCGACCAGGGCGCCGCCGCTGTTGCCGGGGTTGACGGCAGCGTCGGTTTGGATGAAGGACTCGATGGCGGCGCCTTGTCGGTCGCGGATGATGTCGATGTCCCGCCCGCGGGCGCTGATGATGCCGGCGGTGACGGTGCTGGTCAGGTTCAGGGGGTTGCCAATGGCCAACACCCACTGCCCGACCTGGGCTTCGTCGGAGTCGGCGAATTCGAGGGTGGGCAGGTTCTGCGCATCGATTTTCAGGACGGCCAGGTCGGATTCCGGGTAGGTGCCCACCAGGCGGGCTTTGAAGCGCTTGTTGTCGAAGGTGGTCACCTGGAGGATGTCCGCGTGTTCCACCACGTGGTTGTTCGTCACGATGTAACCGTCGGAGGTGTAGATGACGCCGGAACCGGTTCCTTCGCGGGGTCGGAAGTCGAGGAATGGATTGCGGAAGAAGAGGTCATCGCCGAAGAATTGGCTCCAGGGGTCTTCGCCTTTGCGCTCGGCCTCATGGGGGCTTTCCTTGGCGGCGATGTGCACCACAGCGGGCATGGCCCGGGCGGCCGCTTCCCGGAAATCGAAGGTCGCACCCGTGAGATTGGGAGGGACATGAACGTTGCTGACCAACCGAACGGCTGTGGAGTCCTGGGCGCAGGGAGTCGGCTCGGAATGCGTCATCCAAAAGCCCGCCAGCACGACCAGACCCCCGATGAGCCCGCTGAGCAAGTAGGATAGATGCTGTTTCATAATCTGACAGGTGATGGGTTCGACAATGGAGCGAATGGCGGTTTCGAAGGGCTGAAAGGGAAACGCCTTCCGCATTCTTAACGGTGCGAACGCCAAAGGGTTTTAACGGCTTATTAACCTTGGGGCTGCGAGGGATGGAAAGGAGGCCGAGACCGACGCTTCCGCGCCGATTGTTTTTCTTTGCCCAACGCCTGAGGGAAACTGCAAACCTCCAAATCGTGATCACCTACGAACAGATCGAGCAAATCGCTGAATCCTTGAGCCGGGAAGGCTGGCGCGAGGATTTCCTGCAGGAAATGGCCGACAGCCAGCCAGCCCTCGTAGAGCTGCTCTTTTCGGAGTCCCTCGAAATGCTCACGCCCGAGGAGCGCAACTACCTGTTGTTCCTGGCAGCCGTGCTTTGGCAAACCGCCCAAACCCTCCGCCCCCTCCGCCAAACCCTGGACCGAAGCTTTTTGGAGGAGGTCGAAGACCGAAACTGGGCCTTGTTGAATGCTTCGGCAGAACGCAAATTCACGGATCGGGTGGCGGTCTTTTTCGAAAATTATCCCGAAGAAGATTTACTGGCCTTCGTGGAGGATGCCCTCTTCCCCGCCGAAGACCCCGGGCGGGAGGAATTCATCACGCGGGAAGGCCGCGAGCCTATGTTCGTGGTTTTGAAGGCCCTGATCGACGCCTTGTTTGTGGAAGAATGAGTCCCCGCTCAATCGAGCGGCCAACCATGAGCCTGCCAGTCGGCCCAGTGATCGATATCCGAGAGGACGGGCAGGAGGGTGTGGGATCTTCCCGATTTTTCCAGTACTTCGAGGGTTCGAGGCAAGACCTTTTCCGTACTCCACGGGATGCCCGAGAAAAGTTGGGGGCAGGGTGTGCGCAGCCCGAGCAGGTAATAGCCGCCGTCGGTTGCCGGGCCGAGGACGCAATCGAAGGCATCGAGGAGGGAAAAGGCCTGAACGAGATGCTCGTTCCTTAGCTGGCTGCAGTCACTGCCGATGATGACCACCCGTCGGTGTCGTTGGAAGGCCAAATCGAAGGCCCCGCGCATGCGCTCCCCCAAATCGGAAGCCGCCTGCAGATGCTTTTCGAATTGCGCATTGGACCATTCATCGGTGAAATCCACCCACTGGCTGTAGAAGAGGTACCGATGGGCCGGAACACCCAGCGCCAAGCGGCGCGTATGCTCCAGCAGGGCCCCGTAAACTCGAAAGGCCCGCTCCTCTCCAGCCTCGCGGGCCACTCGCGTCTTGACTTTTCCTCGAATGGGGTTCTTGACGAAAACCAGCAATGCGTTGGGCTCCTCCATACCGGGTTCAGGGCTGCGCGCTCAGATGCGAATCTTCTTTATCCGTTCCAACTCCCGCCGGGTGTCTTTTTCCTTGATGGACTGGCGTTTGTCGTACGATTTTTTCCCCTGTGCCAGGGCGATTTCCAGTTTGGCAAAGCCCCGGTCGGAGAAATAAAAGCGGTAGGGCACGATGGTGAAGCCGCGCTCCTTGACCTTGCGCTCCAGTTTGCGCAGCTCGCTCTTTTTCAGCAGGAGTTTGCGCTCCCGGCGGGGTTCGTGGTTGAAATGGCTGGCGTGCTCGTATTCCTTGATGTACATGCTCTTGACCCAAAGCTCCCCCCTGCGGAAATAGCAATAGGCATCCGCGAGGCTGACATGGCCCTGCCGGGCCGACTTGACCTCGGTGCCCGTCAGCACGATGCCCGCCTCGAAGCGCTCAAGGAAATGATACTCGAACTCGGCGCGGCGGTTGACGATTTCCGGTGTCTTTTTCTTTTTCTCTGCCATAGGGCTTACTGCAATGAACCCTCAGGTTGTTCTTCCCGGCAACCTAAAACGCGGGCTTGGGGAGGACGAAGGGTTGGATTGAGCTCTGCATACGCGCGTTTTGGAGCGCTCCTTCCCTGGGCATCCCTCGGTGCATTCACTTCAATCGAACGGCCGTACCATAAGCCAGGATTTCGGAGCATCCCTGCATGACCATGGCGGTGGTGAAGCGCACGTTGATGACGGCATCGGCGCCGATGCGCTCGGCGTCGGCAACCATCCGGCGAAGGGCTTCTTCGCGGGCGTCTGCCATCAGGCGGGTGTATTCAACCACCTCGCCGCCGACGAGGTTGCGCAGGCCGGCGAAAATGTCGCGGCCCAGGTTGCGGGCGCGGACCGTGCTGCCCCGGGCAATGTCAATGACTTCGGCTATTTCGTAGCCCGGTATGGAGTCGGTGGTGGAAAGAATCATGACGCTGCGATTGAATGCTCCCGCCGGGGGAACGCGTCCTCCAGCAACAGGGAGCTTTGGGAAAAGATTCCCCCCTTCGGCGAATCCTGTGCAAAGGAAGCTAAAATTTCAGCAGGTAGTAGCGGCGGCCCTCCACGGTACAGACATCGGGAATGCCGGGCGGAGTGGCGAGGTTGGTTTGGAGGACGGCCAGCAGGGTGCTCAGGGCCTGCGGCCGGGAAGTCCCGGGGCGGAGGTTCAGCAGGTCGCCGTGATAGCTGCGGGTGGCGGGGTTGTAATGGAGGAGGAACCGGCTGGCGGTTTCGGCCGATTTGGGGTGGAACCCCCCTTTGAAATCCTCCCGGGAGACGAGCAAAAAGGCCCAGATAAAACTGCCGTCGTCGTTTTGAGCGCTGGCAGGCAATCGGCGCTTTTGGATTTCCTTCACGACGGCCTCGAAGGTGACGGGGGGAGTGGTTTGGGCGGGCAGGGGGAGGGCGCCCCACAGGATAGGCAGCAGCATCCAAACATGTTTCATGGGTGTGGGCTTTTTGGTGTCCGAGTCGCAAGGGGGCTATCGGGCTCTGGCTTTAAACGCCAGGGGGTGTTGACGGGTTGGTCAAACAAATTGCAAATTTAGCAATCCTTATTCCATGCCAGCTTTTCCGGCGGGGTGTTCGGGCCATCCCTCTCCAGCGGGAGGTGTTACCTTTGCGCCCGACAAAGCCAACCGCAATGCATGGAGGGAAAAAGGTGGTGGTGGTCATGCCCGCCTACAACGCCGCTCAAACGCTGGAGAAAACGTACCGGGAAATTCCCTTTCCCCTGGTGGATGAGGTCGTCCTCTGCGACGATGCCAGCAAAGACGAAACCCTGGAAATCGCCCGCAAGCTCGGCATTCGCCACCTGATTCGACACCGGCGCAATCTGGGCTACGGCGGCAACCAGAAATCCCTCTACGACAAAGCCCTCGCACTCGGCGCCGACATCGTCATCATGCTGCACCCCGACTACCAGTACACCCCCAAACTCATCCCCGCCATGGTGAGCATCATCGCCGAGGGGCTCTATCCGGTCGTGCTGGGCTCGCGCATTCTCGGAAACGGGGCGCTCGAGGGGGGCATGCCGTTGTACAAATACGCCGCCAATCGCCTGCTGACCCTGATGCAAAACATCCTCCTGGGGCACAAGCTCTCGGAATACCACACGGGCTACCGCGCCTTCAGCCGCGAAGTGCTGGAAAGCATCGATTACCACCGCAATTCGGACGATTTCGTCTTCGACAACGAGCTGCTTTCGCAAATCATCTACGCCGGCTATGGCATCGCCGAGGTGACCTGCCCGACGAAATACTTCGAGGAGGCCTCATCCATCAATTTCTGGAGGAGTGTCCGGTACGGACTGGGGGTGGTGCGCGTGTCGCTGGGGCACTGGTTGCAGCGGCGGGGCTTGCTGCGCCTGAAGATGTACGAGGGGCTTCGGCGTTCTTAGGGCTCTTCCACCCATTCAATGGCTTTCTTGCCGAAGTACAGGGCCACCAGCAAAAGCGTGTAGGTCAATGTTGCAGTCATCATAATTCTTTCCTTGGTGCAAAGGTAACGGGCTTGCCGGTTCTTTTGCTGCCCGCACCCAAATTTTCTTCGCCGACTCGCGGCACCGAAGCCACAACGCATGAATTCCCTCAAAGATTTTCTCGACGAGCAGGTAAAGCGTTTCCATCGACCCGCGTTCATCGAGAACGACCCCATCTGCATTCCCCACCGCTTCACCCGCCCCCAAGACATCGAAATCATGGGGTTTTGGACGGCTGTGCTTGCCTGGGGGCAACGCCCCACCATCATCCGCAAGGCGGAGGAGCTCATCCGGCTCATGGGCGGAAGCCCCTACGAATTCATCCTCCACCATCGGGAGGAGGACCGCAAGCCCTTCCTCGAATTCAAACACCGCACCTTCCAGCCCACCGACACGCTCTACTTCCTCGAATTTCTGCAATGGCACTACCGCCGGGAAGCGTCCCTGGAAAGTGCCTTTGCCCGCCACCTCGCCCCCGATGCCCCGCACGTGGGGGAGGCCCTGCGCGGCTTCCACACCTACTTCTTCAGCCTGCCCCACGCGCCCGAGCGCACCCGCAAACACATCCCCACCCCCGAACGCAACTCCTCCTGCAAGCGCCTGAACATGTTCCTGCGCTGGATGGTGCGCCGCGACGAGCAGGGGGTGGATTTCGGGCTGTGGTCTTCCATCCGCCCCGCCCAGCTCCTCATTCCCCTCGACGTGCACGTGGAGCGCGTGGCCCGGCGCCTCGGCCTGCTGGAGCGCAAAGCCGCCGACTGGAAAGCCACCCTCGAACTGACCGAACGCCTGCGCCGCTTCGACCCCCAGGACCCCGCCCGATACGACTTCGCCCTCTTTGGCCTGGGCGTCCTGGCAAAATCTCTGCCCGAACACGGAGGGTGAGGCTTTCTGCGCGCAACTTACGCCCGCCGATTGTGTTAATTTTGCATTCCCTTTTATCGAATCAAAGACCATCGCACCATGCAAACCACCACGAACAGCCCCGTGATGCTTTATACCGAGCAAACCCCCAACCCCGAATCCCTGAAATTCGTCACCAACCGCATGCTCTATCGCGGCACGGCCGACTTCCAGGACGAAGACTTCGCTCGTCAGTGGTCGCCCCTGGCCACTGCCCTCTTCGAATTTCCCTACGTCAAGGGGGTGTACATCTGCAACAACTTCGTCACCGTCACCAAGGAGTTCAACTACGCCTGGGAAGACATCATGCTCAAAATCAAGGACTTCCTGAAGAAGTACATCCAGGAGGGCGGGGAAATCGTCAAGGAAGGGTTTGAAGAGGAAATCGCCCGCATCGAAGCCGAGCGCGGCGCCAGCTATGAATACTCCGAAGACGACGCCGAAATCGTCAAGAAAATCAAGGAGCTCATCGACACCTACGTCAAGCCCGCCGTGGAGATGGACGGCGGCAACATCGAGTTCAAGAGCTACGCCAACGGCACCGTCAAGGTCATCATGCAGGGGGCCTGCAGCGGCTGCCCCTCCTCCACCGTCACCCTGCAGGCCGGCATCGAAACCATGCTCAAACGCATGGTGCCCGAAGTGAAAGAAGTGGTGGCGGAGATGGGGTGAGAGGATGTGCTCAAGGGGAAGAAGCCAACCATTGAACGTAGGCAGGCAATTGTTCTCCGAGGAAATAGGGAAGATTGAGCAGCTTGAAAGTTTTGCCAGCAGGGGTGGTTGGCTGTACGGTAGTCAAAGGTCCGGCATAGAGACGGATGGCGAGATGGTGGTTGCAAAGGTCCATAAACTGGTGCAAGGACTTCAACTTCCCGGCAGCTCCAGACTTGACTTCGAGGGGAATGAGTTTGTCTTCGAAAGGAAAGAGGAAGTCCACCTCTGCGGAGCTTTGCCTCTTTTCCCGCACCCAAAAGAGAAGCCCTTCCAGCGGTTCGTTCCAATTGGCAAGCATCATTTGACCTACCCAATGCTGTACAATCCTTCCTTTGTAGGCCTCCTGCAAATCGCGAATGCCGAGCAGTCGTGTTTGCCAGCCACTGAAATAATTCACCAACCCGGTGTCGAGCACTTGCAGGTAGGGTCGCTTCCTCAGGTTGGGCAAAGCGGGAACCTGAGTTTCCGTGGTTGGATAGACCAAATGAAGGAGTAAGGCTTTCTCAAAAGTGCGAAGAGCTTCCCCAACTTCCCTGCTGCTGTATGGAGCATTTCCAAACCCCTGGAATTTGATTCGGTGCCCCGCTTCCAAAAATACACTGCGCATGCAGTGGGTCAACACTTCACTTCGGAGTTTCGCGTGCGCGTATTTTTTGACATCCTCCAGATAGGCGGTGAGCAGTGTGTTGTAAACGGGTTTGAGGGAGGTGAGGTCCCCTTGCCCGAGAAAGCGCTGCACGATTTCAGGCATGCCCCCAATCAAAGCATATTCGTGGAAGAGGGTTAGCAGCTTGGGATAGGCGAAGGCGGGTAGGGGAATTTGTTCCAGGGCTTGTAGGGCTTCGGTTTCTCCCTTTGCCAGCAGATACTCTCGAAATGAAACCGGGCGTAAGACCAGGTACTCGACCCTTCCTACGGGCATGGATATTTTGTCGCTAAGCATGGTCTCCAGCATAGACCCTGCTGCAATGACGTACACTTCAGGCAGGTCTTCGTAAAAGAAGCGCAGCATCTCCACGGCCCTGGGCTCGCTCTGAATCTCATCGATGAACAACAGGATCCCTTTGCTGGAAAAAGGGATGTTGCGTTCGAAGCACAATGCTTTCATCAATTCCCCGACGCTGACAAACATGTCAAAGTATTCGCGGTCGGAAGGGCGCTCCAGGTTCAAGTAGATGAAGTGCTCGAAATCTTTCGCAAACAATTTGACTGCGGTGGTTTTCCCGACCTGGCGGGCACCCCGCAACACAAGGGGTTTTCGGGCTGGGTTCGTCGCCCACGTCTTCAGCTTTTTCAATATTTCCCGATCGAAATTCACCGCAGGATTTGAATAGGTTCAGGCTTTAGGAAAGGGAAGCGTGCACAAAGTCAGGGTAAATTTCTAAAAATTCTGCACAAAGTCAGGGTGATTTTTTCCGATTTCCTGCACAAAGTCAGGGTAAATTTCCCAAAATCCTGCACAAAGTCAGG
>CAZBYX010000086.1:0-13394 GCA_964496055.1 uncultured Saprospiraceae bacterium
GGGGGAGGGGGAGGGGTTGGGGGGAGGGTCACCTCGGAGGCGATTCAAGGAGACTCGGGGAAATGCCTTTGGAGACACATGGAAACACGATGGAGACAAGTGGAAATAAGTTGTGGGGGGAGAGGGAGGGGTTTGGGGGAGAGGCACCTCGGAGGCGATTCAAGGAGACTGGTGGAAACCGGGCAGGCAAAAAAAAAGAAAGTTGTAAGTTGTAGAGTCGCATCCTGCCGGCATTGAAAAAGGACACCTCGGGGGGCATTGGGGGGTAGAGTCCATTTTCGGGGGGTAATGACCGACATTCTGCAACCCACAACAAACAACTTCCGGGCTCTTGGGCTTATGGGGTACCTCCAGCCGATGTTCGAATGCGAAATGGGTTTAGCCTTAGGTCAAGCTCGAGCGTGACAAAAAACCAAGGGGAAAAAGCGGTGAAACTGGGCAACTAAAAAAGGCAGGCAATTATTTCCAATCGTTGCGCATGGGATTATAACTGCACCTGTCCTTGCAATTTTCAATCCGGTTTTTTTCTAATACGACCCTCCCCAAAAATCAACGTGACAGGCAATACCCACCACCACCACCACCCCAAACGCCCCATACCCTTGCATTGCAGGGCGAAAGAGAATCCGGGCTCTTTCCATTCCCCGCTCATTTGTGACCTTTCTTCGGGGAATTCTCTTTGGATAAAATCCAGCTGAGAATCTCCTCGCCCAGGATTTCGGGCGGTTTTCGGGCGTCGAGTTGGAGGTGGGCTTTTCGATAGAAGGGGAGGCGCTCTTCGAGCCGCCGGTGGATGAAGGCCGGCAATTCCCCGCCCTCCAACCCCTGAAGGAGGGGGCGGTGAGCGGTTTGGGGGGCGAGGCGTGCGGCGAGGGTCTCGGGGTCGAGGTGGAGGAAAACGGTACGCCCCTGCTGGTTCATCCAATCCATGTTGTGGTGGAAACAAGGCGCCCCGCCCCCCGTGCTGACGACCGCCCTATCGAGGGTTTCGAGGCCGCGCAGGGCTTCGGCTTCCAAGCGCCGGAATGCGGCTTCGCCCTCCTGGCGGAAGATTTCCGGGATGGATTTCCCCGTGCGCTCTTCGATTTCGCGATCCAGGTCAATGAAAGACCACCCCAGGCGTTGGGCAAGGAGGCTGCCCAGGGTGGTTTTGCCGCAACCCATGAATCCGACGAGGAAAATTTTCATGGCGCAAGGGGTTGAGAGGGGGTCGGTTCCAAAGCTCGGGGCTCAAAGGTAGATGGGTTGGTCCAATTTGCGTGCGATGGTGTAGGCGGCATTGATGAGACCCACGTGGCTGTAGGTCTGGGGGAAGTTGCCCCACTGGCTTCCCGTGGCCGGGTGAACGTCTTCGCTGAACAAGCCCAGGTGGTTGGCATGGCCCAGCAGGCGTTCGAAAATTTCGATGGCATCGTCCAGCCGGTGCATGCGGGCCAGGGCTTCCACGTACCAGAAGGCACAAATGAGGAAGGTGGATTCGGGTTCTCCGAAATCGTCGGGGTGTTTGTAGCGATAGAAGAGCCCGCCGTTGGAGCGAAGGTTTTCTTCGAGCACTTCGAGGTGTCGGCGGGCTTTGCGGGAGTTGGGCTTGAGGTAGCCCATGTTGATGAGCTGCAGGAGGCTGGCATCCAGGTGTGGTGAATCGACGGCCTGGGTGTACACCCCGCGCTCGGCGTCGTAGCAGCGCTCGATGACGGCGGCGGCCCGACGCGCCAGCTTGCCCGCCCGGCGCTCCATTCGCATGTCGCCGATGGTGCGGGCGATTTTCCGGGCAGCCTGGGCACCAGCCCAGTGAAAGAGGAAGGTGTAGCAATGCAGCTGGGAAAGCCCCCGAAATTCCCACAGGCCGTTGTCGGGTTCCTCCATGGTTCGCTCGATCATTTCCAGGCAATAATTGACGTTGTCGAGCAAGCCGGGAGTGATGCCGTGCTGAGCCAGGCGTATGTCGGTGAAGAAGGGCAGCAAGGTGACGAGCACCTGCCCGTAAACGTCGTTTTGAATGTGCTCGAAGGCCTGATTTCCCACCCGCACGGGGCGCTCCCCCCGATAGCCCTTCAGGGGCAGGATGCGCTCGATGGGCGGGGGTTTGAGGGCGATGGGATAGAGGGGGTGGAGGCGGCGGTCTTCGCGCAAGACGATGTTTTCGATGAACTCGGCGTACTTTTCCAGAATGCCGAAGTGCCCCAGCTCGTTCAGGGCGCGCAGGGTGTAATGCGCATCGCGCAGCCAGCAGTAGCGGTAGTCCCAGTTGCGGGTACTGCCGGGGAATTCGGGCAGGCTGGTGGTGGCGGCTGCAATGATGGCGCCGGTGTCTTGAAACTGGTGCAACTTGAGGGTCAGCGCCGAACGCACCACGGCCTCCTGGTGGAAATAGCCGATGGAGGTGTTTTTCACCCAGCGTCGCCAGTAGTCGTTGGTCTTTTCCAGGAAGCGCTCGGCCGTGCTGGCCAGGGGCGCTTCCAGGGGCACGCCCCAGGTGAGGATGAGGTACTTGGTTTCGCTGAGGGTGAAAGCCTCCTCCTGGTCAATGAAAGTGAGGGAAATGTCCGTGGTCAGGCGCAGCTGGGCCTCCAGTCCCTGAAAGCGGATGTGACTGCTGCCGAAGACTTTGGTGGGCTCCACCTCGCCGTAATTGCCGCGGGGGCGGCAGCGCACCCGCACCCGGGGGCGCCCCTCCAGCCGCTCCACTTTGCGCACCAGCATGAGGGGCTTGTAGATGCGCTCGAAGTTTTCGAAGCGGGGGGCGAAGTCCACCACCCGAAACACGCCGTCCTCGCAGTGGAAGGTGGTTTCCAGGATGTTGGTGTTCGGCCGATAGCGCTGCTCGGTGCGCGCGCCCTCCCATTCGGGTTCGATGCTGAAGCAACCCCCTTTTTCATCGTCGAGCAGGGTGCCGAAAACGAAGGAGCTGTCGAAGCGCGGCCAGCACATCCAACCGACGTTGGCCTGGTCGTCGATGAGGGCCAGATAGGCACAGTTGCCGATGATGCCGTAGCGGTATTTGTGTTGCTCCATTCGGGTTGAATTGAGCGGGCCAAAATAGGTAAGGCACGCAGCCCCGGCGGACTATTGCGCCGATTTCTTCGGGGAAGGGGCGGCAAAAAGAATTACATTTGCCCAACGATAGCGGTCTGTATTCGTACCCGCCGCCCGCCCCAAGCAAAGTTTTTGGAAGGGCAGGGAAAAGTGGAAAAAATTCCGGATTCATGAAGTGGATTTTCCCGGCTTTGTTGTGCCTGGTCTGGTGGGGTTGTCGCTCGGAAGGAGAGCGGGTGGAAGCCATCCCGACGGGGGGCAAGGTCAGTGAAATCATCCGCAACCCCGTCTCCGCCGACACGCCCGCCGATACGGTGAACGTCGCCAAAATCACCTTCGAGGAGGAGCGCTTCGATTTCGGGCGCGTTTCGGAAGGCACGGTGGTGGAGCATACCTTCCACTTCACCAATACGGGGCGCGTGCCGCTGCTCATCAGCGATGCCCGCTCCACCTGCGGCTGCACCGTGCCGGAATGGCCCAAAAACCCCATCCCCCCGGGAGGGAAGGACAGCATCGTCGTCCGTTTCAACACCGACGGCAAAGTCAAGCGGCAAAAGAAACCCGTCACCATAACCGCCAACACCTACCCCTCCCGAACGGTCATCCACCTCGAGGGGTACGTCGAACCCAAAACCCAGTAACCCCCACCCCACCCTCGGACAAATCGGAAAACTGCACCGGCGCCGGCGATGAAGTGCTTCCCCCAACCGTTCGCTTCATGAGTTTCGGCGGCTTTGAAAATTCTCAACATGGACTTCGCACCCATCCTACTGCAACAAGGGAATGCCGGAACCATCAACCTCATCTTCTTTGCCCTCATCATTTTGGTCTTCTGGCTCTTCCTCATTCGCCCGCAGGCCAAAAAGCAAAAGGAACAACAAAAATTCGTGGACAGCCTGGAAAAAGGCCAGGAAGTCGTCACCGCCAGCGGCATTCTGGGGAAAATCAACAAAATCGAGGACGACATCGTCACCCTCGAGATTGCCACGAAGACCTTCGTCCGCGTCGTCAAGAGTGCCATCAGCAAGGAGATGACCGACGCGGTCTATGCCCAGAAAAACAAATCCTGATTCGGGATCGTGAAAGAACCTCGCCTGGTTCGATTGCTCAAGGAGGAGTTTCCCACGCGGGAAGACCGCATCGCCCTGCTGCTGGCCGTGGGCATTGCGGGGCTGTTTTGGTTTTTCGTCAAGCTGTCCAACGAATTTCCCACCACCTGGACGGTGAGCCTCGAATACCGCCTGCCGGAAGGGTATGCCTTTCTGGAGCTCCCACCCACCGAGTTGGAGGTGGGGGTTCGGGGGCCGGGCTGGCAGTTGATGAAGCACTACTTTTTCGGGCGGAAGCCGCGCGTGCGCTGGGCGCTCAGCCCCAGCCCCACCCAGCCGCTGGACCGCATGCGCCTCATCAGCCACCTCGAAAGCAGCATCGGCAACGGCATCCGGGTGGAGCAAATCCACCACGACCCCATCGTCATCCGGTTGGACCGCGCCGCGCGCCGCAAGGTGCCCATCGTGCCGCGGGTGTTCGTGCATTTCGCCGAAGGCTACGGCTTCCGCGAACCCCTGCGCCTCGAACCCGATTCTGTCGTGCTGGCCGGGGCGCAATCCCTCGTGGAAGCATTCAACCACTGGGAGACGGACAGCGTCGCTTTGGAGGAGGTCAAAACCGACCTTCGCGAACGCGTGCCCCTGGCCCCACCCCCCAACGACGCGCTGCTGCTCATCCCGCCCGAGGTGGAGGCGATCATTCAGGTGGAAGAGCTGACGGAAAAGGAAATCATCGTACCGGTGGCGACCGTCAACGCCCCCGACAGCCTGCGCATCTTCCCCACCGCCGTGAAGGTCCAATGCGTGGTGGGGCTGAGTCGCTACCACGAGCTGGCCCCCTCGGATTTCCGTCTGGTGGCCGACCTGGGCGGCATCACCCCCAACTCGGAAAACAACACCGTCCCCCTCTCACTGGAGGAATACCCCCCCTACCTGAAAAGCGTGGACTATCATCCCAAGTCGGTCACGTTTTTCATTCCCCGGTGAAGGGGTCCAAATCACCCTGCTATGATGATTCTACAAACCATCGGTATCGTCCTGCTCGTGCTCATAGGACTGATGGTGCTGGCGTATATCTTCCAGCCGGCGCTGCTCACTTTCCCCTACACGCAGTTCATCTCCCTGTTCGTCAAAAACCCGCCCTTCGTTTCGTTGGAAGAGCATTTCCCCAACTACAAACTGCTGGAAGACAACTGGAAAACCATCCGGGCGGAGCTGGAGGAAGTGCTCAAAAACGAACAAAACGTGCCCAAATTCCACGAGGTGGACGGCATCCAGCGCTTCATCAGTGCCCGCGACGAAATTCCCTGGCGCACCTTCATCATCAAGGGGTATGGCAAATTCGTCGAGGCCAACGCCGCCAAAGTGCCCAAAACCACCGAGCTGCTGAAGCAACTGCCGGAAGTGACCTCCGCCATGTTTTCCATCCTCGACGGCGGCAAGCACATTCCCCCGCACATGGGCTTCTTTCGGGGGGTGTTCCGCTATCACCTCGGGCTCATCGTCCCCGACGATGCACCATGCTACATCGTGGTCGGCGGGCAGAAGTACAGCTGGAAAGAAGGCGAGAGCGTCCTGTTCGACGACACCTACATGCACGAGGTGTGGAACAAGAGCCGCCGGCGCCGAGTGGTGCTTTTCTGCGACGTTTTCCGCGAAAAATCCCTGCCCGCGTTCATCCGCCCTCTGAACCGCAAAATGTACCACCTGCTCTCGCGCTCGAACCGCCTGAAAAAAGCCCTCAAACGCGCCGAAGTGCCCCAGGACGTGCCCCCCGCCCAAACCCCCACCGAAGTCGGGAAGGGTTGAGGGGGAAGAGGTGCGGGGGCCTTCGTACCTTTGCCGCATCGGCAAGGTGCACCGCCTTGCCGATGTTGCAACCAAACCACCAGCCATGCAGTTTTTCATCGACACCGCCAGCCTGGAGCAAATCCGGGAAGCCCGCGAGCTCGGCATCCTCGACGGCGTGACCACCAACCCCAGCCTGATGGCCAAAGAAGGCATCCAGGGTGAGGAAAACATCCTCGAACACTACCGCACCATCGCCGAATTGGTGGACGGAGACGTCAGCGCCGAAGTCATCGCCACGGATTTCAAAGGCATGATCGAGGAGGGCAAACGCCTGGCCGACCTGGCGCCCAACATCGTCGTCAAGGTGCCCATGACGCGGGAGGGTGTGAAAGCCATCAGCCATTTCAGCAGCATCGGTATCCGCACCAACTGCACGCTGGTCTTCTCCGCCGCCCAGGCCATACTCGCCGCCAAAGCCGGGGCCGACTACGTCTCCCCCTTCATCGGCCGCATCGACGACATCAACTGGGAAGGCATGGACCTCATCGCCGAAATCGCCCACATCTATGCCATCCAGGAATTCGACACCCGCATCCTGGCGGCCTCCATCCGCTCCAGCAAACACATCGTTGAAGCCGCCAAAGCCGGGGCCGACGTCGTCACCTGCCCCCTCGCTTCCATCCTCGGGCTGTTCAAACACCCCCTGACCGACATCGGGTTGGAAAAATTCCTGGCCGACTACCGCCAATCCCAACGCCTTTCCGCTGAATTGAAAGCCTGATCTACCCCCGGAAGAACGGAGCTTTCCCTTTTGCTCCCTTCTTCCGCTCTCTTGCCCTACCCTTCCCATCTTTTGAGCGCCTGACGATCCGTCTTGCCCGTCGCGCTCTTGGGAAGTGCCTCCAAAAAGACGAGGTACCGGGGCACCTTGAAGCCGGCCAATCGCTGTCTGCAGTGTTCCAGGATGGTTTCGGCGGTAACCGGTTCCTTGCTCACGATGAAGGCTTTGCCCACCTCGCCCCACTTCTCGTCCGGCACGCCGACCACAGCCGCTTCACTGACGGCCGGATGCTCGAGGAGGACGCGCTCGATTTCCGCCGGATAGACGTTTTCCCCTCCGGAAATGAACATGTTCTTGATTCGGTCCACCACATAGAGGAACCCTTCATCATCCTGCAACACGCGGTCTCCCGTTCGGAACCACTCCCCTGCGAAGGCTTGCCGGGTAGCCGCCTCGTTCCGCCAGTAGCCCGGCGTGACCATCGGGCCGCGAAGCAAGAGCTCTCCCGCTGCATTGGGAGGGCATTCGCGGCCCTGTTCGTCCACGATTCGGGTCTCCACATAGAAATTGGGGCGACCGATGGAGCCCATCTTTCGAACCGCATCCCGCTGATGCAGAGAGGTGAGGTTCGGCCCCACTTCGGTCATTCCATAGCCCTGTCGCACCATGACCCCTTTGCCGTGCCATTTTTCGATCAGCGGCAACGGCATCGGCTCTCCTCCGACGATCAAATAAAGCAAGGAAGGAAAGCGGGCCTTTTCGAACTCGGGCAAATCCGCCAGCATTTTGAGCATGGTCGGCACGCCCATGAATATCGTTGCCTCTTCCTTTTGGATGGCCTCCAGCACCGCCGTCGGTTCGAAACGCTTCATCAGGCAGGTATACCCCCCGTGATGAAAGAAGGGAGTGGTGAGGACGTTCCAGCCGCCCGTGTGAAAGGGCGGCATGCAATTGACCGTCCGGCTATCGGAATTCACCACCAAGGACAAAGCCGTGTTGATGCTGTTCCAGAAAAGCATCTTGTGGGTGTAGAGCGCCCCTTTGGGAAACCCGGTCGTCCCCGAGGTGTAGAGAATGAAAACGGGATGGTCCTCTTCAAAGCGGGCGTTTTCGAACGGCTGGTCTTCGGGGCGTGTCAATTTCGCATCGAGGAAACGGGAGAGGTCCTCCATTTCCCAGCTGTGGGGAATCGACTTCGCCCCATCCAACCCCTCGATTTTCTCCTTGAATTTGGCTTCCACCAACAGGATCGTGGGTTGGGAATCCTGGAGCAGAAATTCCAGTTCCGGCCCCGCCAGGCGGTAGTTCAGGGGCACGAGCACACAGCCCGTTTTCTGCGCAGCCACGAACAGGACGATAAATTCGAGGCAATTCTCAGCCAATACCGCGAGGCGGTCTCCTTTTCTGATTCCGTAATGGTTGGTCAGTCGATGGGCCAGGCGATTGCCCAGGCGATTCAGTTCCCCATAACGCAGGCTGCGGCCGGATTCGAACTCCTTGAAGGCCACTTTGTCCGGTGCATAGGCGGCCCACCTGGCAGCCCAATCGAATTGGTTGATCATGGCAATCGGAATTAAAAGGGCAAGCCCGCTGGCAGCTCCAACGTCCGCCCCGGAGAAGGAAGGGCAGGAGCTGGAACAGAGGCATTCCGTGGAGCGTCCGGAATGCGCAAATCTAATTTCTTCCTCTACAACCGAAAGGCGGCTCCCGCGAAAGCCAACCCGCCTCCCGAGCCGATGAACAACACCAGGTCGCCCGGTTTCACCAGGTTTTTCTCCCAGGCATCGTTGAAGGCCATGGGTATGCAAGCCGAACCCGTGTATCCATACCGATGCATGATGGTGTGTCCTCTTTCACGCGGCACGCCCAGGCGATCCAGCGTCTCCCAGATGGCGTTGATGTTGATCTGGGTGATGAAATACCGCGCCACCTCGCCGGGCGACACACCGATGCGCTCGCAGAGGTCCCGCGCCAGGGTGGACCACATTTCGGGGTTCAATTCTTTGGGGAACTTGCGGACGAACTTCAGCCTGTGGTCTTGGTTCCGCAACACCTGCTCATCGACGGGGCGGTGCGTCCCACCCGCGTAGATGCCCATCCAGTCGTGGAATTCTCCGCGGGTGAGAAGCTTACTGGCCAAGAAGCCCCTGTCGCTGTTGTTTTCGGCGCCCAACAAGACGGCGCCGGCTCCGTCGGCGAAGAGCGTGACGGTTTTCTTGTCCCCGGGGTTCAGGTACTTGCTCATGGCATACGCGCCGATGACGAGGATGTGGCGATAGCGATCGTCGGCTTGAATGTACTTCGACCCCACGTCGAGGGCGGTGACGAAGCCGGCGCAGGCGGTGTTGATGTCGAAGGTGCCGGCATTCTGAGCGCCGAGTCGGTGTTGTACGACGGCTGCCGTGGAGGGGGAAATGTATTCGGGGGTGTCGGTGGCGAGAATGATCAGGTCCAGTTTTTCGGGGGGGAGGTCGGCACGTTCGAGGGCTTGGCGGGCGGCGGCTACGGCCAGGTCGGCGGTGCTTTCCCCGTCGGAACACCAGCGCCGTTCGAAAATTTGCACGTTTTCCTCCAGCCAGGAGCTGACATCTTCCCCGAGCAGCTCATCGAACCAGGCATTGGTCAAGACTTTTTCCGGGGCGTATGCCCCGCAAGCAACGATGGTCGCTTTACGCATGGTTTTTTGCATTCAAAATGTGAATCAACAGGGTGGGCACGGCGCTGCACAAAAGGCCGATCGTGGCGGTCACGCCGGGGTTTCCGAAAGCCAGCTGGCTTTCGGGGAAAAGGCGCGCGCCGAAAAAGAACAACCCGAAATGAAAAGTCCAGCCCACCACCGAAAAGAACCACACCCATCCCAGGCGAGGCCTTTCGAACAACACCCCGGCCAGCAGGGGGGGAACGGCCGCCAGCACCAGTCCGTACACGCCCACCTGCCCGAAAATGCCCAGCAATTCGGGGGGATCCAGCGTAACCCAAAAGGTCAGCACGGCGATGACGATGAGCACGATGTGCCCGGCCCGGAAGGCCAGGCGCATCTTTTCCGCTTGCGAGCGGGGCTTCCCGAACCGACCCAAGAGGTTCAGCACGAGGTCATTCGCCGTGATGGTGCTGATGCCGACCAACAGCCCGTCCAGGGTGGACATGGCCGCCGCCAGCAGCACCACGCTCACGAGGGTGAACAGCCACGGCGGAAAGGCATGCTGCAAATAGACGGTCATGACGAGGTCTTGCCGGAAGGTGCCCGTTGCGGGGTCCACCAGCTCCTGAGGGGGCACCACCGCATGGGCCCAGAAGCCGGCCAGCAACAACAGACAGAACAGAAAAAACACCACCGAAAAGACGGCGATGTACCGCCCCACCGCCCGGTCGCTGCGCACGTAAAGCGCTTTGGTGAGAATGTGGGGCTGGCAGACCAGGGCACCTCCAATGCAAAAGCCCGAAAACCAGGTCGAAAACCAGTCGTTGAACAGGCGGCTGTTCGGGTTGGTGGGTCGAAGCAAGTAGGGGTCTTTGCTCTGCAACAGGTCCCAGAACCCCGGCGTTCCCAGCATCAGCTTCAGCCCCGCACCCAGAATGAGCAAGGTGACCCCAATCATCAAAAAGCCCTGAAACATGTTCGTGAACACATGCGCGTAGGTCCCTCCAAACAGCACGTACCCCGTGACGAAAAGCAGGGTGATGAGCAGGGCCGCCACATTCGACACGCCCAGCAGCTTTTGCATGACGATCGAAATACCCCCCACCAGCAAGACGATGAAGGCAAAGGTCAGCAGGTTGAGCACTGCGAAATAGAGGGAGAAAGCGGCCGAACCATACCGCTTGCCGATCCAGTCGGGTATGGTCAGGGCCTGCATGGCCGCTCCGCGCTTTCTAAACCGAAAAGACAACAGCAGAAGCATGGCCACGAACCCCACGTACACCCCCAGCCCCAGATGGAGGAAGGCACTCAGCCCGTCCACGTACACGAAGCCGGGGTTGATGATGAAGGTGGCCGCCGATGCCGTGGCCGCCGCCAGCGTGACACCGACCTGCAACGGGGTCAGGTCTCCTTTCCCGATGGCAAAGGCACCAAACCCATCGGTTTTGCGATGACCCAACCACCCCAGCCAGGCGGTGCCGAACAGGTAAAGGCCGAATAGCGTCCAGGCTAGTGTCATTCAGGCAGGGTTGTCCGGCTCAGAAGAAAAAAGGGCAGTGTGCCAGGACTGCCCTTCGAAAGACATCTCACAATCGAATGTTGGATTATTTGGGTCCAATAGCTGGCAGGTTCACCTTCAGTTCGAGGGTGTACAAACCCCGCGTAGGCGCCGATGCCGTAAACTCCCGCAAATCCTGGTTGAAGAGGTTGGTCGCCGCCGCCGAAACCGTGAAGATTTCATTGAGGCGGTACCCCACACTCAGGTCCACCGTGACGAAGCCGCCCAGCGGCCCGTAATTGAAGGTATCGGCGCTGCGTGCGTTTTCCACGATGGGAACGCCCCGATAGGTCAAACCTTCGTGGGTGCGGGAAGCGATCTGAAAGCTGGAAAAGTAATCGTATTCCTGCACCCAACGGGCGAAGATGCTGCCAAACCATCGCTGGCCGCTGTAGTTCAGGCTGGCTCCCAGTTTGTGGTTCGGAGCATTGACCAGGATGTCCAGGAAGTTGACCACGCCATCTTTGTTGAAATCGTTCTCGGGGTTGTTTTCATCGACCGAGTAGTCGAAGAAGGAATAATTCAGCGTTCCACTCAGCTGAGGGGTGAAGTAATACGTGGCGCCGAAATCGAAGCCATAGGTGTTCACCTCCCCAAAATTGATGTACGTGCCGACCAGGCCGCCCCAGAACGCGTAACCCGATTGGACCTGGTCGATGGGGGTGTCGCCCCGATGGGTGGTCACCCCGATGATGGTCAGGGGGCTGAGGAAATCTTTGGCAATGTTGTAGTAGGCGTTGGCATCGAGGAAGAGCTTGTTTTTCACCACCTGGCCCCGATAGCCCAGTTCAAAGGTTTGAAGCTTTTCCACGGTTTGTTTTTCCACCCTGGACCCGTCGATCAGGGTGAACCCTTCGGCATTCCCCAGAATCAGGCCGGCGAACAGGTCGCCGTACATGTTGAGGATGGTGGGGGCGGCGATGCCCAGGCCGTAGGTGAGGCGCCAGGTACCGGTGGAACCCACCTTCAGCAGGCCGAACTTGGGCACGAGGTTGGTGCCGTACACTTCGTGGTCGTCGAGCCGGGCGGCGGCCAGCGCCCGAAAGCCCTGGCCGAAGCGATAGGTCAGATGACCGTACCCGCCGATTTGGGAAATTTTGATGGGGCTTTCTCCGCCTCCGTCGAGCAGGTAGGTGCCCAGGCTGTTGGCCTCATCTTGCTGGTATTGCACGCCTGCGATTACATCCAGGTTTCCGAAGGTGTTGCTGTACTGCACTTCGGCGTTGAATCGCCGGGAATCATCCTGGAAAAGGGCTCCATTGCCGTAAGAGGACTGCCGGGCGGTGGCATGGGGTACCCCCGCGTCGATGGCGGCATAGTAGTTCTTGGTGCGCTGATCGATGGAATAAGTGCTGTCGGTCTTGCTCAGGGTATAGTAAGCCTGGGCGAACCAGTTTTTCCCTGCCAGCCTCAACTGGTAATAGTTGATCATCCAGTCCTTGATCTGGTTGCGGCCGACGTTCGTCGGAGAGAGGTAGTTGCTGTTGCTATAGCCGGTGTTGAAGATGATGTCGAAATCTTCGACGGGGGTGAAGTACAGGGCGGCTTCGGCCCGGAGAAAATCCACCCCGTTGTCGAGTTCGAATTCGTTGTAGCCTTCCTTGATGCCGTCGGGTATGGGGTTGCCGAGGGAATCCACGGCTCCCACCCGGTCGATGAACACCGAATCGGACCACTCGAATTCGGTGCCGGTGGTGTATTCCCCCATCACTTTGAAGGCGAACTTATCGCTCAGCACCTGGGCGTGGCGCAGCCGTCCGGAGAAGAAGGCGTTCCCGTCCCCATTGACGCCCGGGTTGATGGCAAGGGTGGTTCCGGCCGAAGTGCGCGGGTCTTTGGTGATGGTATTCATCAGGCCGTTGTGGGCATTGGGGCCGTACAGGGTGGCGTTGGGGCCGAGAATGACCTCCACCCGCTCGATGTCTTCCTTGATGGTGGTACTGAGCGGGCCGAGGGGCAAACCCGTAGCAATGAGGGTGGAAAACCGCCCGTCGGTTACTTGCAGGTTCTTGGAGTTGAAGTTGGAATTGAAACCCCGGATGTTGAAAGCGGGCGTGGCGATGCCCGCCCGAAAGTAATCGATGCCTTTTTGGCGGGCCAGCAATTCGCCCGGGTTGCCTGCGTATTCTTCGATTTCCCGGGCATGGATCGTCTCGATGGTGGCCGGGCTTTCCGTGCGCTTTTCGGGCTTTTTGGACCCCGAGACCACCACCTCGCTCAATTCCGTACCCACGGCCAGGCTGAAGTTCATTTCGAGGCGCTGGCCCGAGCTGAGGTTTATCTCGGCCGTCTCATCCGAATAACCGATATAACTGACCGTCAGGGCATAGGAGCCGGGCTCCAGAGTCAGGCTGTAGCTCCCCGATTCGTCGGTGACGGTACCAGCGGAAGCCCCCGAAACCATCACATTGGCTCCCACCAGTGGCTCCCCGTCCAAACCCGTAACCTTCCCACTCACCGTGGCGTTCTGCGCGTTCAGTACGAGCCCGAAAACCGCCCACACAAAAGAGAGAGTAAATTTTTTCATGGTTGAATTTT
>CAZBYX010000087.1:0-13391 GCA_964496055.1 uncultured Saprospiraceae bacterium
GGGGGCAGGGGGTGGGGGATTGTCGAGGGGAAGATAGAAAGAATCGGGCGGGGCGTGCAACCTCCAGGTTGGGAAGGCGGTCTTTTCATTGGTCTAACGAAGCGTTAAGGTCGTCCATGTTATTTCAGGGGCTGGTAGAAAAGCGCTACTTTTACCGAACCAATCAATCCGAGGTGCCAGATGAAAAAATCCAACGCAATCAAGGTTTTGTTTTCTCTGCTTCTGATCGCCAGTTTGGCTTCCTATGTCTTTTTGGCTGTCATCGCCCCGCGCGAGGTGGAGTTCAGCGCAGCCGAAACGGAGGAGCTGCTGGAAGAGGAGATACCTTCCATCTCGCTGCCCGATGTGGAAGTGGTGAAAAAAGTGCTCGATGTGAGCAAGCTTTTGTTGCGTCCCACGGGGGATTAACCCCCGTTGGCCGGTAAGGAGAACGGACAAAATGATCTGTTGCATCATTTTGTCCGTTTTTCGTTTCACCCGGTGGCTCGGAAAAATTTGGCAGCCGATTCCGTCCGGTCTGCTTGTTCGGTAGCCTGAATCATGAATCGCTATTTCCTCGCCCTGACTTGCTGCGTCGTCTGGACGCTCTCGGCGGCGCAGTCCTTGCTCGACGAGCGCCTCAGCCTCGAATTGCGGGGCGAAACCCTGGCCGAGGCATTGGTACTGCTCGACTCGCTGAGTGGGGCGGAGCTGGCCTTCAGCGAGGATTTCCTTCCGGCCCGCACCTACCATCTTTCCTTTCAGAACCGGCGCCTGGGCAGCATTTTGCGTCACCTGCTGGAAGGAACCGGGCTGCAGTTTTTCGAAATGGGGCCCCGCATTTTCATCACCCCGAACTGGGGCCTGCGCGACAGCCTCGAAGCCGAGCGCCACGTGCTGAGCGGCTACTTCCGGGATGCCCAGACCGGAGAAGAACTCATCGGCGGCACCGTCTTCGTCTTGCCAACCGGGCAGGGAACCTCGAGCAATGCCTACGGCTTCTACTCCCTGACCCTGCCCCGGGGAACCTATCAACTCGAGTTCAGCTACCTGGGCTACGAGACCCACCGTGGTGAAATCACCCTTGAAGCGGACCGCCGACTCGACATCGGCCTGCGCCCCCAGGAGCGGGAGCTTCAACCCGTGGTGGTGGTGGCTTCCAAGGACGCCCCTCCTCAAACCGCCACCCAAACCTTCGGCTCCGCCCGTGCCCTTCAAACCCTCGATGACATGCCCCGCCTGCTGGGCGAGAGCGATTTGTTCCAGTTTCTGCAGGCTTTTCCGGGCATCAACGGCATCGGCGAGGGCAGCGGCAACCTCAGCGTGCGCGGCGCCAACGGCGACCACAACCTCATCTTGCTCGACGAAGCTCCCGTGTACAATCCCGCCCACTTCCTCGGCATCTTTTCCATCTTCAACCCCGATGCCGTGAAGGCCGTGTCGTTGCAACGCGGGTACATCTCCCCCGCCCATCGGGGGCGGCTGGGTTCCGTCCTTTCCATCCGCATGAAGGAGGGCAGCACCGAGGAGCACGATTACGCCGCCGGCATCGGCCTGCTCAGTGCCCGTGCCCGGGCCGAAGGACCCCTCTTCGGGGGCGCGGGCTCCTTCATGGTCGCCGCCCGTCGCACCTACCCCGACCTCCTGGTCAAATGGTTGGCCGGCAACCGCATCGGGCTGGGGCTGGTTTTCTTCTACGACCTCAACGCCAAAGCCAATTATCGCTTCGACGACAAGAACCGCCTCTTCCTCAGCACCTACCTGGGCCGCGACGTGTTCGACTTCGGCGAGAACTTCACCATCAACTGGGGCAACCAAACCTTGACGCTGCGCTGGAACCACCTCTTCAACGAGCGCCTCTTTTCCAACACCTCCCTCATCCTCAGCGACTTCGACTATCGCTCCTCCACCGACCTGGGCGAATTGGTGAACGACGACAACCTCAGTGCCTTCACCCTCCGAACCCGCATCCAGGATGCCCACCTCAAGCAAGACTTCCATTTCTACCCCCACCCCGACCACACCTTCCAGTTCGGCTGGAGCCTCATCAACCACAATTTCATTCCCGGCCGCCTGAAAAACGAGCTCGAACCCCTGCCCGAACTCGACAACTCCCCCGAGCGGCGAGCCCTGGAATCGGGGCTTTACTTCGCGCATTCCTGGGATTTGTCGCGCAAGCTGCGCCTCGAATACGGCTTCCACCTCTCGGGGTTGGGGGTGTACGGGTCCGACGGGTGGGTGTACGACTATGCCGAAGGCGAGAAGCAAGATTCCTTCTGGGTGGGCAAGGACGAAACCCTGCAGCGCTGGGGGGGCGCCGAGCCGCGGCTGCTGCTCAGCTACCGGCCGACTTCCAACCGCACCTTCACGCTGGCCGCCTCGCGCACCATTCAGTATCTGCAACTGCTGCCCAGCGCCTTCATCAACAATCCGGCGAGTGTGTGGCTGCCCAGCAGCAACAACATCCGCCCCCAGAAAGGGCTGCTCCTGGCCGTGGGCTTCCTGCAGGAATTCGGGCAGCGGCGCTGGCTCCTCTCCCTCGACGCCTATCTGAACCACTTCGACAACCAAATCGCCTACCGGGACGGCGCCCAACTGCTCACCGGCCTGGAGCTGGAAAGCCAGCTCATTTACGGCAGCGCGGATTTTCGGGGGGTCGAACTGTTGCTCCGCAAAAAAGCGGGCCGCCTGCGGGGATGGCTCAGCTACGCCCTCTCCGAAGCGGTCTATCACTTCCCCGACGCGGGCGACGGCCGGCCCTTCCCCGGTGACCAGCACCGACCCCATGCCTTCAACGCCACCCTCCTCTTTGACCTCAAACCCCATTGCACCCTCAGTGCCGCCTGGCGCTATCTCAGCGGCAAGCCGGTCACCGTCCCGGCGGGCAAATACCGCTTCAACGAGCAGGTGCTGGACTTCTTTTCGGGGCGGAACAATTTCACCACCTCCAACCACCACAGGCTGGACATCGGCCTGCGCTGGTGGAAAATCGGCAAGCGAGGCGCCCGCAAAACCTGGAGCCTATCCGTCTTCAACGCCTACGGCCGGCGCAACCCCTCCTTCGTGTACTTCGAGCCCCGCGAACAAGGCAACCAGGTGTACGAAATATCCCTGCTGGGCTGGCTGCCCAGCTTTTCCTGGGACATTCAGTTTTAGCCCCCCGGGCATCAACGCCATGGAAATGAGAGCAATTCTTCCAAGTTTGGGTTTGGTTCTGGGGTTTGGGCTGCTCGTTCTGGGCGGCTGTGTGGAGCCCATCACCCTGGACGAGGCCTTCGAGCGCCGGGTGGTCGCCGAAGGGGTTTTCCTCGAGGGGCAACATCCAGCCCTCCTGCTGAGCAGCACCGTCAGCCGTACCCAACCCGATTCCTTTCCCCCCGTGGAGGATGCCCTCGTGCACCTCGATGATGGAGCAACGACTCTGCCCCTGTTTTCCGTCGGGGGGGGATTTTACGCCACGGAGGAAGTGCGGCTGGAAGAAGGACAAGACTGGCAGATCCGTATCGAGTGGGAAGGGGAAACCTATGAAGCCGAGGTGCATTTGCCGCAGCGCCTGGCTATCCTGGATTCTCTGAGCCACAGTGTACGCGTGGATTCCTTGGGGTTCAAGCGCTCCCGCCTCACCTTGCACTACACCGTTCAGCAGGCCCACCGGGTCACCGGGTTTTGGAGCCTTCGCCGCGACGAATTCCTTCTGGCGGAAGGGAGTCTGGACGCCCCCCTGACCCCTGGCACGGGCTCCCAAACCTGGGAACTCAACACCCTGCTTCTCAGAGGGATGGAGGTGCATTTCGTCCTGCTGCGGGTGGACGAGGGCTTCTGGAACTATCTGCAAGCCCTGGGCAATCAGGACGGCCTGCCCGTCATCGGTGGGCTGACGGTTGGTCCCCCCTCCAACCCGCCCGGCAACCTCTCCAACGGCGGCCTGGGCTACCTGGCCGGAGCCATTGCCGACACGCTGACCCTCGTCATCCCCTGAGGGGGTAAAAAAAAACGGCAGTGCCGTTGGGGCACTGCCGTTCGGGGGAGGGGAGGTCAGGGTATCCCCAATCGCTTAGCTGCTTTTTGCTCCGACGTTTCCGTTGGTTTTCTTCAGCTTCTTTTGCTGGTCGCCCTTCATTTGCTCGCCGAGTTGCTGGGAAGCCACGAAGGAGGTGACCATCTGGCTGAGCATGTCGCTGGCGGCGGTGGGGGCGTTGGGCAGGAGGATGAGGTTGGTGGCGGTGTTTTCGCTCATGGAGTGCAGCGTGTCGTAGTGCTGCGTGATGACGATGAGGGCGCTGGCTTCCTGGCTGTTGATGCCCACCTTGTTGAGCACTTCGACGCTTTCTTCCAGCCCCTTGGCGATTTCGCGGCGCTGGTCGGCGATGCCCTGCCCCTGCAGGCGCTTGCTTTCGGCTTCGGCCTTGGCCTTGGCCACGATGCGGATGCGCTCGGCTTCGCCTTCGTATTCGGCGGCGGTTTTCCGGCGTTCGGCGGCGTTGATGTGGTTCATGGCCGCCTTGACCTCCTCGTCGGGGTCGATGTCCGTCACCAGGGCTTTGACGATGTCGTAGCCGTATTCGTTCATGGCTTCGGCCAGCTCGCGCAGGATGGCGATGGCGATGTCGTCCTTGCGTTCGAAGACGTCGTCGAGCTTGAGCTTGGGCACCTCGGCGCGCACCACGTCGAAGACGTAGGCGGTAATCTGCTCCACCGGGTTGTCGAGGCGGTAGAAAGCCTCATAGATGGACTCGTTGAGAATCTTGTACTGCACGGAGACTTTCAGGCGTACGAAGACGTCGTCTTTGGTTTTGGTCTCCACGATGACGTCCAGCTGTTGAATCTTGAGGGATACGCGGCCGGCGATGCGGTCCAGGAAGGGAATCTTGAAGTTCAATCCCGGTTGCCGGATGCTGTGAAACTTTCCAAAGCGCTCCACGATGACAGCCGTTTGCTGCTTCACGGTGAAAACGCCCATCACCAGGATGAGGAAAGCAACGATGGCGAGAATGACGAACAGGTCCATATTCGAAAGTTTTGGTGACGAGCGCCCGGCCCGGAGGACCGCCGCTCGTTCGGTGTCAGGAGTGGGGAAAAGCGTCCATCGGACTGTTTTCCCACGAATTTCCTAAAGCTACTCATACTTCGCCCAAGTTGCAATCTTATCCTGCCAATTGTTTGAAAAATTCGGCCGATGGCCGGGAGGGGTGAGAGGGGGCCTGTGAGGTTTGAGAGGGTGGAATTGGTGAAATCGGTGAAATCGGTGGAATCGGGTGGGTTTGCAATGGGTTCGCGGTTGGTTTACGATGGGTTTACGATGGGTGGTTTGAGGTGTGGGATTGAAACACGTGGAAATACATGGAGACAAATGGAAATAAATTGTCTCCATCCCGCGCCCCCAAACCCACCCAGTGTAAAATCGCTGAATCGTGAAATCGTAAAATCGGAGGGAGGGTGTGGGGAAAGACATCGAAACAAATGGAAATAATTGGGGTGGGTTTGCGATGGGTTCACGGTTGGTTTACGATGGGTGGTTTGAGGTGTGGGGTGTGGGATTGAAACACGTGGAAATACATGGAGACAAATGGAAATAATTGGGGTGGGTTTGCAATGGGTTCGCGGTTGGTTTACGATGGGTGTACAATGGGTTTGCGATGGGTTCGTAGGGGGGTGGGTGGGAAACATCCGAAAGCGCAGTGCGATGCCTCCCTTGGTTGGGGGGGCGGCACAAAGGTCGGGCGCACCGGCAAGGTGCACCCGACCGTCGTTGCTCGGGTGGAGCTTCCCGCTCCGCCCGAGCTTCTCGACTTGCCGGGCAAGGGAGTGTCGGCGTGACTCGCAGTCACGTCGACACTTTTATAAGTTTGGTGAATCAGGCAAAATGCATTTCAGGACGGCCAGCCCCTCTTTGGTTTCTCGCTCCCTCAAACCCTCGCTCCCCAAATCCTCAAATCCTCGAATACCCAGATCCTCAAATCCTCGATTACCCAAATCCTCCTTCCCCGTCGCTATATGCTACTTGTGGTAGCGCACTTCCACGAAGAAGCGGGCTTCGGAGGCGTTGAGCAGTTTGGCGGCGGCATGGCTGATGACGACAGCGGGTTTCTGGGAGAAAGCGTGGTCGGGGATGGGGCCGATGACCCGCAGGTACACGGGATGCTGGGGCCCGGTGAGGTTGGGGTTGCGCACCTCGATGATGGAGTTGCGGGGCGCCTCGTCGTGGAGGGCGTAGAGGTCGCTCCCGGCGGGTTTGCTCTGGTCCCACCAAGCGGCTCCTTTTTGGAGGAATTCCTTTTTGGTCAGGCCTTGTGCGGCGTAGGCCCTTCGCAGCTGGTTGCTGCGTTGCCAGAGGGGGCCGCCCGGCAGGCGATAGCTGTCGGGGATGCCGTAGCGGCTCATCCAGCCGACGTGAAGGATTTGCCCCGGGGCGATGGTGGCGCTGAGCAGGCGGTTGCGGCGCGCCAGGTCGCGCAGGGGCATGCGGAAGTATTGCTTACAGATGCGGTAGAAAGTGTCGCCCGGCTGCACCACATAGCACACGGGCACGTAGTCGAAGGGGCTGTAATCCTCGGGGGGGTAGCGCAGGATGGCCCGATTGGGGATGGGAATGGCCACCGAATCGCCGGGGGCGTAGGTGTCGGCGGTGAGGCCGGGATTCAGGGCGAAGACCTCGCCGAGGGTCATTCCATAGAATTTGGCCAGGGAGAACAGCGTTTGCCCCGGCGCCAGCACGTGGCGGAAATATTTCTCCCCGAAGGCATTGACCTGGATGAATACGGTATCTTTCGGCGTCAGGTATTCGAGGCTGTCACCGGTTGCGGAAAGCGAAGGAGCCAGGAGGAAAAGGTTCAGGATCAGGGGTAGGAGCTTTCTCATTTGCGACAGTCAGGTTGGAGAAGGAGGCCCGAAATGGACGAAAACAAAAATAGGAAAAGCCTTGCAATCGTTCCGGCGCGCTGGGGCAGCACCCGCCTGCCCGGCAAACCCCTGCGCCCCCTGGCCGGCAAACCCCTCATCCAGTGGGTGTTGGAGGGGGTTTCGGGGGCGGGGTTGGACCGCCTCGTGGTAGCCACCGATGCGCAAGCCATCGCCGAGGTGGTGGAAAGGCTGGGCTTTGAGGTCATGCTGACGGACCCCCATCACCCGAACGGCACGGCGCGCTGCGCCGAGGTGCTCCATCGCCTCGGCGACGAAGCCTTTGAATGGGTGCTCAACATCCAGGGCGATGAGCCTCTCATTCGCCCCTCGGTGGTGAATCGCCTGTTGGAGGCATTGCGCGATTCCACCGCGGATATCGTCACCTTGGGCGCCCCCATCCGTCAGGCGGAAGAGCTGTTCGACCCCAACGTCGTCAAGGTGGTGTGCGACCTGAGTGGGCGGGCTCTTTATTTCAGCCGCAGCCCGGTGCCCTGCCTGCGCGATGCTTCCCCATCCGAATGGCTCGAAGGGCACCCCTTTCTGAAGCACATAGGGCTGTATGCATTCCGGGCCGAGGTTTTGCGAGGCTTGCCCCAACTCCCACCCACCCCCCTGGAAGGGGCCGAGCAGCTGGAACAGTTGCGCTGGCTGGAGCACGGCCGCTCCATCCGGGTGGTTACCGGCTCCTTTCACCTCCTGGGCGTGGACACGGAGGACGACCTCCTTCGGGTGGAAAAAATTCTTCTGGCGGAAAAGAGCGGGAAGGGAGAACTTTAACCCACGAACGGCACTTCAGGCATGCGTTTTTGCTCCCATTGTGGTTCCAATCAGCTGGTTCGTACGGTGCCGCCCGGCGACGACCGGGAGCGGACGGTCTGCCGTGCCTGCGGCACCATCCACTACGTCAACCCCCGCATCGTGACGGGGTGCCTGGCCGTGTGGGAGGGCAAGGTCTTGTTGTGCCGACGGGCCATCGAGCCGCGCAAAGGCCTGTGGAACGTGCCCAGCGGTTTCCTCGAAAACGGCGAAACGGTGGAGGAGGGCGCCCTGCGGGAGCTTTGGGAAGAAGCCCGGGCCCGCGCCGCCATCCAGCGGGTGCTCGCCATCTACAGCATCCCCCATGTGAACCACATCTACATCCACTTCCTGGGCGAGTTGGAGGAGGGGCGCTTCGGCGTCGGAGCGGAGAGCCTGGAGTCGGCGCTCTTCGCCGAGGAGGAGATTCCCTGGGACGAAATCGCCTTTCATTCCTCGGTGTTCACCCTGCGCAAATATTTCGAAGACCGCTCCAACGGCCGCCACCGGACGCACGTGGGCGCCCTGCGCTGGTGAACCGGGTGAGCCTACCGGGTCGGCGGCAGCCAGGGCTTCGGTTCGGGCAGGAAGAGGCGTTTGAAAAGCCCCGTCGAATCTGACAGGAACCAGCCCTCGGGATTGAGGGAGGAGTGCACCACGAAAGGTTTGGCGAGGGTGGTGTCGCGGTAGGCGTCCACGCGGAGGGTGTCGCCGGTTTGGGTGATGAGTTGGAGGGTTTTGAGGGGAGGGGGAGCCGTGTCGGGGTTGAAGGAGTCGGCGAATTCGCTGCCGGAAAGGGTTTGCAGGGGGGTCAGGTAGCGGGTCAGGGCCAGGGAGTCCACCGGCGTTCCGTCGTCGAGTTGCCAGTTGCCGTCGGTGCGGCTCATGCGGGCGTTTTCGTCCCCGCTCAGGGCGATTTCTTTCAGGTCTTCGCGCTGAAACTTGAGGACCAGCTTGTTGCGGTAGCTGTCGAACCCCTGCCCCAAACTCAAACCGAGGAAGCCCTCCACGGCGTACACCTCGTCTTCCCCGCTGAGGCGTACGTAAGAGGTGGCGCTGCGCGTCTGCTGGTTGAAGGCGAAGCGCCCGATGATGAAATCCTCCAGCACCTTCCCGTTGGACTTGACGACCAGGCGGGTGCCCTGCCCCTCTCCCACCTCGAACTCGCTCCACTTTTCGGGCTTTTTGGCGGCGATGCGCTGCGTTTCCACCAGGGCCAACTGCCGCAACAGGTCGTTCACCGCGCTGGGAAGGGCCTTGACCGTCAGGTCGCCGCGGGTGGCGAGCCAGCCCTCCGATTCGCGCACCAGGGTGAACTCCTCCTGCCCTTTGGGGGTCACGGTCACGGAACTCACCCGGCTGGTATCGATGCGGATGAGCTCGGTGCGGAAGCTGCGTTCTTTTTTGCCGGAGGTCAAACGAGTGAGGCCGTAGAGGGCACCCAGGACGATGAAAATGAGGAGGAGTTGCTTGTTGCTCATGGCCGGTTGATTTTTCAGGATGGAACGAATTCAGGCGTAGCGGATTTGCATGCGTTGCAAGCGGATGCTCCGCTGACGCTGGTAGCGCACGATGCCCAGGACGATGACCAGCAGGATGGGCAGCCCGAAGTTGATGATTTTGATGAGGTTGCGCTTGGTGGCGTTCTCGTCGCCGAGGAAGGCTTCGTCGATGGGGCGGGAGGCGACGCCCTTGGTGCGCAGCTCGATGAGGCCCGTGTCGTCGCTGAGCCAGTCCATGCTGTTGACCATGAGGTTGACGTTGTCGGGGTTGGCGCCGCGCCCCTGGCCGGTGACGGGAAAGTCCCCGTCGCCGAAGACGACCAGGCGCCCGGGCAGCTCGCCGCCGAAGTTGCCTTCCACCACCGCTCCGACGGGCAGGTTGGAGAGGGGGAAGTCGGCGTCCGTCCAGCGCTTGTTGGTCACGTCGAAGAAAGTGGGTGCCTTGACCGTTCCTGCTTTTTCCGAGCTGAAGGCGATGGGCGTAAAGGTCAGGCTGCTGTCGCCCTGCCATCTGAGGGGGCTGGCAAAGGGGAGGATGACCTGCTCCAGCCCTTTGGTGATGGGGTGCTCGGCGAAGTTGCTGAGGATGGGCAGGAAGGGGAAGCTCACCTGCGTGTTGATGGTGAAGAAGCCCTGGCGCTGCTGGACGGTGACGGGGGCACAGACGGCGTCGACGAGGAAGGCGGGCTCCACCTCGATGCCTTTTTGGCGCAGCCAGCCTTCGAGGCCGGTGGTTTGTTCATTGCCCATGGCGGTTTGCAAATCCCCCTGAACGCGGTTGATGGCGACGAAAAGGCGCCCGCCGCGGGCCAGGTAGTCGTCCAGGGCTTGCAAGTGGCTCTCGGGAAGGGAATCGGTGGGGGCCACCACGGCCACCGCCCTGAAGCGCTCGGGGATGCGGGTGTCGCTGCTCAGGTCCAGGGTCTCGACGTTGTACAGCACACTCAAACCCTCGACCACTTGCCCCAACTCACCCAAACCGGGCTCCCCGTGCCCCTGCAGGATGGCTACCGAGGGCTTGTCCGTCACCGAAAGTTTCTTGATGCCCGTGCTCAGGGCGTATTCCATGCCCGTTCCGGAAACCAGCACGGGGATGACCTCGGAGCGTTCGCCCATCTCCAACACCGCCCCCATGAAGGCTTTCTGCTGCTTGCTCTGGTCTTTTTCCCGCACGGCGATGATGAGGGGGCGAATGCCGGCTTGCAGGGCTTCCTGCTCCTTCTCCGGGCTTTCATTGGGGTTGATGAATTCGTATTCGACCATCCCCTTCGACAGGTTGGCGTACTCGACGAGCATATCCTGGAAATCCCGCCGCACCTCCTGGTATTCGGGAGGCAAGCCCTCCGAAAAATAAGCCCGAACGGTGACGGGGTCGTCCAGCCCCTTGAGGATGTCTTTGGTCGCTTTGCTCAGGGTGTATTGCTTGTCTTCCGTCAGGTCAAACCGGACGAACACCTGCCGGGACAGCAGGTTGAGCAGCAACAATATGCCGCCGACGAGCAAAAGTGTGGTCGCGTTGTATTGTTTCATGGTGACTGGATTTCGAGACAAGGGTTTCAGGGGTGTCGCGGTTTCGAGGTGTCAAGGTTTCGTGGTGTCGAGGTTTCGAGGTGTCGAGGTTTCGAGGTGTCGAGGTTTCGAGGTGTCGCGGTTTCGAGGTGTCAAGGTTTCGAGGTGTCAAGGTTTCACGGTTTTGGGGTTTCACGGTTTTGGGGTGCCATGGGTTTACGGTTGGTTTACAATGGGCAAAACATCGAAACAAATGGAAACAGGTAGAGACAGATTGAAATAAATTGCCCCCAGACCCCTTCCCCATGGCGATTTGGCTATTTGAGGATTTGACAGCAGGGCCCGCCCCTCCAAACCCACACCCACCCCCAACGAACAACGAACAACGAACAACGAACAACGATCAACGAACAACCCGGCCTCACTTCCGCTTCGCCACGTTCCATTCGGCGAGGAAGAGGAAGAAAAGCATGACCGAGGCGAAGTAGATGAGGTCTTTGGTATCCACCACGCCGCGGGAGATGCTGTCGAAGTGGTTGCCCGAACTGAGGACGCTGAAGATTTCCGCCGGCAAGCCTGTGAAAAAGTGCGCCAGGAAACCGAACAGCAGGTGGAAGACCACGTTGATGGACACTCCCAGCAGGAATGCCACGATTTGGTTGTTCGTGATGCTGCTGGCGAACAGGCCGATGCTGATGAAGGCCCCGCTCAGCAACAACAAGCCCAGGTACCCGCTGAGGGTGCCCCCGTGGTCGATGTTGCCCAGATAGGACACGGTGACGTAGTAGGGCAGCGTAAAAGCCAGCGCCACCGCCACCATGATGAGCGAGGCGACGAACTTGCCCAATACGAACTGCCGCTCGCTCAGGGCTTTGGTCAACAGCAGCTCGATGGTGCCGCTGCGGCGCTCCTCCGCAATCTGCCGCATGGTGACCGCCGGAATGAAAAACATCAGAATGATCTGGGCATACTCGAAGAACACGAGCAGGTCGGCCTGCTTGCGGAAAAAGATGTCGCCGCCGGCCAGCCAAGTGAAAAGACCCGAAAACAACAAAAACAGCACGAGCACCACGTAGCCGATCAAACTGTCGAAAAAGGCGCTCAACTCGCGTTTGGCAATGACCCAGGTTGGATGCATGGTGGTTCTGGTTTGTTTTGAAAGGTGTCGGGGTTTCGGGGTTTCGAGGTTTCGGGGTGTCAAGGTTTCGGGGTTTCGGGTGTCGAGGTTTTGGGTTTCGGGTTTGGGGTTTGAGGTTTGAGGAATCCGCAAATCGGCGGACGTCAATTCATCGTCAGGTTGCGGAAGATGTCTTCCAGTCGGGTTTCGAAGGGCACCATTTCCGTCAGAGCCCACTTGTTTTCGACGCAGAGCTGGAAGATTTCCCGGTTGGAAGATTGCTCGGGCTTGCTCTGGACTTCGAAGCGTTGGGTTTCGCCGTTGAGGAAGTCCACCAGAGCGACGCTGGGCAAAGCCTTGAGTTTTTCGAAGACCAGATTGGGATCGGCATCCTCGATGCGTACGTGGAGCACCTGCTGGCCCTGGGCTTGCTTGCGCAGGGTGGCGGCGGTGCCGTCGGCGACGATCTTTCCCTTGTTGATGATGAGGATGCGGTCGCAGGTGGCTTCCACCTCGGGCAGGATGTGCGTGCTCAGGATGACGGTCTTTTCCTTGCCCAGTTGCCGGATGAGCTCCCGAATCTCGACGATCTGGTTGGGGTCGAGCCCCGTGGTCGGCTCGTCGAGGATGAGGATTTCGGGGTCGTGAATCATGGCCTGCGCCAGGCCCACGCGCTGGCGATACCCCTTGGAAAGCTCACCGATCTTCTTGTGTTTCTCGTCGTCCAGGCCACATACCCGAATCATTTCCACGGTGCGCTCCTCGATTTTTTCCCGGGGCACCCCCTGCAAGGCCGCACAGAAGTGCAGGTAGTCGATGACGGGCATTTCGGGGTAGAGGGGGTTGTTCTCGGGCAGGTAGCCGATGTAGCGCTTCATCTCTCCGTCGCGCACTGAGCGCCCCCTGATCAGGACATCGCCGCCGTCGGGTTCGATGTAGTTTGTGATCAACTTCATCGTGGTGGTTTTCCCCGCCCCGTTCGGGCCGAGGAACCCCAGGATTTCTCCCGTCTTGACCGTAAAGCTGATGCCGTCCACGGCTTTCTGGTGGCCGTAGCTCTTGGTGAGGTTTTGAATCTGGATGTCCATGATTTGCCGTGGGATTTTCCAGGAGGTTTACGGAAGACGGGTCCCACAGAGGCAGGCGAAAGCAGGATTGGAAGAAATGTCCGGGGGATTAAAAAAACCATCTTCCGCAAACCGGCTATGGTTTTTTAAAAAAGCGGGGGCAAATTTAATCTTTTCGGGAAGTTTTGAAACAGTAGTGAGCAGTGGGCAGTCAACAGTAGGCAGTGGGCAGTTGGCAGTGGGCAGCAGGCAGTAGGCAGTGGGCAGTAGGCAGTGAGCAGTGGGCAGTAGGCAGTGGGCAGTGGGCAGAAGGGTGTGGGGTGTGGGGTGTGGGTGTGGGGCGCGGGTTTGGAGACAATTTATTTCAATCTGTCTCCATCTGTTTCCATTTGTTTCGATTTTTTGCCCATTGCGCACCCACTGCGAACCAACCGCCAACCCATTGCGCATCCCACCGATTTCACCGGCCCGACGTCACGACCACCCGCCGGAGGGCGGATTTCCCGTCGAGGGTGAAACGCA
>CAZBYX010000088.1:0-3440 GCA_964496055.1 uncultured Saprospiraceae bacterium
GCCCCCGGCCCCAAACCCCTGAATTCGAGGACCTGGGGGTCGTAGGCCAGCGAGAATTGAAGGCCGGTCAGGCGTTCTCGTTCGGCAGCGAGTTCGAGGAGGACCCCTTCACCGGGCAGGAAGCTGCGTTCGGGGGCATACAGGGGAAGGGTCGCGTTTTGTCGTTCCTCCACTTCCTCGCTTCCCAACGAATGGCTCAGGTTCACATCGCCCACCTTGACGGCAACGAAATCGGCATCGGACACGGGGCTTTGCAGGTCGTTGAAGTGCAGGGCTTCGGGAACGGGGTCGGTGAAGGGGTTTTCCGGGTCGTTGAATTGGAACGCAGCGGGTACGAAGCGCCAGGAATCGCTGTCGGTCAGGGCGGTGTCGATGCCCAGGATGAGCCGCCGCAAGAGGACCACGTCGAAGGTGGTGACGGCGCCGGAGCGGTTGGCATCGGCTGCCAGCATGCGGTAAGGCGATTCGAGGGGCTGAACGTTGAGAATGTGGCGGGTGATGAGCACGAGGTCGAAGGTGGTCACCCCGGTGAGGTCGTCGCCATCTTTGCGGGGCACGACCGAATAATCCCCGCCGGGAAGCAGCCCCGGAATGGCATACCGGCCCTCGGCATCGGTGCTGAAGGTGCCGTTAGCCGTGCCGTTCACCGAGACGAGGGTTTGGGGGAGCGGTTCGCCGGTTTCGGTGTGGACGGCGCCGGCGACGAGCGGGTCGCCCATGCAATCGCCGGCGTTGTCGCTGAAGGTCAGGGTGGTGATGCAGAAATCCGAGTTGCCGCTCATGTCGTGCACCCAAACCTCGACGGCGACGGTGAGGTTGACCTGGAAGCAATCGAAGACTTTGACGGTGTCGTTGATGTCGGAGGAGAAGGAGAAGACCAGCTCGTCGGAGCAGTTGTCGAAGCTGCCGGCATCGAGCTCGCTGGCGTGGATGGTAATCGAAGGGGGATCGGTCTGATTCAATTCAATGATGGCGCCGGTTTCGCAATAGGGGGTCGGCGGTTTGACGTCCACCACCTCGAGCACAGCCGTGCAGGAGCTGGCATTGCCGCAATTGTCCGTTACGGTGTACAGCACCTCGTACTCACCGGGGCTCACGTCGTAGAAGGGGCCGAAGCCATCGCCCAGGGGGCTTTGCGCCTGGAAGCTCAGCAAGTCCGTACCGACGCAATCCTCCACCTCGGGCAGGGGCAGGATGACGGTGGCGGAGCAGTCGTTGTCCTCGATGAGCACGGGCGGAATGTCGCAGGCCAGCAATTGGGGGGGCTGGTCGTCAATGACTTTGACGACTTGCTGGTAGGTGATGAAGCCGTCGGGTTGAGCGCCCCGCAGGGGGGCGGCGGGGTCGAAAAGGGCGGCGTTGAGGCCGTCGCGGAAGGTGCGGCGGTCGTTGGGCACCAGCTCGCCGGGTTCGGCGCTGTGGTTGCCGTCGGCGTTCAGGTCGGCTTCGGGGCGCAGCGGCGGGAAGAAGACGCAGCCCTGCTGAGGAAGAGGCGGCAGCGGCAGGGGGCAGCCGTTCAGCACGTGAACGATTTCCGCCTCGCTGTTCTCCACCACTTCGTCTTCCACTTCCTCGCCCACCGCACACCAGTTGATGACCGTCCACCGACGCACGAGCTTGAAGCAGGCATCCGGCACCACGTCGAAGAGCTGGTCTTCGTACGAAACGGCGATGAGCTCGCAGCTCTGGTCGAAAATCGTGGGCTCGCCGATGGCTTCGAAGACCTGCATGTCGTCCACCCCGCAATCCAACACCCGGTCGTCGGGAAATTCCACCCCCCAATCCGAGATGTGCTCCACCTGGATGGTCTGGGTGCAAACGACGGGGGTGTTCTGGGCGGGGTCGGTGACGACCCAGGTGCGCACCAGGGTGCCCTGTTTGCAAGCATCCAAATTGACCTGCATGTCGGCAGACTGGAAAATCAGGGTGCAGTTGTCCCAGATGTCGGGGGTGCCGAACTGATTGAGCACGCTGAAGTCATTACTCTGGATGGCGGGTTCGATGTGCTCGAGGTAAAAGTCGCAGGTGATGGTTTGGGGTGGGGGGCAGGAGATCAGTTCGGGCTCGATTTTGTCTTCCACCTGAACGGTGACCATGCAGTCGTTGAAGTTGCCGGCGCAGTCGTACACCCGGAAGATGACCGGCACACTCCCCTGGATGATGTCCAGGCAGCAGAAAGTGACGGAAGGCCCGAAGGTGGTGTTTCCGCTCACCCCGCAGGGGTCGTTCATGCGGCGCACCTCGAACCGGTCCACGCAGCACAGGTCGTAGCTGCCGTCATCGAGCACATCGGCGAAGAGGACGGCGCTGCCCTCACTCGACAACGAAACGCTGGTGATCTCATCGCAAACCGCCACGGGCGCCGTGCGGTCGGCCACTTCCACCAGCACCACCAGGTCGGTGGCGTTGCCGCAGGGGTCTTCGGCATGGTAGGTCACCGGATGGACGCCGGCGGGCAAGCCCGGGAAGGGAATGTAGCCTCCGTCGCGGCCGTCCACGCCGTTGGCATAGACCGGCTCTCCCAGGGGCGTGAAAATGCGCACGTTCAGCACCTGGCCCGAAGCATCGGAGAGGCCGGGTGCGGGCAGGAAGCCCGTGCTGCGGCATTCCTCGTGCTGGTTATCCGGGGGCAGGTTCAGGTCCAGACTCACGGGCGGCACCTGAACGGTGGGTCCTTGCTCGTCCACCACCCGAATCCATTGCAAGTGTTCGAAAACCTCCCCCGTGCAGGTGTTGCTCACCGTCCACCGGCGGGCGATGGTGAAGGTGTTCCCACACCCGAACCCAAGAAAATCCTGGTGGCTCACCTCGAAGGGGCAATACAAGCCCTGCGCGACGTTGGGCACACCGGCTCCGAATGGCGTAGGCCGCACCCGGAAATGGTTGGGGGAATTGACCAGAGAGTTGGGGAAGGTCCGGTCGGGTGGGAAGGTGGGGGCGGGCGGGTTTTCGGTGCGGAACACCTGCGAACAGGTATCGCTGAGGTTGCCGAAATCGTCCACGGCAATATAGACCCGCCGAACGACCACGCCCTGGCAGGGGTCGCTGTTGTGGATTTCTTCCGCCACGACCTGCACCAGCGGGCTGGCATCGCAATTGTCCGTGGCGGCGGGTTTGGGGAAATTGCTCTGGTGGCAGGCTACCAAAATGGTATCGGTTGCGCACTGCAACACGGGCGCCCATTTGTCCTCCAGGGTGATTTTGCCCCAACAGGAGTTGCCGCTCGGCACGTGATGGATGGTCACGGTGAGCTCCTCCCCGATGTAGGCGCCGTCGAGGGGGTTGTTCAGGGTGTCTTGCTGGCGGGTGATGATGGTGATGGCGTAGTCCGAATCCAGGCCGGGATAGTCCCCCTCGAGAATCATATCCGGGGTGATGAGGGCTTCGCAGTGATCGTCCAGAGCCACATGGACCAGGTCGTTGCAGACCAGGGTGAGGGT
>CAZBYX010000088.1:3540-13307 GCA_964496055.1 uncultured Saprospiraceae bacterium
GAACAGAGCAGGTAAGAAAAGCGATTGGAACGCTCGAATGGTCTTGTAAAGGTAGCAAAAAGGGGCGCCATTTGGAGAAGCCCCCAAGAGAAAAGGGCTCCGGTGTGCATCCGGAGCCCTTTTTACGTCGGTCGCATAGGATGGGTTGCGCACATCTATTTGAGGATGGTCACATCCCCCCGGATGATGTTGCGCTCGCTCAAGTCCAGCCGCAGGATGTAGTAGTAGGTTCCGTGGGGGAGAGGTTGCCCGGCGTTGTTGGTGCCCTGCCAGTCGTTGAGGTAGGGCTTGGCCCGAAAGACGATGTCCCCCCAGCGGTTGAAAATGATGAGTTCGTTGTTGGGGAACTCATCGGGGTTGTTGAGCAAGACGTCGAAGACCAGCTCGTCGTTGAGGCCGTCGCCGTTGGGCGTGATGCCGTTGGGCACCTCGGGCCCCGGAATGGAGGGGTCGCGCTCGACGAGGAAGGTGATGAGCCCCGTGTCGCAGAGGTCGGGGCATTCGGGGTTGCAAATCGAATAGGTGACCTGCGCTTGCCCGGAAAAGGTTTCCTCGGGAACGAAGACGACCCGGCCTTCAGCGGTGAAGCTCAGCGTGCCCGTGGGCGGCTGGTCGAGCACGGTGAAGAGGAAGTCCCCCTGGATGAAGTCGTTTTGGGTGGCGTCCACGCTCAGGGAATCGAAAGTGCCCTGCTGGGCGGTCAGGAAATCGTCGAAGGCCTGGGGTTTGGTCTGGTCCACGGTGATGCGCACGGTGTCGGAGCTGTAATTGGTGCAGGTGCCGATGCTGAGCGTCCAGATGAAGGTGTTTTCCCCCGGGGCGAGTTGGGTGGCCGGGGTGGCGGCGCTGTCGGGGTTTTCGATTAGGGCTCCCTGCAAAGTGGACCACTGACCGGAAGCTCCAGGGGGCAGGTTGCCGAGCAGGAAGGCTTCGTCGGTGCAGGGCTCGAAGTCCACCTGGGCGTCGGCGGGTTCTCCACCCTGGGCGAAGACCACCGTCACGCTGTCGGAGGCGCTGCAGCCCCCGGCGGTATCGCGGACGGTCAGGATGTAAAGCCCGGCTGCGCTCGCCTCCAGGGTGGGCGTGGAAACGCCCAGCGGGCCGCTCCCCACCAACTCCCACTCGTACACGATGGTCGCTCCGCTGGAGGAAGCCGAGCCGTCCAGCAGCACGGTGGGCTGGTCGCAAGGCTTTTCCACCTCTTGGAGGGGCAACACCGCTGTCGGGATTTCACCCACCAGGGTCACTTCCACCTCCGAGGTGGCGGTGCAGCCGTTGGCGGGGTCGGTCAAAAGGAGGCTGTAAAGCCCCGGCCCCACCTCGATGAGGGGTTGGTTCTCCATCCCGGCGGGGATTTCCCCCTGAATCGCCGTCCAACTGAACTGCCCATTGGCAGGGGTGGAGCCGCCGGCATCGAGTTGGGTGCTTGGGGTGGAGCAATCCAGCTCCAGCGACCCTTCGATGACGATTTCGGGTTGGGTGGTGTTGGCAAGTACGGTCACGGGTTTGGAGCTGATGCAGCCGTTCTGGTTGTTCTGAACGGTGAGCACGTACACGCCCGGGGCGAAGACGGTGGGGTTGAGGGTGGTGGGGTCCTGGATGGTGGCGCCCGGGGGCGAGGAGGCCCAGGAAGCCTGGAAGTCCACGGCGTCGGTGAAGCCCTGAATCTGGACGCTGGTGCGGGCACAGGTCAGGGTGTCATTGACCTGGACGGTGACCTGGGGCTTGACCTTGTCTTCGGTGATGAGGACGGAATCGCGATTGAGGCAGCCGGTAGCGTTGTTGCGCACCTCGAGGAAATAGACGCCGGCGCAGCTCACCGTCGGCGTCAGGGTGCTGCCGCCGGTCACACACCCCACGCCCGGCCCCGTCCAGAGGAAGACGATGTCGGGGTTGCCCGTGTCGGTCATGCCGGTGAGTATCAATTCATCCTGAGCACAGGTCAGGATGGTGTCGCCGTTCATTTCGATGCTGACGGGGGGCGGGGTGGTACCGTCGAGCACTTCCACCGAATCGGTGGAGGAGCAGCCGTTGGCGGCATTGGTCACGGTGAGGTAATACAGCCCCGGGGCGTCCACTTCGGCGGTGAGGGAATCGCTGAGGGTCTGGCCGCCGGCATCGGTCCAGAGGTAGCTGATGCCGCTGCCCGCGGCGGACTGGCTGCCGTCGAGGGTGAGGAGGGTGGTGTTGCAGGTGAGGGTCTGGGCGGGGCCCGCTTCCACCTGCACTTCCTGGCGCAGGTCTTCCACGATGAGGGTGGAGATGGCGGAGCAGCCGTTGTCTTGGTTGGTGACGCGCAGGGTGTAGCTGCCCGGAGCATCGATTTGGGGGTTGAGGGTGGTGCCCCCGGAAAGGATGTTGCCCCCGTTGGCAGCCGTCCATTCGATGCTGAGGTTGTCGTTGGGGTCTTGGGCGGAGGCGGAGCCCGCCAGTTCCAGGACGTTCACCAGGCAGGTGATGGAGGTGTCAGGGCCGGCGAAAACGAAGGGCTTGAGGGTATCGGCTTGCACTTCCACGGTGTCCGTCTGGGTGCAGCCGTTGGTGGTGTCGGTGACGAGGAGTTCGTACAGCCCCGCGGCACAGGCATCGGCGGTGGGCGCGTCGTTCGGGCCGCAGATATCGCCGCCGTTCAGGGGGGTCCATTGATAGGTGAAGTCCGGCCCTGTGGAGGTCATTCCGCCTCCGATGGGGGTGGAATCGTCGTTGCAGCCGAGGGCGGCATCAGCCCCTGCATCGGCGACGGGTTTTTCCAGGTCGCCGCTCACGACCACCGTATCCGTGTTGGAGCAGTTGCTCAGGGTGCTGAAGACCGTCAGGACGTAGGTTCCCGGTGCCAGCACGGTGGCTTGCTCCTGGGTTTCCGTACCGGGGCGGATGCTGCCGTCGGTCGTGCTCCAGAGGAATTCGAACCCATTGGAGGACGGGCTGCCGTCGAGTACCAGGGAATCGGGGTTGCATTTAATGACGGCCGTCTCGGGCAGGGCCACCGCATTGGGAATGACGGCGGCCCGTACCTCCACCGTGTCGGTGGAAACGCAACCGGAAAAGTTGTCGGTTACGGTGAGCACGAAGCGCCCGCTGCCGAAAATGACGGGCATGAGGGTGGTTTCATCCCCCGGCTTGACGGTTCCCAGGTCGAGCCCTTCCCAGAAGTAAGTGATGTCGGGTCCCTGGGAGGAGTTGGAGCCGTCGAGGGTGAGCAAGGGGCTGGAGCAGTTGAGCGAGGTGTCGCGGCCGGCATCGGCGCGGATGGCGTCGGGCGCCAAAGGCACGGTGAAGCTGGCCGTGGTTTGCAAGGAGGGGTCGGCGGCATCCGTCACCGTTACGAAGTAGGTGGCATTGACCAGGCCGGCCTGGTCTTCCTGGTTGGGGTTGATGATGCCGGGGCCGCTCCAGTTGAAGGTGTAGCTTCCACTCCCTCCTTCAACCGTGATGTTGATGCCGCCCACGGGAGCGTTGGCGCAGGTCACCGGCGCAATTTGGGCATCCACCACGGCGATGAAATCGCTCTTGCAAACCGAGCCCGGGTCCACACTCATCCCGATGTTGGCACTGCCCGTGCTCGCACTCTTGACCACGATGTTCTGGGGGTCGGAGGTGATGGCCACGGGGTTGCAATCCAGGGCGGCGGTCGTCATCTCGAAGCATAGCTGGAAGATGACGGTTCCATCCGGAACGGATTCGCCGAAGAGCGCGTCTTCAGCTTGCCAGTGAATCAGCAGGCGGCCGTCCTCGGTGAGGGTCAGGTTGTCGTCGAAGCTGGTTTGGTCGAAGCCGGGCAGGGTGCCGGTAATGAGCAGGGTGTCGTACACCAGATGCAGGGGGTTCCAGTTGATGGAATACTGCAGGGTGGTGAGTTGCTCGAAATTCTGAACGCTGAAATCCAGGCAAGCCTGGGCACCGGGCACGGAAAAAATATCGGAGATGGAAGTTTGGAAGTTCAGGGGGTTGAGGACGCACAGCTCCCCGCTGATGCCGTTCAGCCCGACGTTGAACCCGTTGGAGGAAGTGGTTTGCACGTCAACGGGGTTGGGGATTTCACCGAATTGGAGGGGCGAACAGGTACCCGGGTTGCCCACCACCTCGAAACAGACCTGAAAGATGGTGGTGCCGTCGGCCAGGGTGGTTCCGGCGGGGTTCTCCCACTCGAACCCCAAGGCCCCGTTGGCGGTGACCAGGGTGTTGAAATTGCCGAAGGCATCCAGTGCGAGCGGGCCGCCATCGGTGACACTGACGAATTCCAGGACGTCCGTTTCCCAGGTCATGGAAAAGGCGGCCCGCGTCAGGTCGGTGAAATCCTGCACCGAAACGTCCACGCAGACATTCTCGCCCGGGTTGGCGTTCAGGGTGGGGAAGGTGGCGGTCAGCCCGACGGTGGGGCGTATTTCCACCAGTCCGTTGTTGGTGTTCAGACCGATTTCCCCGGTGCTGAATTGATTGACGCAAATGGCCACCGGGTCATTGACCACCGCCACCATGCTGTTGGAGCCTCCGGGCCCCACCGCCCGAAAGGTGAGGGTGAGCAAGACGGTGCCATCCGAGAGGGTGGAGCCCAGCGAGAAGGAGTTGTCCCACTCGATGGTCAGATGGGCGGGGCCTGCCTGATTGATGGAGGAGCCGAAAAGGAAGAGGTTGTGGTTGCCCACCGTCCAGTTTTGCAGCTCGATGATGCCGGGGTTCCACTGCAGGGTGGCGAAGAGCTTGTTGATGTTGACGAAGTCCTCCACCGTGACGTCCACGGTGAAAACTTCCCCGACATTGACGACTTTGTCCTCCACGTTCAGGGTCATGCCGTCGGGGTCGAAGCAATTGACGGTGACCTGGCCCGATTGGGGCAAGAGTCCGATGTCCTGCCCTTGAGAAAGGCCGTTCACGACGTCGATGATGGTGGGGTCGTCCGTAATGTCGATGCTGGCGGATTGCCCGCAAGAGCCCTTGATTTCGAAGCAGAGGGTCAGCACGACGGTGCCGTCGGCCAGGGTGATTTCCTTGTTGGGGTCGAACCAGTTGGCCGTGAGCACGCCGTCGAAGGCCATCATTTCGTTTACCTGGAAATCCTCCAGGTTGGAGGTGGAAGAGCTGACGAACTCCAGCATGTTGGGGTTCCAGTTGACCGAAAACTGAACCGATATGAGGTTCTGGAATCCCTCCACGGCGTAGTCCACACACACCACCTCGCCCGTGTTCCCACTCGTGGAGGAGCCGATGAGGCGCAGGGGCAACACCTCGATGGAAACCCATCCGGGGGTGATGAACTCGCCGATGTCCATGCAATTGGCATTGAGGCGATGGACGATCATATCCAGGGGCTGGTCGGTAATGTTGACGTAGGTGTGCGCGCCATACCCCCCTATGGCCTGAAAACGCAGTTCGAAGAGGGTGACCTCATCGTCGAGGGTGACCCCGGAGACGGCGCTCTGGCAATTTTGGCCGTTGTCCCAGTTGAAGGTGATGACTCCGTCGGCGGCGGCGCTGAAGTCGAAGTCGCCGATATCGAGCCCCGTAACGGCGGGATGGAGGTTGGTCACCTGCACGAAGGAGAGGACTTCGGGGTCCCAGGTGATGGAGAACTGCACCCCCAGCAGGTCGGTGAAATCGCGCACCTTGAGGGGCAGGCTCACTTGCTCGCCGTTATTGGCCAGGGTTTGGGTGGGAAAGTAGAAGGTGGGTTGAGCGAAGGCGTCCACCGAGAAGAGCAGCGAGGAAATCAAAGCCAAGGGGACGAGCAATCTTTTCATCGCGTATTCGATTTTGGGATGTTCGGTCAGGCGGCGGCGGGAATCAGAGCCGCACATCGGTTCGTTCATGGTTCATTTCATTGAAAGCCTCACCGGTCGCCGACGAAAGGCGCCGGATTCAAAGATTGGGTGCAAAGAAGGGTTTTCGGTGTGCAGTCTGGCAAAACAGGGAATTCGCTATCGGGTCATGGGGCAGAAGCCGGTGGTTGAGTCTTTCCGCAAAGCCTGCTTCCCGGAAAGGAACCATCAGTAATTGGTGTCCAGGGAATAAGACACGTTGATTTCGTGGCTCGCCCCGGTGAAGGGCCCGAAGGAGCTGAAATGGTAGTCGAAGCCGTAGCCTATTTTGAGGGTGTTTCCAAAACCAAGGTTCTCCCCGACGAGGACGCCGAACTCGCCGTGCATGGCGCCGGCGCTCGACCCCCCGACACCGATCCAGAAATTGGCCGCCATCTGGTAGCGCAAGTTGAAATCGACGTTGACGGGGACGTTCGGAGCATATTTGACCCACAGGGAGGGTTGCAAAAAGCCTTCGTCGCGCAGGAATTTGTAAAAGCCGAGCACCCCGTAAAAATGAGGCACCCGCTCGGCGACGAATTCCCCGTCGGCGGTGCGCACATCGAGGTCCAGGCCGAAGACCTGCGGAACCGAAACCCCGCCGTAGAGGTAATCGCCGTCACCCACTACGGTGTAGGCAAAGGCACCCAGACCCACGTCGGGGTAGAACTGCTGGGCATCTTCGGTGCCGAGGATATCTCCGTCCTGGCGCAGTCGAATTTCCGAAACGTCCACCCGATATTGCACCATGCCGAAGCTCAGCCCGAAAGCTACGCCTCCGTAGTAGGGGTCGCTGGAAATGAGGCCGCCGATGCGTCCATAGGCACCGGTGAAGCCCGTGGGGCCGGTTTGGTCGTTGATCAGATAGCCCCCCGTGAGCAGATTGACCCCCCCGCCGGTTTCCAGCAGCACATCGCCCCGCACCACCGCTGTGGTCGGGGCGTTTTCGAAGCCAACCCATTGCAGGCGGTAGCTGGCTCCGACGGCGACGTTGTTCTCGAAAGCCAGAAACTCCGAGCTCACCGCAGCGGGGTTCAGGATGCTCTGGTTGTGGCGATACTGTGTGAGGAGGGGAAGTTGCTGGGCGGGCAGGAATGCGGCCAAAAGCAGAAACCCAGCAAGCAGGCGTAATCTGTTCATGGGATGAATAAGTTTTGGTCGCCCAAAATTAGGGATTCTGACCGGCCGCCCCCTAACCCCAAAACGGTATTTCCGACGCCGAAACAGGAAAAATTGAAAAAAATCAAATGTGTTTGTCGGAAAAAAGCATCGGTGGGCGGTTTGCAGGCTTTCCCATAGTCTTGCGGCGACCCGGCCCCTGAAGAGGGGAGGATTCCAATACGCTTTCGCTTGCCAGCATTGTGCCAAAGTCAGCGCCGACGGCGCCGGCGACGCCGGGTGGAGGTGCGGATGCCCAGGGCCCCCAGAATGCCCCGCGTCAGCTCGCGGGCGATGGTGCGGCCGATTTGGCGGGTGGTCGGGTTGGAGATGATTTTCTCGAAGGTGCTTTTCTCCTTGCGCGTGCTGGTTTTCCCGGCTTCCTTCCACTGGCGGCGCAATTCCTCCTGATGCTCCTCCTCCCCGGCCGCTTCCAGCTTTTCCTTCAAAATTTCGTAGGCACTGTCGCGGTCCAGCTCCCGGTTGTATTTCCCGATGAGGGCGGAGCGCTTCAGGATGGCCTGGATTTCCTCGTCGGTCAGCACGTCCATGCGCGATTGGGGCGCTCGCAGCAGGGTATGGACCAGGGGGGTGGGAATGCCCTTTTCGTTCAGGGCCGTAACGAGGGCTTCGCCGATGCCAAGCTGGGTGAGCAAGTCCGGCACATCGTAGAAGTCCGTCAGGGGGTAATTTTCCGCCGCCAGGCGGATGGCGCGTCGGTCTTTGGCGGTGAAGGCCCGCAGGGCGTGCTGTACCTTCAGACCCAGTTGCCCGAGGACCGCCTCGGGTATGTCGGCTGGGTTCTGGGTCACGAAGAACACCCCCACCCCTTTGGAGCGGATGAGCTTGATGATGACCTCCAGCTGGTCGAGCAAGGCTTCGGAGGCCTCCTCGAACACCAAGTGTGCCTCGTCGATGAACAGAACGAGCTTGGGTTTGTCCAAATCGCCGGCTTCGGGGAAGGCGGCGTAGATTTCCGCCAGGAGCTGCAGCATGAAGGTGGAGAAGAGTTTGGGGCGGCCCTGGATGTCGGTCAACCGGATGATGGAAACCACGCCGCGCCCCTGCTCGTCGGTGCGCAGCAGGTCATCCACCTCGAAAGAAGGCTCTCCGAAGAAACGCTCGGCACCCTGCTGCTCCAGCTCCACAACCTTGCGCAGGATGGCGCCCACTGTGGCGGGGGAGATGTGGCCGTAGTGCTCTTTCAGTTCCTGCTTTCCTTCGTCGCTCAGGTATTGGAGCACTTTTTTGAAGTCCTTCAAATCGAGCAGGGGCAAGCCCTGGTCGTCGCAATACTTGAAGATGACGGCCACCACCCCACCCTGGGTGTCGTTCAGCCCCAGGATTTTGGAAAACAGCACGGGGCCGAACTCGGAAACGGTGGCCCGCAGCCGGGCGCCGGGCTCGTCGGAGAGGCTCAAAAACTCCACGGGGCTGCCGCCGGGCTCGAAGGGGAAGCCGATGCGGGCATGGCGCTCGTCGATTTTGGGGTGGCCGGCGCTCGGCACGGCGATTCCGCTCAGGTCGCCTTTGATGTCCATCAGCAGGGTGGGCACCCCCTTGGCCGAGAGCTGTTCGGCGATGATTTGCAGCGTCTTGGTCTTGCCCGTGCCCGTAGCGCCCGCTATGAGGCCGTGCCGGTTGAAGGTCTTCAGGGGCACTTTCACGTAGGTGCCGGTGCAACATTCCTTTTCGAACATGGCACCTCCCAGGACGATGGCATCCCCCTTGAAGGTGTAGCCCTTCTCGATGTGCTGAATGAATTGTTCGCGATTCGGCATGAGCTGTCGATTTTTCGATGATGGGAGCCGGACTGAGGAAGCGCCTCCCGACGACGGCCCCCTCCCTCCCACCGCTCCCCCTAACGGACTTTGTTCCACTTCTCCACCCGCAGACGATACTTCTTCTCACTCAGGGGCCAGAGGGCCGGGTCGAAGGTGCTTTCCAGGCGTTCTTCCAGGGAGTCCTCCATGAGTTGGGGGAAGAAATCCAGGCCCGTCAATTCTTCGACCGCATCGATTGAGACGGCGAAGTGGTCGAGGGGTTTCTCCTGGGTGCTGTTGGGAATGACCCAGGCGATGCCCTTGAGCTCGGGCTCGGTCAGGTCGAGCAGGACTTTGAAAAAAGCGGAAGGCACGGCCACCTCGTTGTCGCCCAACCAGAATTTGACCGGCTGGCTGAGGACGGGCCCACTGACCACGTACAGGTGCCCGAACTTGCGTGCCCAGTAGCGGGTGTTCTCTTCCAGCTCCCGCCAGATGCCCTGATTGAAACCCCGCGCCTGCGGGCACATGTTGCTCAGGAAAAAAGTCTCCGACATGGCTTCCTCGCTGAACGCCATATCGGCTGCCGGCACCAGGTGCCCCCGGTCATAACCGGAGCCCCGGTAGTCCTCCAACTGAGCCGACTCGGACGCAATCTTGGGGTCGGGGCGGTAGTCGTTCGTGCGCCGAACGATGGGCTGCTTCAGGCGCGTGCGGGTCAGTTCGTAAGCCACCCATTCGGGCAGCTCGTAGCGCTCGTGGTAGGAGAGGGCATAGTATCGGTGCCGAACGATTTGCCCCGTGGTCGAGGTGGGCAGGTAATAAATTTCCTCGGGCGCCCGCTCCTCCAGGTTCGGCACGTCGGGCAGCAACTCCTCCCCCTCCCCGCCGGCCCCGCCCAGGATCCGGAAGGCAAAGAACAGCGCCCCGAAAACGAAGGCGAACAAACCCACCTTTACGATGAGCCCTCCTGCCGCCGAGCGCGTGCCGCGTTGATGGTTCATTCGGAATTTGGCCATGGACGATGATTGAGGTGGAGAGTTGGGAGTTG
>CAZBYX010000089.1:0-13044 GCA_964496055.1 uncultured Saprospiraceae bacterium
GTGGTGGGGGTGCGGGGGTGGGGCTGTTGGCCACCCGGCCCTACAGCTTCCTCTCCCTGACCGGCCAAGCGCAGACCTATCGCACCGACGGCACCGACGGCGCCCGGTTGGAAGACCAATACCGACAAGTGCTGCTGAGCGGCCGATTCTACCTCGGCCCACGGTGGCAACTGAGCTTCACCCTACCCTGGCGCCTCAACACCCGCTTCGAAAACGGCGTGGAATCCTATCGCCGCAGCGGCCTGGGCGACCCCTCCACCAGGGTGTTCTACACCTTGCTCGACCCGCGCCAACAACCACGCGCCTGGCGCCACCGCCTCGACCTCGGGGCGGGCATCAAACTGCCGCTCGGAGATTACGATCGCGGCAGCGCCGACCAACCCCTGCCCGCCAACTTCAACCTCGGAACGGGTAGCTGGGACGCTTTGCTCGGCCTGCGCTACACACTGACCTACGGTAACTGGGGGCTGCACACCAACGCGGAGTTCCAGCGAACCACCACCAATGACGAAGACTATCGCTTCGGCAACCGCTGGAACCTGAACGGCCTGGTTTTCCGCACTCAATTCATCGGAAACTTGACCCTGGTGCCCTACGCAGGCCTCTCCCTGGAAACCCTCGCCCCCGACCGCTCCATGGGCAAGTTCACCGTGGCCGAAACCGGCAGCACGCTCTGGATGGCCACCCTGGGGCTGGACCTCAATTTCCAGGGCTGGACGCTCGGCGCCGATGCACGTATCCCTTACTTCGAAGCGTTCGAGGCACCGCACACCCAAGCCCAAACCCGATTCGCCATTCGCCTGGCTCATTCCTTCGCCTCGAAAGGATAGGCCAACCATTGTTTCACATCGGAAGCTGCTCCATTCAGGGGCCGCTCCGAAAAAAAATCAAAGACGCAAGCCATGAAATACCTCCTGTTTTTCTTCCTCGCCACGGCTCTGACCCTGGCCGCATGCAAAAAAGACGACGACCACCCCCACGATGACGGCACCTACCATGTGCACATCCACATCCACGCACCCCAGGACGGGGCCACCGTCACCAAGGGGCAGGAAATGGAAGTGGAAGTCGAATTCGAGCGCGAAGCCGACCAAACCATCCACAACGTGAAAATCGAAATCCTCGACGCCAGCGGGAATGTGTACGAAACCCTGCACAACCGCCACGAGCACGTCTTGGGCATGTTCCAGTACCAGAGTACCTACACGCCCCAGGAAACGGGCACCTTCACCCTGCGCGCCGAATCCACCAGCGATGCGGGTGACCAACCCAACGAGGCCAGCGTCACCTTCACGGTGGTGGAATGACACCCCACCCCCTCGAACCCCACCCCGCACCGCCTCCCCCGGTGCGGGGTCTTTTTTCGCCTTTGGCGATGCCGAAAAGCTCCTTCCCTCCGCCCGGATGCCCTCCTCTTCCCGCCAAGTTTTAACAGCTTTCCCTATGCCAGTTAAGGGCGGAAACCTATATTTGCCCCAGACGAACCCCCATTTTTCTCCCCTTTCGACCAGAAAACTCGTCCCTGCATATCCATTCACGAAGCCAGCACCATCCCGAACCCGGTTACTTCGAACCGCCGCGGCAAAGAGGCACATTTTTCGTAGCCCTGCCGGGCGGAAAGCCATTGGACGAATAAAAACCTAAATCCTGACATCGTGGACCCAAACCCTCCGTTACGCCGTTGGCTGCGGAAGTTCCCTTCGGTGAGAAAACTGCCCATTCTTGGAGTCGTTCTTTTGATAGCTGTCGTTTTAGCCCAGGGATGGGACCAAAACCGGCCCCTCGCTTCCACAGCCAAAGCCTCCGTGGATAACGTAGAGCTGGGTGCCTTCCCCATCCTTCTGCCCACCTTGCGCTATGGCTTTGCCATAGACACTTTCCAGCTGGTTCAGGAAAGCGAAATCCAACCCAATCAATTCCTGGCCGACCTCCTGAGCGCCTACCGGGTGGATTATCCCACCATCGAAAAGCTGGTGCGCAATGCCAAGCCCGTGTTCGACGTGCGGCAACTGCGCGTGGGCAAACCCTTCCTGATTCTGGGGCGCGACAGCACCACCGCCCCCGATTACTTCATTTACGAACCCAGCGTTTTCGAATACTTCGTCTTCCATTTGAAAGACTCGCTCTATGCCGAGCGCATCGAACGCCCCATCGACAAGGCCGTCAAGACGTACGGGGGCCGCATCGAGAGCTCTCTGTGGGAAGCCCTGGCCCACGACGGCATCGGCTACGAGCTGGCCCTCAAACTCGAAGACGCCCTGCAATGGAGCGTGGACTTCCACCACGTGTTGCGGGGCGACGAGTTCAAAATCGTTTACGAGGAGCAAAGCATCGAGGGCAAGCCCGTGGGGGTGAGCCGGGTGATGGCTGCCTGGTACAAGAACCTCGGCACCGAGCACTACGCCATTTGGTTCGAGCACCCCGAATACGAGGGCTTCTACGATGAGGAGGGGCGTCCCATGGACAAGGGCTTCCTGCGCGCGCCCGTCAAGTACAGCCGCATATCCAGCCGCTACAATCCCCGGCGGTTCCACCCCATCCTGAAGCGGGTGCGCCCCCACCTGGGCACCGACTACGCAGCCCCCTACGGCACGCCCATCCTCGCCGTCGGCGACGGGGTGGTCCTCAAAGCCGGCTACACGCGCGGCAACGGCAACTACGTGAAAATCAAACACAACGACACCTACCAGACCCAATACCTGCACATGCAGAAGTTCGCCAAGGGCATTCGCCCCGGCGTGCACGTCAAGCAGGGGCAGGTCATCGGTTATGTGGGCTCCACGGGCCTGGCCACGGGGCCGCACGTTTGCTTCCGCTTCTGGAAGAACGGCCGCCAGGTCAATCACCTTCGATTGACCTTCCCCCCGCCCAAACCGCTGCCCGAAGAAATCCTTCCCGAATTTTTCAAAGTTCGGGATGCCTATCTGGCTCAATTGGAGGCCATCGCCCTCCCCGAAACGAGCGATGAACAGACGCATCAAAACGCCCCTGAAGAGGCACCCGCATCGGACTGATGCTTGCGAAAAACTGCACGCACCACACAAATCAAACAAAACGAGAATCCAGATTCTGTGAGCCCGGCACCCGGTGTCGGGTTTTTTTCTTTTTTTCGGGCGAGGCGGCGGCCCTCGCGGCCCCGCAAAAGAACCGGCGATGGCAAGCCTTTCTCTTTTCGAGTTGAACGAGCACCTGCGCAGGGTCGTGGCCCTGAATTTCCCCGAACCCCTGTGGGTGCGCTGTGAGCTGGCCCAGGTCAGCCCCTGGCGGGGCCATCACTTCCTGACCCTCATCGAAAAGGACCCCGAAAGCGAGGAAATCATCGCCCACTCGGAGGGGGTGTTCTGGGAGGGAGACTATCTGCGGGCCTTCCAGCGGGTGGGTCGTCTGTTGGAAGAGCTGCTGCAGGAAGGCATGGAGGTGCAATTGAAGGTGCAGCCCGTGTTTCACGAGCGCCACGGCCTGCAGCTGAAGGTGCTGGATGTGGACCCGAGCTACACCCTGGGGCAATGGGAATTGCGGCGCCGGCACATCCTCGAGCAGTTGCAAAAGGAAGGCTTGCTGGAGCTGAATCGGCAACGGCCGCTGCCGGTGGTGTTGCAACGCATCGCCGTCGTCTCCTCGGCGCAGGCGGCCGGCTGGCAGGACTTCCGCCGACACCTGGAAGAAAACGAATTCGGCTACCGCTTCCAGTTGCGCTTTTTCCAGGTGGCCATGCAGGGGGCGCTGGTGCGGGAGGAGGTTTCCGATGCCCTGAACAAAATCGCCGCCCAGGCCGCCGACTTCGACGCGGTCGTCCTCATTCGGGGGGGCGGAGCCCGCCTGGACCTGGCCGCCTTCGACGACCTGGACCTGTGCCGCCGGGTGGCGCGCTTCCCGCTGCCCGTCTTCACCGGCATCGGCCACGAGCTGGACGAAACCGCCCTGGACAAGGTGGCCTGGCTGGCCCTGAAAACCCCCACCGCCGTAGCCGACTTCCTCCTGCAACACAACCTGCACTTCGAATCCACCCTGCTGCAATGCGCCCACGACCTCCGGGTCGAAGCCCTGACCCGGCTCCATCGCGCCACCCTCGAACTGAACGGCCTGGGTGCCGAAGTGCAACGCGCCACCGCCCTCCTCCTGCAACGCGAACGGCACACCCTCCAACACCTGACCCCCACCCTGGCCCAAGCCGCCCGCCAAACCCTCCTGCTCCACACCCGCCACCTGGACCACCTGGAAAACTCCATCCAGCTACTCGACCCCGCCAACCAACTTCGGCGGGGCTACTCCCTGACCACCCTCGATGGGAAAATCCTGCGCTCGGCCCACGAGGTGCAACCCGGCCTGCAAGTGCGAACCCACCTGCAGGACGGGTCTTTCCTCAGCACCATCGAAAAATTGGACGATGAAAAAGAAGCTCCCGACAACCTATGAAGCCGCCCTGAACGAGCTGCAGCAAATCCTGACGGAATTGCAAAGCGGCAGCGCCCGCATCGATGAACTCGGCACCCGCGTCCAACGCGCCGCCGAACTCATCGCCTTCTGCCGCCAAAAACTGCGCGACACGGAAGCACAGGTGGAAAATCTTTTCCCTCCGACGTAAACCACGTCGGCAGGGTTTGAAACCCTGCCGACGTTGGACGACCGTTACGGAAGCACGACCAGCTTCCGCGTATTGCGGCCCGTATCGGATTGAAGGACGACCAGGTACATGCCGGGCGCGAGGCCGCCCGTGGGGAGGGGAAGAAGGGTAGTCCCCGCCGGGAGGGAACGCCGGCCGAGGTCGAGCAGGAGCCGTCCGTTGACATCGAGCAGGCGCAGCTCCGCCTCGAAGGGAGCCTCGGCGTTCACTTCGAGCAGCGCCTCAGCCCCTTGATTCACGGGGTTGGGGAGCAAGGTCAGCCCATCCACCTCTTCGATTTCCCGGCTGGCCAGAACGCTGCCCGTGACGAAAGTCTCGGAGGGCGAAAAATCGGCGCAGGTGTAGGATGCGTTGTAGGGCTTGACGTGCCAGTAGTAGAGGCGGTCGGGCAAGAGCTCCTCCTCGATGACCACCGAAGTGCCCGAAGTGATTTTGGTGATGGGGTTGACGCTGTACCCCACCGTGATGGACAGCTCCACGAGGTATTGGTCGGCCCCGGGGACGGGCTCCCATTCCAGTTTGATGTTGTTGCGGGCCGGGAGGGTTTCCCCGTTGACGGGGCTCTTCAGGGTGGGGGTTTGGGTGATGACCTGGGTGTTGGGGGTGAAGTTGGGGCGCACGTAGTTGCGCAAGGGGTGGAACAGAAAGTTGGTCATCACGTTCTTCTGCCCCGTGGTGAACTGGTTCTGGGTGCAGCTGAAGATGTAATTCATGAAGTTGTCGAGCATGGGCACGACGAGCACGCCGTCGGGGTCGCGGGCTTGGCCGAAGTAGTTGCAGTTGGATACGAAGTTCCAGAAGAGGTAATCGGGGGGGGTGTCGCAGATTTCATCGGCGGCCATGTTGCAGTTGCTGCCGTCCATTTTTTCGTTGCGGGTTTGCCCGTCGGGCGCCCAGAAGCCCACCTGCATGCCGTGGACGTTGGGGTCCCAGCCACCGCTTTCCTCCCAGCCATGGAAGGGGTGCAGCAAGCCCAGAAAATGGCCCACCTCGTGGCTGAGGGTTTTGTTCTTGTGCACCTCGTTTTTGAGCACCACGATGTAGTCGGTGCCGCCGCCGGGGCCCGCCGGGGGCTGGTAGTAGCCCAACACCCCTTGCCCGCCGGCATCCCCCGTGATGAAAATGTTGATGGCGTCGTACACCAGCTGGTTGCTGATGGCGAACTGCCCGCTGGTGGAGCCGGGGTTGCTGTAAATGGTATTGTGGTTCAGAAACTTCAGCTGCTTGATGTAGAACTGGATGTCCATGTCGGCGAAATTCTCGTTCAGCACGCACATGGCATCCAGCACGCGCTTCTCACTCACGCGGGAACTGCCGTCGCTCTTGGCCACCAAGAAAAAGCGAACGGGAACGTATGTGATACCCCCGCGGGGCAAGAGCGCCCCTTCCATATCGGCTTTGGCCTGGCGCACCTGGTCGCGCAGCAGATTGAGGTCTTTGGTGCCGCAGAAGGGCACCCATTCCGGTTGTTGAGCCTTCAGCAAGGCGGGCAGCGCCAGGCAAACAAGAAAGGCAAAGAAAAGGCGTCGTGTCATGATGGAACGCATTGAAAAAAGTGAATGACCCAGCTGAGGGAAGCCTCCCCTCCCTGGGCTCTGGCCGAGAGCAGCGAAAGAACCGCCCCCCATTGAAGGTGAATGACCAGGCGGGCCCCTGCATTTTCAAACTGAAAATCAATGCATTGGAAACCATCCTGCTCTTGGCCCGGGAGGTGGTTTCGCTCCTCCCGTCCGGGAGGAATCAAAGGGGAAGGCGCCCTGAAAAACAAAATTAGAGAAAAAAAGTGCAGAGGCTTGTCCGCCGACCTTCAAACGCCGGGAGCCTCCCCGGAAATGCCCCAAAAATCAATACTTTTGCCCTCGCCCTGACGAAAGGGAGCATGCGGAGCGGGCATGGGTTGGGGGCGGAACGCTCCGCTCGGTGCCCAACGGCTTCGGAGCCGCGCTTCTGCCGCTTCCCATCCTCCTTTTCCCAAATCCAACTTTCAAACCAACCATCGAAAAATCATGACCAAAGTAACCGTCGTCGGTGCAGGGAACGTGGGAGCCACCTGCGCCAATGTGCTTGCTCACAAAGACCTCGTCAAGGAGGTCGTCCTGCTGGACATCATCGGGGACCTGGCCCGGGGCAAAGCCCTCGACAGCTGGCAACAGGCCCCCATCGACTACTACAGCACCTACCTGAAGGGCACCGAAGACTACGCCGAAACCGCCGGCAGCGACATCGTGGTCATCACCGCCGGCATCCCCCGCAAGCCGGGCATGAGCCGCGACGACCTCATCTCCACCAACGCCAAAATCGTCACCAGCGTCACGGAAAGCATCCTGAAGTACTCCGACAACCCCATCATCATCGTCGTGTCCAACCCCCTGGACGTGATGACGCTGGCAGCCTGGCGCGCCAGCGGCTTGCCCGCCAACCGCGTCTTCGGCATGGCCGGCATCCTCGACACCGCCCGCTACCGCGCCTTCCTCGCCACCGCGCTCAACGTCAGCCCCAAAGACATTCAAGCCATGTTGCTCGGCGGCCACGGCGACACCATGGTTCCCCTGCCCCGCTACACCACCGTCTCCGGCATCCCCGTCATGGACCTCATCGACAAACCCACCCTGGACGCCATCGTCGAGCGCACCAAAAAAGGCGGCGGCGAATTGGTCCAGCTCATGGGCACCTCCGCCTGGTACGCCCCCGGCGCCGCCGCCGCCCAGATGGTCGAGACCATCGTCCGTGACGAACACCGCATCTTCCCCTGCTGCGCCAAACTCGACGGCCAATACGGCCTGAACGACATCTTCCTCGGCGTGCCCGTCAAACTGGGCAAAAACGGCATCGAGCAAATCATCGAGCTCAAGCTCAACGACGAAGAACGAGCCCTGCTCATGCAAAGCGCCGAGCACGTCCGCCAGGTCATCGAGGTGTACAACAGCATGGAAGTGTAAAGCCGCCCAATCGCAAGAATCGTTGGGGGTGGAGTGGGTGTGGGCTCGAGGTTTGAGGAGGGGCAAATCAGCGGAAGGGGTGAAATCGGTAGAAGGAGGGGAAGGTTGCGCGGGCAAGGCCCTCAGCTTGACCCCATGGCCCGGCCTCCCATTTGGATTCCGATCTACCGCCCCACCCCACGCCTCCCCACCACCTCCGGAGTTTCCCCAATCCGGGGCTCTAACCACGAAAGGCCGGCCATCGTGGGTGGCCTGTTCAAATCCTTACCTTTGCGCCCATGAAAAAAGCACCCCGTTGGCCGGGCATAGCGCTCCGAGGAATGGCGATGGGCATCGCGGAAGTCATTCCGGGGGTTTCCGGGGGCACCATTGCCTTCATCACCGGCATTTACGAAGAGTTGCTCCAGACCATCAAATCAGTGGACCACCGCCTGGTGGGTGAATTCCGGCGCGGGGGCCTGCGGGCCGTCTGGACGGCGATGAACGGGGACTTCCTGCTGGCCTTGCTGGGGGGCATGGCGGCCGGCCTGGTGGCGGGCATCTTCGGGGTGACCTATGTTTTGAAAAACTACCCGCCCCTCATCTGGGCTTTCTTCTTCGGGCTCATCGTCGCTTCCTCCATTTACATTTTCCGACAAATCGAGCGCTGGCGCTGGCAGGAGCTGACGGCCCTGGTTCTGGGCACGGCCCTGGCCTATTTCGTGACCATCGCCCATCCGGGGCAGGGGAGCGAAGCCTGGTGGTTCGTGTTTCTTTCCGGGGTGTTGGCCATCTCGGCGCTCATTCTGCCGGGCATTTCGGGCAGCTTCATTTTGCTTTTGCTGGGCATGTACACCGTCATCATTCCCACCGTGAAGCACGCCCTCGAAACGCTGGACAGCCACAGCCTGCTGGTCATTCTCGTTTTCGGATTGGGTTGCCTGACGGGCCTGGCCGCCTTCGTGCGCCTGCTTTCCTGGACGTTCAAAAACTTCCGCAGCCTGACGCTGGCCACCCTGACGGGCTTCATGCTGGGCAGCCTGAACAAGCTCTGGCCCTGGCGCAACGTGCTCGAATGGCGCGAAAACACCCGCGGCGAGCTGGTGCCCCTGGTGGAGAAAAACGTGCTGCCCGCCGCCTACGATGGCGAGCCCCTCCTGCTCGGCACCCTGCTGTGCTTCCTGCTGGGTTTCGGAGTGGTTTTTTTCATCGAGTGGGTGGGCAAACGCTGGAGCCCCGCCTGAGCCCTACCCCTCTCCCCGGATTTTCCGTTCGATTTTCGTGGTGGAATAGCCCTCGAGGTAGGGCAAAACCCGCACCTCTCCCCCCCAACTGCGCACCTCTTCGGCGCCCACGATGTCGTCGGGGCGGTAATCTCCCCCCTTGACGAGGACGTCGGGGCGCAGGTATTGGATGAGGCGCAGGGGAGTGTCCTCCTCGAAAGGGACGACGGCGTCCACGCATTCGAGCGCGGCCAGAAGGGTTTGCCGGCTGAGGAGGTCCTGCACCGGGCGGTTCGGTCCCTTCAGGCGGCGGATGGAGGCATCGCTGTTGAGCCCGATGAGGAGGCGGTCGCCCAGGTCGCGGGCGGCGCTCAGGTAGTGCACATGCCCCAGGTGGAGCAGGTCGAAACAGCCGTTGGTGAAGACCACCCGCTGCCCGGCCGCCTGCCAGGCCCGCACCCGGGCGCGGGCCCCCTCCCAGTCCAGAATCTTGGCGCGGATGCGCGGGATGCTCGGTTCAGCCACGGCGCTTTTCGAATTCGAGGATGGTGCGTTCGATGATGTGGCAACACTCCAGCAGCTGCTCCTCCGTCATGACCAGGGGAGGGGCGAAGCGGATGATGTTGCCGTGGGTGGGTTTGGCCAGCAAGCCGTTTTCCGCCAGTCGGAGGCAGATGTCCCAGGCGGTGGAGCTCTCCGGGCTGTCATTGATGACGATGGCGTTCAGCAGCCCTTTGCCGCGCACCGTCGCCACCAGCTCCGAACGCTCGACCAGGGCCTGCATGCGCTGGCGGAAAAGCACCCCCAGCCGCCGGGCGTTTTGCGCAAGTTTTTCGTCGCGAACAACCTCCAGGGAGGCAATGGCTACGGCACAGGCCAAGGGGTTGCCCCCGAAAGTGCTGCCGTGCTGGCCCGGGCGGATGACCTCCATGACCGCGTCGTCGGCCAACACGGCGCTGACGGGGTAGGTCCCTCCGCTGAGCGCTTTCCCCAGGATGAGAATATCGGGGCGGGTGTAGGTGGGCCGGCGTTCGCAGTGCCCCTGGCAGCTGCAGTCGCCGCAAACGCGCAACAGGCTGCCCGTGCGGGCGATGCCCGTCTGGATTTCGTCGGCGATGAAGAGCACCTGGTGGCGGCGGCACAGCTCGGCTGCGCGGGGGATGTAGTCGTCGGCGGGAACGTTCACGCCGGCCTCCCCCTGGATGGGCTCCACGAGAAAGCCCGCCACCCGTTCGCCCTGCTCTTCGAGCACCCGTTGCAAGGCTTCCAGGTCGTTGTAGGGGATGGCCACGAAGCCGGGGGTGTAGGGTCCGAAGTGCCCCCGGGCATCGGGGTCGGTGCTGAAGGAGACGATGGTGGTGGTGCGGCCGTGGAAGTTTTGCTCGCACACCACGATGAGGGCTTCGCCGTCGGGGATGCCCTTTTTCTCGTAGCCCCACTTGCGGCAGAGCTTGATGGCGGTTTCCACCCCTTCGGCGCCCGTGTTCATGGGCAACACCTTGTCGAAGCCGAAATACTCCGCCACGAACTTCTCGTACTCGCCCAGGCGGTCGTTGTAGAAAGCACGGCTGGTCAGGGTCAGGCGTTCGGCCTGCTGCTTCAGGGCGCCCACGATTCGCGGATGGCAATGCCCCTGATTGACCGCCGAGTAGGCGGAGAGGAAGTCGAAGTAGCGCTTGCCCTCCACGTCCCAAACGTACACGCCCTCCCCCCGGGAAAGGACGACGGGCAGGGGGTGGTAGTTGTGGGCGCCGTAGCGGTCTTCCAGTTGCATCAAGTCTTTGGCGCTGCGGGTCAGGGCGGAGTCGAGCATGATGGACGGAGGTTTAGGGAAGGTTTACGATGGGAACCCCGAAACGGGTTCGGGGAGGGGGGGCGGTGCGGGTGGGCAGCCGACCCGCACCCCCACCCGGTGGGGCGATTCACTGGCTGGATGGCAGGGGGTTCAGCCGTTTTGCATCACGTTGATTTCCTGGCGGATTTTGTTCAGGGCCGAACCCGCACGCACCCACTCGATTTGAGCCTGGTTGTAAGTGTGCTTCACTTCGAAGCGGTCTTCCGTGCCGTCGGCATGATGGAGCACGACGGTGAGGTTCTTTCCGGGGGCCATTTCATCGAAGCCCAGGATGTCGATGACGTCGTCCTGGCGAACGAGCTCGTAGTCGTCGGGGTTGACGAAGGTCAGGGCGAGCATGCCCTGCTTTTTGAGGTTGGTTTCGTGAATGCGGGCAAAGCTCTTGACGATGACGGCCTTGACGCCGAGGTAGCGGGGTTCCATGGCGGCGTGTTCGCGGCTGGAGCCCTCGCCGTAGTTCTCCTCCCCGAAGACGACGGTGCCGATGCCCTTGGCTTTGTAACGACGGGCGCTTTCGGGCACGGGCAGCCATTCGGGGTTGTGGGGGTCCTCAGCGTAGTTGGCCACCTTGTTCATCTCGCCGTTGAAGTAATTGACGGCGCCGATGAAGCAGTTGTTCGAGATGTTTTCCAGGTGGCCGCGGTACTTGAGCCAGGGCCCTGCCATGGAGATGTGGTCGGTGGTGCACTTGCCTTTGGTCTTGATGAGCAAGCGCATGCCGATGAGTTGCTCCTGGGTGATGGGTTCGAAGGGGGTGAGCAGTTGGAGGCGGTCGGAGTTGGGGTCCACTTTCACTTCGATGTGGGAGCCGTCTTCGGCGGGGGGGACGTAGCCGGGGTCTTCGACGGCGAAGCCTTTGGGCGGCAATTCGACGCCGGTGGGTGGGTCGAGCTTGACCTCCTGGCCGTCTTCGTTGACGAGGCTGTCGGTCAGGGGGTTGAAGGTCAGGTCCCCGGCGATGGCCATGGCGGTGACGATTTCGGGGCTGGCCACGAAGGAGTGGGTGTTGGGGTTGCCGTCGTTGCGTTTGGAGAAGTTGCGGTTGAAGGAGGTGATGATGGAATTCTTGCGGCTGGGGTCGTCCATGTGGCGGGCCCACTGCCCGATGCAGGGGCCGCAGGCATTGGCCAAGACCACCCCTCCGATTTTCTCGAAGGCTTCGAGCTGGCCGTCCCGGGCCACCGTATAGCGGATTTGCTCGCTTCCGGGGGTGACGGTGAACTCGCTGCGCACCTTGAGCTTCTTTTCCACCGCCTGGCGGGCCAGGCTGGCGGCGCGGTCCAGGTCTTCGTAGCTGCTGTTGGTGCAGGAGCCGATGAGGGCGACTTCGAGCTTCTGGGGGTAGCCGTTTTCCTTGACGGCCTGGGCGAACTTGGAGATGGGCCAGGCCAGGTCCGGGGTGTAGGGGCCGTTGATGTGGGGTTCGAGGGTGGAGAGGTCGATTTCGATGACCTGGTCGAAGTAGGCTTCGGGGTTTTGGTAGCACTCGGGGTCGCCGGTGAGGTAGGAGGCGATGGCGTCGGCCAGGTCGGCCACTTCTGCGCGGTCGGTGGCGCGCAGGTAGCGGCTCATGGTTTCGTCGTAGCCGAAGGTGGAGGTGGTGGCTCCGATTTCGGCGCCCATGTTGCAGATGGTGCCCTTGCCCGTACAGGACAGCGCCCGCGCCCCGGGCCCGAAATACTCGACGATGGCACCGGTGCCGCCCTTGACGGTGAGGATGCCCGCCACCTTGAGGATGACGTCTTTGGCGCTTGTCCAGCCACTCATCTTGCCCGTCAGCTTGACGCCGATGAGGCGCGGCATCTTCAGCTCCCAGGGCATGCCCGCCATGACGTCCACGGCATCCGCCCCCCCGACTCCGATGGCGACCATACCCAAACCGCCGGCATTGGGGGTGTGGCTGTCGGTGCCGATCATCATGCCGCCCGGGAAAGCGTAGTTCTCCAGCACGATTTGGTGAATGATGCCCGCCCCGGGCTTCCAAAAACCGATGCCGTACTTGTTCGACACCGAGGAGAGGAAGTCGTACACCTCCTTGTTGGTGTCGATGGCTTTTTGCAGGTCTTTTTCCGCACCCGTTTCGGCCTGGATGAGGTGGTCGCAATGCACGGTGGTGGGCACGGCCACCTTGTCCCGCCCTGCCATCATGAACTGGAGCAGGGCCATTTGCGCGGTGGCGTCCTGCATGGCCACGCGGTCGGGGGCGAAGAAGACGTAATCCTCCCCGCGTTTGTAGGGCTGCAGGGAAGATTCGGGGTGCAGGTGGGCGTAGAGGATTTTCTCGGCCAGCGTCATGGGGCGGCCCAGTTTCTGGCGGGCCTGGTCCACCTTTTGGGGGAAGCTGGCATAAAAAGAGCGAATCATTTCGATGTCGAAGGGCATGGCGGTCAGGATTTTGGAACGCGTTTGGGAAATGTCGGGGCG